>CAYGLJ010000015.1:0-25131 GCA_964350865.1 uncultured Microbacteriaceae bacterium
ATCAGCTTGTCGCTGATTCTGTTGGCGCTCTTGTTGCTGATTTTTGCGGGAGTCTTTGCGCTCTCACTGGTTCTTCCCCTGTGGGCAGCGACCTTGATTGTTGCGGGCGTCGTCATTCTGGCCGCGATCGTGATTGCAGGTATTGGGGCGGCAGTGATGGCGAGATCGAAGTCCCCCTTGCCCAACGAGACGGTGGAGAGCATCCGCGAGGACATTCGAGTGATGCGAGGACGCAAGTAGATGTCCCGAGCAACTGTCCGCAATTATGTCCACGAGACCCGGGAGGATCTCGGCGCAACCCTGGACGAGATTGAGCATCGACTGCGCCCTGACGTCATTGCCAAGAAGACAGGCGCGTGGGTGGCACGATCCTGGGACGAGGATTCGACCCCGTGGTTGATTGCTCTGGGAGTGACCGTTATCGGAGCTGTGGCCGCGATCTTGTGGGCACTTCTCGGCGACGACTAGTCGCGAACTTTCACGACGACTCGACCACGGGTTAGTCCGGAGAGCACCCTCGGCGCTGTTTCTAGGGCATCGGCAAGGTCAACGACGTGAGACATCTGGTCGAGCGGCAGGTTCGCACCAGCGAAAAGGTTCCATATCTCACCTCGAACGTCTTGAGGTTGGAAGACTGAGTTGATCCCGACCAAACTCACTCCGCGAAGAATGAAGGGCAACACGGTCGTTGGAAGGTCTGAGCCCCCTGCTAAACCGCACGCGGCTACGACGCCATTGCTCTGAGTCGAGGCCAGCAGGGTGGCGAGCATCGCCCCACCAGCCTGATCAATGGCACCACCAAACTGCTCCGGAAGTAGAGGCCTGGAGGGTTGAGCTAAAAACTCCTGGCGAGACATGACCTCGGAGGCGCCCAGCATCAAGAGGTAGTCGGCTTCGTCGGTGCGACCCGTGATGGCCACGGCGCGATAGCCGGAATGGGAAAGCAAGGCCAGTGCCAGTGAACCCACCCCGCCTGCTGCGCCTGTTACCGCAATGGGAAGGTCAGAAGCCGGGCTAACCCCGTGTCCCTTCAGGGCTCTGATGGCGAGCCCGGCGGTAATGCCCGCGGTCCCAATGGTGGCGGCGTCCTTGAGGGAGAGACCTTCGGGAATGGGGATTACATGCTCGGCATCGGCCATGACGCGAGTCGCAAGGCCCCCGTGACGGTTCTCCCCATATCCATACCCCGTGATGACTACGGATGTCCCGACAGGAACATCTGGATCGGCGCTCTCCACTACGACCCCGGAGCAGTCGATGCCAGGAATGAGAGGTGGCTTCCGCACTACTCCTGGTGAACCGGTCAGTGCGAGAGCGTCCTTGTAGTTGAGGGCTGAGTAGTGAACATCAACGGTGAGGGAGCCTTCCCCCATGTGCGAGAGCGCAATATCGTCCCGGAAGTGCGTGGTGAGTTGCCCGGACCCGTCCGAGGAAATCCACCAGCCTGTGGCGTGGTTAGCCAAACAGCATCGCCGCCGCTTCGTAGCGCTCATCAGGAACTGTCTTGAGATCCCCGAGAGCTTCGACGAAGTCCACCCTCTTGATGTCGGTTCCGCGCAAGGCAACCATGTGGCCCCACTGCTGATCGTTGACCAGGTTGATGACACTCATGCCAAACCTGGTCGCCAAAACGCGGTCAAAGGCGCTGGGAGTACCCCCGCGTTGAATATGTCCGAGCGTGGTCGCCCTGGTTTCAATGCCGGTCGCCTCTTCAATGAGGGGAGCGAGCATCTCTCCAATCCCTCCAAGCCTTGGCCGACCAAAGGCATCGAGACCGCGCTCGGAGTGTGCGTCGTCCATCGTGTCCAGAGCAAAGCCTTCTGCCACGACAACAAGAGGAGCTCGGCCACGGTCGTAGGCGGAACGGACCCAGCCCACCAACTCGTCGAGGCTTGTCTTTCGCTCGGGGATGAGGATGGCGTGAGCCCCAGCCGCCATTCCGGAGTGCAATGCAATCCACCCAACGTGGCGACCCATGACTTCGGCAACCATGCAGCGGGAGTGCGAATCTCCTGTGGTGCGCAGGCGATCCATGGCTTCGGTGGCAATACTGACGGCGGTGTCGAAACCGAAGGTGAAGTCCGTGCCGTTGAGATCGTTATCCACGGTCTTCGGCACTCCGACGATGGGAATGCCGGTGTCGCTCAGTTCTTTCGCCGCAGCAAGAGATCCTTCCCCACCAATCGCGATGATGGCGTCAATCTCGTGTTCTTTGAGCACCTCTTTAACTCGATCGGGGCCACCGTATTCAAAAGGATTAGTCCGGGATGTTCCCAGAATGGTTCCACCCTGCTTGGAGATACCTTTCACTTCGTGGCGAGTGAGAGGCATGATGTCTGGCTGGCAGAGGCCTTTATAACCACCCACGAACCCCACGAACTCGTGGCCATGAACGCGCGTACCTTTGAGAACCGCTGCTCTGATGACCGCATTCAATCCGGGGGCGTCGCCACCGCTGGTGAGCATTCCAATCTTCATGCTCCTATTCTCCCCTGTTGACGAGAAGCTCGGGTCACAGAACCCCTATCGTTTCCTTAGGTTTCACCAAGGCCACATATAGGCAATCGTTTTAGTGTGGGGGCACATCACTTCTACAACGACTCACAAGGAGATCACATGGCTGAGAAAAAAGAGGCCGTCACAGCAACGGAGCACGTTGCCAACACAGCTGATACGGGCCTCACCGCAAGCACTGAGTACCCAGGCCAAACCATGGGAATTGTTGCCCTCGTTCTGTCCTTCTTTACGCAGGTTCCGGCGCTGATTCTCGGAATCATCGCTTGGGTCTGGTCGAACAAGGCTGGCGTCAACAACGTTCCCGCCAAGGTTGCCGTTGCCGTGAGCTCGGTGTTGATGGTGCTCGGAATCCTTGCTGTGGTCGGCTGGATTGTTCTGGTCGCCTCCACCGTAGGTGAGTTCGGTGACTTCGAGATGTGGGGCGAAATGGGTCCGAGGGGACTTCGTTCCTAACGACTCTCTCGCTCGAGGACTGCCATGGCGGCATTGTGACCTGCAATGCCGCTCACGGCACCGCCTCGCCTCGCACCTGAACCACAAAGCAGAACTCCGTCATCCTCGGTGGCAACGCCCCATCGGCGTTCAGGAGTAGACAGGTCCGCACCGTCCTCGACGAAGGGCCACTCGAGGGGACCATGGAAAATGTTTCCTCCTGGGAGACCCAGAGCATCCTCGAGGTCCTGGGTTGTTTTTGTCTCGATGCAGAGGTTGCCTGCCTCGTCTCGTAACAACACATCTTCGAGAGGTTCAGCCAGAACACTATTCAGCGACGCTACGACTGCCGTTTGCAGAGCATCCCGCAACGCGTCGTTGTTCATCGTGCGGGTCAGTCGGTGGGGTACGTGGAGCCCAAACACGGTCAACGTGTGAGCTCCTGATTGCTGTAGCTCAGGAGACAAAATGCTCGGGTCACTCAGAGAGTGACAGTAGATTTCGCAGGGCAAGGGGTCGGGGATGGAACCGCTCGCGGCTGACTCGAACCCTGTGTGGAGTTGGGACCAGGTCTCGTTGATGTGGAATGTTCCCCCAAACGCGGCTTCGGGACTGAGGGAAGGGTCTTTCAGTTTCGGCAGGCGCTGGAGCACCATATTGACCTTCACTTGGGCACCCTCAGGGGCAGGCTCCACCGCGGGTCGATTGCGGAGTTTGGCAAGTTCGGTCGGGGCAACGTTGACCAGAACATAGCGACCCGTGATCGTGTGAGTCTCACCACCCTGGGTGTAGGTGACTTCTTTGTCGGCACTGATGGCGCTCACTGAGGCTCCCGAGATGAGCGTGGCACCTGCTGCTCTGGCGGCCTGAAGGAGCGCTCCCGAGACAGCCCCCATCCCGCCAACCGGCACATCCCAGTCTCCGGTACCCCCACCAATCACGTGATACAGAAAGCACTTGTTGGCGTCCAATGCAGGGTCGCTGTTGGGAGCGAAGGTTCCAATCAGGCCATCCGTGAGAACTACCCCCCTCACCACATCGTTCTGGAAGGTTCTCTCGATGGTGTTCCCAATGGGGGTCTCAATAAAGCGGTCCCAGATCTCACTAGCTCCGGTAATGCTGACCACGCGGTCGCGAGCTTCGCTGCGGGTGATCAGCGGATCGGTGACTCCGGGAAAGAGCGCTTGAGCCAGCGCAGCTGTCTGCGAGTAAAACGCGTCCCAGGCATCGGCGTCTCCGCTCGCTCCGATGCGGGCAAAAGATTCGCGCGTGAGATCAGCATCTTCATTGTCGATGAGCAGACCTCGGGTGTCCCCAGGGACGGGAGTGTAGGAAGAGTAGCGACGCTTTGCGAGAGAGATGGGGAGAGCTAAGTCATCGATGATTTTCTGGGGAAGCAAGCTCACCAGGTAGGAATAGCGGGAGAGCCGTGCGTCGACACCCGTAAAAGTCTGTTGCGAGACGGCGGCACCGCCCCACTCATCGAGGCGCTCCAAGACTGTGACGGATAGTCCTGCCCCGGCCAGGTAGGCCGCAGCGGTGAGGCCATTGTGGCCACCGCCCACAATGACAACGTCGCTGTTGTGTGTGCTCATCGCACCACAGTCTAGGCAGGCTCATGGCACTCGCGGTGGTGGCACCGTCTCGGGATGCGCCCGTCAGGGTCGAGGCCGTAGCATGCTTGCTATGCCTACCGCGACTTCCCGAACCAGCACCTCCGGCCAAGGAGTGAGCGGAATTTCTTTCGCGCAGTCACTCGCCGATGACTCCGTCGCACTCGTGCGGTCCTGGCTGGATCGAGCAGCGCAGCTTCACCGCAAACCTGACGCCAGCTCGGAGCGGCTCGCGGGAGTCTTGAAGGACCCCAAAGGTCCCGCCTTCGCGCTCGGTTTTGTGGATCGTGTTGCCAGACCAGAAGATTTGTCCGTTGCGGCTCGAAATTTCCGCGAACTCTCCCGAGATATCCCCGGCTTCCTGCCACCCGTGCTCCGGTTGTTGATCCAGGTCGGCGGTTTCTTTGCCCCCATATTTCCGGGGATTGTCGTCCCTCTCGCTCGGTGGGCGCTGAAGACCCTCATTGGTCACCTCATCATTGACGCGAGCGAGAACAAGCTCGCCGCCTCTCTCAAGCGACTGACCAAGAAGGGTGACCAGCTCAACATCAACCTGTTGGGCGAGGCAGTTCTGGGGGACGAGGAGGCTGACCGCAGGCTCGCCGGTGTTCGCGCTCTGATCGCCAGGGAAGATGTGGACTACGTCTCGGTGAAGGTCTCGGCCATTTCTAGCCAGCTGTCGATGTGGGCATACAAAGAAACGGTGGATCGAGTCGTCACACGACTGATTCCCCTCTACGCCGAAGCAGCAGCCACCAACCCACCCACGTTCATCAACTTGGACATGGAGGAATTCAAAGACCTCGACATGACACTTGATGTGTTCGAGCGTGTGCTGGGCGACAAGAGCCTGCGCTCCTACACCGGGGGAATTGTGTTGCAGGCTTACCTCCCAGAGGCACTGGCTGCCATGAAGCGAATCCAGAGTTTTGCTGCGGCCCGAGTCAAAGCAGGTGGCGCACCTCTCAAAGTTCGCGTGGTGAAGGGCGCCAACCTTCAGATGGAGCAAGTCGATGCGGAGCTGCACGATTGGCCACTTGCCGTTTTGCCGTCCAAGCAAGCTAGCGACACCAATTACAAACGAGTGCTCGAATGGTCACTGACCCCCTCGCGAAGCAAGAACGTCCGCATCGGTGTTGCCGGCCACAACCTTTTTGATGTGGCCTTCGCCCATCTCTTGGCTGAGCGTCGTGGAGTGAGTCGAGCCATCGATTTCGAAATGCTGATCGGGATGGCGCCGCATCAAGCCGACGCGGTCCGCGAGACAGTCGGAGGCTTGATTCTCTATACCCCCGTTGTCCATCCCAAAGAGTTTGATGCCGCGGTCGGGTACTTGGTGCGCCGCCTCGATGAGAATGCCAGCTCAGAGAATTTCATGTCGGCAGTGTTTGACCTGCACGACAACGACGAAATCTTCCGACGCGAAGAGGAACGGTTCCGTCACTCCCTCTCGGCGCTTACGGCGAAAGCCCCACCCGTTCATCGAGCTCAACATCGCGCTGCGGAGACCGCGCGGGGAATCAAGCCCGGTGAGCCCTTCCACAACGAAGCAGACACAGACCCTTCCATCGCTCATAACCGCGAATGGGCAGACACCATTCGCACTCTCGCGAAGTCCAAGCGAGGAAAAACCTTAGGACTGGAGTCACTGCGTAAAGGGGGAATACCCGACTCCCTCGGACCCATCAAGGGTGGCATTGCCGTGGATGACCTTGTAGCGAGGGGGCGTCAAGCCGGAGCAGAGTGGGGAAAGAAATCAGCCTCAGATCGCGCCGCAATACTGCTGAGGGCAGCTGACCAGCTTGCCCTGAAACGCGCGGACCTCTTGGCCGTAATGATGCAGGAAGCCGGCAAGACTCTCCAAGAAGGGGATCCAGAAGTCAGCGAAGCCATCGACTTTGCTCGCTACTACGCTCAGTCTGCTCTCGAACTCGACACCATCGATGGTGCCGAGTTCCAGCCGGCCCGTTTCACCCTGGTGACACCTCCGTGGAATTTCCCCGTGGCGATCCCCGCTGGGTCAGTGCTCTCGGCGCTTGCTGCCGGTAGTGCTGTAGCTATCAAGCCAGCGCCCCAAGTTCGGCGGTGCGGCGCAGTCATGGTGGAAGCGCTCTGGGCTGCCGGTGTTCCGAAGGACGTCCTTCAGTTGGTCGATGTCGAAGAAGGCCAGATCGGTCGCGGATTAATTTCTCACCCAGGGGTGGATCGATTGATCCTGACGGGTGGCTTTGAGACAGCGCAGTTGTTCCGCTCTTGGCGAGCTGACCTTCCCCTTCTCGCGGAAACCAGCGGCAAGAACGCTCTCATCGTCACGCCCAGCGCTGACTACGACTTGGCCGTTGCCGACATTGTTAAGAGCGCCTTCGGTCACGCTGGCCAAAAGTGTTCCGCCGCCAGCTTGGTCATCCTGGTGGGATCGGTGGCTAAATCCGAGAGATTCCGCCGTCAACTCATGGACGCCGTGACTACGTTGCGCGTGGGATACCCCGATGATCCCGAGTCCGTGATGGGTCCTGTCATCGAGCCTCCAGGTTCGAAGCTGACTTCCGGTCTGACGGAGCTGGGCCCTGGTGAGAACTGGTTACTCACGCCGCAGCTTCTGGATGATGAGGGTCGTTTGTGGAGCCCGGGAGTGCGTGAAGGAGTAAAGCCGGGAAGCACCTTCCACCAGACCGAGTACTTTGGCCCGATTCTCGGAATCATGAGCGCAAAGTCCTTGGACGAAGCTATCTCCTTCCAAAACGGTGTCGACTACGGATTGACTGCGGGAATCCATTCTTTGGACCCCAACGAGGTTGCCCACTGGCTCGATCGAGTCCAGGCTGGAAACTGTTACGTCAACCGAGGGATTACCGGTGCCATTGTTCAGCGTCAGCCTTTTGGAGGCTGGAAGAAGTCGAGTGTGGGGCCGGGCACGAAAGCCGGTGGGCCGAACTACCTGATGGGCATGGGGTCCTGGCGCAGCACCAAGGCAACCACGGACGAGATGGCTGCACTGGCCGATCCGTTCGTAGCATCGCTGGTGCCCTTCGTCGTGGAGGACAACACCGAGACGAGAGGGTTCTTCTTGCGCTCACTCGCCAGTGATGAGCGCGCCTGGTCTGAGGTCTATGGAGTGTCTACTGATGAGACTGGTCTCACGGTCGAGCGGAATGTCTTTAGGTATCGCCCCACTGCGGTGACGATTCGGGCCGCTGGCTTCGTCCCGCTGGCCGAAATTCTTCGCGTGGCGTTGGCGGGAGCGCGCGTCGGTGCTCGAGTGAGTCTGTCGCTCACGGACCCCCTGCCCGATGGCGTGCTCAAACTCTTGCGCCAGGGTAATGAAGTGTTCGGCGCAATAGCGGATTATGTCGTGGAAAACGAGAGAGAGTTCGTGTCTCGGGTAGCAGGAAATCCCCCGGAGCGAATTCGACTGCTGGGGTCGCGGGCCGATGCTCTTTCGGTGGCCTTCGATGGAGCACCTGAAGTAGCGATTTATGGACACGAGGCAACAGAGTCTGGTCGTGTTGAGGTGTTGCCCTTTGTGATTGAGCAGGCAGTATCGGTGACCGCTCACCGATTTGGAGCTATTGATCCGAGGTTCCGCGACCTCGTGATTTAGTCGCGAGGTCGATGGATGAGGTTGGAGAGCACAATGGAGCTCTTCGTGTGATTGACGTTGGGCGCATTTCTCACTCGTTCTAGCGCGTCCTCTAACGCTGCGATGTCCTTGGCGCGCAAATGGACGATTGCATCCGCGTCGCCGCTGACTGTTCCGGCATCGATCACTTCGGGAACCCCCTGGAGAATCCGACGCAAATCGTTGGGCGAGACTGTGCCCTGGCAAAACAGTTCCACGTAAGCCTCCACCGCGAGACCCTCGACTGTCGGATCAACCAGGACGGTAAAACCTCGGATCGTGCCCTCGGCCACCATTTTGTCGACACGTCTCTTGACAGCTGAGGCGGATAGACCGACGATGTCGCCAATATCGCCATAGTTAGCGCGGGCGTTGTGGCGAAGCTCGCCAATGATTTTGTGGTCAATTGCGTCCATAGGGGCATTGTATGCAAGAAATCTGCTAATCACGCCACAAAAACGCAGAATATCCGCGTTTAGACTCAGAAAATAAGCGTTTCCTGCGTGAGAGACTCGAGACATGACTGCAACTTTGGAGACCTCCCCTAGCTCAACCACCCCATCACTTCAGGCGACTGCGCCGACCGTCTTGATGTGTCGGCCTGAGCACTTCACTGTCAGCTACCGGATCAACCCCTGGATGCACCCCGAAGATCCCACCGACACTTCGTTGGCGCTGAGGCAATGGACAGTCCTCTATGACACGTATGTTGATTTGGGCTTCACGGTTCAGCTCATTGATTCCCTTCCTGGGTTACCGGACATGGTCTATGCAGCCAACGGTGGCTTTGTTCTTGACGGGATTGCCTATGGCGCACAGTTCCACTATCCCGAGCGCCAACCTGAGGGTCCCGCCTACATGGACTGGTTCCGATCCCAAGGGCTTGATGTTCGGGAGCCCAAGTCAACCAACGAGGGTGAGGGCGATTTTCTCCTCGTCGGTGACACGATTCTCGCGGCGTCTGGTTTCCGCAGTGACACCTCGAGTCACCAAGAGATCGCCGACATTTATGGACGTGAAGTCGTTTCCCTCCAGCTGGTCAACCCGAGCTACTACCACCTGGACACAGCTCTGGCCGTGATCGACCCCACCACTATCGCGTATCTACCGAGCGCTTTTGATGAGGCGTCGCTGTCGATTCTCCGCGAACGCTACCCCGACGCCATCATCGCCACCGAAGAGGACGCGGCTTTCCTAGGGCTCAACAGCTTTAGCGACGGCCACAATGTGGTGATCGCTGAGCGCGCGACAACCTTTGCGAAAGACCTCGCCGAGCGTGGGTATAACCCGATCGGTGTTGACCTCTCCGAGCTTCTGCTCGGTGGAGGAGGCGTCAAGTGTTGCACTTTAGAGTTGAGGGCATGAGCCGCCGACTGAGCACCCCTGACGTCCTGGAGCTGGAGCAGCGCTCGCTCACCAGGAACTACAACCCCTTGCCGGTGGTGGCAGCCAAGGCCAAGGGTGCTTGGGTCTGGGATGTGGAGGGTAAAAAGTATCTCGATTGCTTGGCCGCGTACTCCGCCGTCAACTTTGGGCACTCGAACCCCACCTTGATTCGTGCAGCCAAGCGCCAGCTGGGTCGGGTCACTCTGACCTCACGTGCTTTCCACCACGACAAACTTGGCCTCTTCGCGAAAGAGCTCGCTGACTTGCTCGGCATGGACATGGTGTTGCCGATGAACTCCGGCGCCGAGGCAGTGGAGAGCGCCGTCAAGGTTGCGAGGGCGTGGGGATATCGCGTCAAAGGCGTTCAGGCCAACAAGGCGACCATTGTGGTGGCGAAGAACAACTTCCACGGACGCACCATATCCATCGTGAGTTTCTCCTCCGATGAGTCCTCGAGAAAAGATTTCGGCCCCTTTACCCCCGGTTTTGTTCAGGTCGACTATGGAGACATTGAGGCACTGGAGAAAGCAATTACGGACAACACGGTCGCAGTGTTGCTCGAGCCCATTCAGGGTGAAGCGGGAATCATTACGCCGCCCAAGGGATACCTGAAGGCTGTGCGGGCGCTGACGAAGAAGAAGAACGTGTTGATGATCGCCGATGAGATTCAGTCGGGACTGGGTCGCACCGGAGCGACCGTGCAGTGCCAGAACGAGAAAGTCGTGCCTGACATGTTCATCCTGGGCAAAGCGCTCGGTGGCGGCATCGTCCCCGTCAGCGCTGTCGTGGGGAAAGCCGATGTCATGGCTGTGTTGAAGCCAGGACAGCACGGTTCCACCTTTGGGGGAAACCCGCTTGCTGCTGCGGTAGGACTTGCGGTGGTGCGGATCCTCGCCAAGGGAGATATGCAAAAGCGATCTGAGCGCTTGGGCAAGCACCTCCACAAGCGCCTCAAGAAGTTAGTGGGCAAGGGAGTGCTTGCGGTGCGGGGAGTGGGCCTTTGGGCGGGAATCGACATTGACCCAAAACTCGCAACTGGCCGCGAGGTCTGCGAGGCACTCATGGCGAAGGGTGTGCTGGCTAAAGACACCCACGGGTCCACCATTCGCTTGGCCCCTCCGATCGTTGTCTCCAAGAAGGACCTCGACTGGGGGATTGATCAGCTGGAGAATGTTCTCCGGGAACTCTCAGCGAAATAATCTCTATAGCCCTTCCCTCTCGAGCTAGGTTAGGCTAACCTAACCTAGACGCACTCACACAGAGGTGACTGTCTCTCACCCCTTCGTCTCTCAAGGAGAACAATGTCTGTATCTGCGCGCCTTCGTGGTGTTGCCCTTGTCCTCGGTTCCGCTCTCGCCTTGGCGAGCTGCGCGGTAGCACCGGAAGCTGAGGTTTCGGAAGAAACAGCACCTCTGGAAGAGACAATCGACGAGGTAGTCATCGAGCCGGTGGCTGATGACTACGTCATCCTGTATTCCGGGCGCAACGAAAGCCTCGTGCAGCCGCTGATTGACACCTTCACCGAGCAGACCGGCATCACCGTGGATATTCGCTACGCCGGAAGCTCCGAGCTCGCGGCACAACTTCTCGAGGAGGGCGCAGACAGCCCAGCTGCAGTGTTTCTCTCTCAGGATGCGGGTGCCCTTGGAGCCCTCAGCCTCGAAGGTCTTTTTGCAGAGCTCCCCTCCGACATCACGGAGCGAGTTGACCCGGCCTTCACCTCCTATGACGACAGCTGGGTGGGAATTACCGGACGCGCGCGAGTCATTGTTTATGACAGCGAGACCGTAAGTGTGGACGACCTGCCCACCACGGCTGACGAGATTGTCGCGCCACAGTGGTCCGGAAAAGTCGCTGTCGCGCCAGGCAATGCGAGCTTCCAATCCTTTGTGACTGCGTATCGAGTCCTCGAGGGGGACAGTGCCGCTGACCAGTGGGTCGCCGGTCTCACCATCAATGACCCGCAGATTTTTGAGGGCAATGGTGCCATCCTCGAGGCCGTGAACGAGGGGACAATCCCGCTCGGTCTGATCAACCACTACTACTGGGAGCGGCTTGCCTTTGAGCGTGGAGGAGAGAATCTCCGTGCACAGTTGCACTTCACCGAGGCGGGGGATCCAGCATCGATCGTGAATGTGACCGGGATGGGCCTCCTCAAGGCGCAAAGCTTTGACCTGGACGCGGTGGAATTGATTGAGTTTTTCGTCTCGGATGACGCCCAGCGGTACTTCGTCGAGCAGACCTTTGAATACCCGCTCGTTCCGGGAATCAGCGCCCCCGAAGGACTCCCCACCTTGGACGACCTTGCTGTGGCCGACTTCGACCTCTCCGACCTCGCTACTCTGAAAGAGACCCAGGATCTCCTGCGAAAGTATGGGTTGATTCTCTAACTCGGTCCGAGTAAGAAAGGCCTTTGTGCCCACCACCAGAACACCAGAGCTCACCCCTGCGCCAGTCGCAGGGGTGTCTCGTGTGGGCAGACCACCGGCCTGGCTCACGACTCTGGCCGTCTTGGCGGTGGCTACCGTGGCCATTCCCCTGGTCTATCTCGGCGTGCGAGCATCCGAGGTGCCCTTCTCCGAGGTCATGGTGATTCTCTCCAGACCGTTGGTGGGTGAGCTACTCCTGAACACCATTGGCTTGAGTGTCGCCGTGTCCGCCACGGCGATTGCCATGGGAACAGTGATTGCGACAATTGTGACGAGGCTGCGTATCGGAGCAGCTCGCACGTGGCTCCTGATCTCCGCTTTACCCTTGGCAGTCCCTTCCTATCTGGCGTCCTATGGGTGGCTTGTGGTGGTGCCAAGCCTGAACGGTTTTTGGCCCAGTTGGGCATTGCTGAGTGCGGTCACCATCCCCTATGTGACGCTCCCAGTCGCGGCAGTGTTGCGAGGGACCTCAGCAGATGGTGAAGCCGTCGCCAGGACTCTCGGGCTTCGCCCCACACAAGCTTTTTGGCGGGTGACCTGGCCCCAGGTTCGACCCGCAGCAATCGCCGGAGGTCTCCTGGTGTTTCTCTACACCTTGAGTGACTTTGGTTTGGTCGCAATGCTCCGGTTCCAAACCCTCACCTGGGGAGTTCAACAGGCCTACGCGGCGAGCTTTGATCGCTCTCAAGCCGCGGTGCTCGCCCTGCTACTTGTAGTCATTGCGGTGATTGTGGTGGCGGCGGAGCGCGGAGCGAGAGGATCTCTGAAGCGGACCACCGCAATTCATTCCACCAAGGAACCACTCTCGCCACTTGTCAGAATCATCTTCACTGTGGTGGTGGCGTTGCCTCCCCTGGTAGGCGTTGTCGTTCCCCTCCTGGGATTGGCGGGGCGCCTCGCTGAAGCTACGACCCTGCGCTCGATCAATCCTCAAGGTCTTATCGAGGCCACAACCACCACGATTGGTGTGTCAGTGGCGGCAGCAGTTGTCGCGCTCCTCCTCGCTCTGCCATTGGCTGCGCTTGCGGCGAGGTACACGAACCGATGGATCCCCACTCTCGAAGGTGCGGGGTATCTCTCGAATGGTCTGCCCGGGATTGTCGTGGGGCTCTCTCTGGTGTTCTTCTCACTCTCGGTGCTTCCGGCGCTCTATCAAACGGTCGCGGTGTTGGTCTTTGCGTACGCGGTGCTGTTTATGCCGAAAGCTCTGGGGACAGCTCGAGCCAGCATTGAAGGCGTCTCTGTTGACCTGATCAATGTGGCACGGACTCTTGGTGCCTCCCGCTTTCAGGCATGGTGGCGAGTCACCGTTCCCCTGGCCCTCCCGGGAATTGGAATTGGGGCTCTCCTCGTGGCCATCACCACCATGAAGGAGCTTCCCGCAACGCTGCTGTTGCGCCCTATCGGCTCGAGTACCCTGGCGACCGAGCTGTGGTCGAGGACCGCAGCAGGTGAGTTCGGGGCCGCTGCCCCCTATGCGGCTGTTCTTGTTCTGGTCGCAGCAATTCCTGCGATGATTCTCTCGGGTGTTCGATCTGTCGCGAAGGAGGAGCTGTGACCACGCTTACGCTGAACAACATCAGCCTCTCCTATGGCTCCAGGCAGGCCCTTCGCGATGTCTCTCTCGTTGTCCCCTCCGGGTCTCTGGTTGCCATTTTGGGGCCCTCCGGGTGTGGCAAAACCAGTTTGTTGATGGCGCTTGCCGGTCTTGTGTCCATCGACTCGGGAACCATCACTGTGGGATCGAGGGAGCTCTCCTCCGCCGGGCACCGTGTCCCCCCCGAGCAGAGGGGAATTGGTTGGGTCCCGCAAGAATCGTCACTCTTCCCCCACCTCAGTGTGGGAGACAACATTGGTTTCTCTCTGCCCAAAGGTCGCAGGCGGACTGAGCGCGTTGAGGAGCTTGCCTCCCTGATCGGGCTCCAGGGGTTTACCGACCGCGCCCCCGGTCAACTCTCTGGCGGTCAAGCTCAACGCGTGGCTCTCGCCAGAGCGCTTGCCCCAGCACCTGATGTGCTCCTACTCGATGAGCCCTTCGGAGCTCTGGATAGTGTCTTGCGCCATTCGTTAGGTCGAGATGTGGCGCGCATCCTGCGGGAACAGGAAACCACCGCGATCATGGTGACCCATGATCGTGAGGAGGCCCTCGATTTGGCGGACTTTGTCGCGGTCATGGACAACGGTCGCATCGTCCAAGTGGGGACACCCTTGGAGATCTATGAATCCCCTGCAACACCGTGGGTGGCCTCCTTTGTCGGAGACACGGTGGAGTTGGAGGGAACCTGGAAAGACGATGCCCTGAATTGCCAGCAGTGCGGTGCTAAAGATTTCTGCGGCCCCGCGGAGAATCGATTGGGGTGCACGGGACATGTGCTGTGCGCACTGGGTGATGTGGCGGCCACCTCGCAAGGTTTAGAGCCCAGAAGTGGGGACACTGTGCGAGTCGTGGTTCGTCCTGAATGGCTCGTTCCCTCGCCCTCCGGTATCGCCGCCAAGGTCAGGGGTGTCTCCTACGCAGGGCACGATGCTCTCGTGGAATTTGAGCTCACCGGTCATCCCGAGCGCGTTCGCGCTCGGATTGCAGCGCCATTCTTGCCCTCAGTGGGACAAGACTTCCATTTGGCGTTGCGTCACCCCGCGCTGGTGTTCCCGGTGGATGACCATGAGGGCGCGTTAGCCTGAGAGCATGAGCGCTCGTGCTGACCTGGTCGCATCGTCGGTTCTGACCGACGATGTCCTTGCCGGTATGCGCGAGCGGGCACCCGGGTATGACCAGCGCAATGAGTTTTTTCACGAGGACCTCGACATCCTCCGGGAAATCGGCTATTTGAAGCCCCGTTCGCTGTCGCAAATGTCGTCAGACCAGCGACGCCTTGCCGCCCACGCCCCGGCGACGGCGCTTGGTATCGGGATGCACCTCACCTGGATGGGTGTCGCCAGAGACATGGTGAACGCCGGTCACACCGAATTGCAGTGGATTCTCGATGACGGTGAATCTGGTGAGATTTTTGCATTCGGGGTGAGTGAGCGCGGTAACGACCGGGTGCTCTCTGACTCACTCGTCACCGTGTCCGAGGTGGAGGGTGGATTTTCCTTCACCGGGCAGAAGATCTTCGTGTCGCTCTCACCCGCGTGGACGAGATTGAGTCTGCTGGGTCGCCACGGCGATGAGATCATCCACGGGTTTATCACTCGAGACCAAAAGGGCTGGTCCAACACCCCCGACTGGGACACCCTGGGCATGCGGGCGACCCAGAGTTACACCACCCAGCTTGACGGAGTCGTCATCGAGCACGCTCGGGTGGCGAGGCGTCTGCCGGTAGGGCCAAATGAGGACCCGTTCACCGTCGCGATCTTCCAGAACTTCCTATTGCTGGTCTCCAGTGTGTATGCCGGCATTGCCGATAGGGCACTGGAGCTGACGGTGGAGGGTGCCACGAGCAAACACAGCGCGCTCGATGACGGAGCTGCCTACTCCGATGACCCCGATATTCGCCGCCAGGCTGCCGCTTCTGCGATTGCGGTGGATGCCTTGACCCCGCAACTTGAGACCTATTGCTCGTGGGTGGATGCTGCTGGGCCCACACCTGATCATTGGTTCCGCCTGCTCTCCGGGATGAAACACCAGAGCGTGGAGACTGCGCGCAGTGTTGTGGACACAGCGCTTCGGATTGTCGGGGGTGGCGCATATCGCTCGTCTCATGAACTCTCCCGCCTGCAACGAGATGTCCTCGCGGGTGTGTATCACCCGAGTGACACTGAAGCAGTGCACAGGACAGTGGCCTTCGACCTGTTCGGACCCGCGCAATAGGATGACGCCATGGCTGCACCGAAGCGCGTAGACGAAATCTTTGTCGACTCCTACGGGGTCACTATTCACTACCACCGCTGGTCACCGCGGGGGAAACCTCGGGCCATCATTCAGCTAGCCCACGGTCTGGGTGAGCACGGCCTGCGTTATGACGGCCTCGTCACCAGACTCGTGAAAGAGGGCTTCGAGGTGTGGGCGAATGAGCACCGAGGCCACGGCGCCACGGGCCTCGAGCAGTGGGAAGGTGACCACAGCAAGCTAGGACGATTGGGCCCCGGGGGTATTCCTGCCGCGGTCGCGGCGGTGCGAGCATTCACCGATGTTATCCGTGAGGAGCGACCCGGCGTCCCACTCTTCTTCCTGGGCCACAGCGGCGGTGCTGTAGTGGGCCAACTTATCCTGAACCAGCGCGGATTCACTGCGTTTGATGGAGTCATTTTTACCGGGGCCGCTTTCCGGATGCCCGGCTTTATGGAGCTCGGTGATCTGAATGCAAGACATAAGCATCTGGGTTCCACTGGTGCGGAATGGTTGTCCCGAGATGTGGCTGTGCATGAAGCCTGGCGAGATGACCCCCTCACTTTTCCTGTCAATCCGCTCAAGCTATTTGGTGTGGTGGATGCGGCTCGATTCCTTGGTGTCCCCCGTCGGCTCGAACGCGACATCCCGATCCTGATGATGATTGGTTCGGATTGCGCACTAGGTGGAGAGAAGAGTGCCAAGAAACTCGCTGATGCTTATCTCCGCAAGGGCTCGAGTGATGTCGAGCTGATCATCTATGAGGGCGCCAGGCATGAGGTCTTCAACGAAACCAACAAGGACGAGGTCATGGATGACCTCGTTGCCTGGCTAGCCGGGAGGCTCGAAGCAAGCACACCGTAGGGTTAAGGGGTGCATGCAGAGTACAAAGTCCCGGGCGGAAAGCTCGTCGTCGCCGATATCGAGGTAGACGCCAATGCGATTTCTGTGTGCCGAATTGCGGGAGATTTCTTCCTCGAACCCGACGAAGCCCTCGAAGCCATCAACGAGGCCATCGTGGGGCTTCCTACGACCTCCTCTAGTGAGGACATTGCTCGCGCGGTGGCCCAGGCCCTTCCCGCGGATGCTGTGATGATGGGCTTCAGCCCCGAAGCCATCGGAACTGTTGTGAGGCGAGCCCTCACTGGAGCTACAAGTTTCCTCGACTACACCTGGGACTACATCGCACCAGAGCCCCTCGAGCCACTCACCCAGATGGCGCTGGATCAGGTCCTCGCGGAAGAAGTGGGCGCCGGAAGGCGGGGACCCACGCTTCGTCTCTGGGAATGGGCCAAGCCCGCGGTCGTGATCGGGAGTTTCCAATCGGTCACCAACGAGGTCGACCTCGAGAATGCCGCAAAATATGGGCTGGAGGTCGTTCGCCGCGTGAGTGGTGGGGGCGCGATGTTCATGGAGCTTGGCACCGCGATCACCTACTCCCTCTATGCACCAGCCGAGTTGGTCTCTGGGATGAGCTTCCAAGACTCGTATGCGTTCCTGGATGACTGGGTTGTGCAGTCTTTGCGCGGCCTCGGCATTGATGCGTCCTACAAACCCCTCAATGACATCACCAGCCCCACCGGAAAAATTGGTGGGGCTGCCCAAAAGCGACTCGGCAGTGGTGCCGTCCTCCACCACGTCACCATGGCCTATGACATGGATGGGGACCGCATGGTCGAAGTTCTGCGGATTGGTCGCGAAAAGATCAGTGACAAAGGTGTGCAAAGCGCTAACAAGAGAGTGGATCCGCTCAAATCCCACACAGGTCTGACGCGTGAGGCGATCATGGAGCACCTTGTCAGCTCATTTACTTCCTCCTATGGTCTCCGCCCCAGCGCAATCACGGCGGAGGAGATGGAGCGAGCGAGCACGCTTGCGGTGGAAAAATTTGCCACACCGGAATGGTTCCACCGAGTCCCGTGAGCCAACCTGATTCCAGTCGTCGACGCGTGCAAGTGCGCAGCGTAATTCTTTCAAGCGCGCTAGTCGCGATCTTGATCGCGGCAATCATGGTGTCTGCCGTGGTCGGACAACTCCCGATTAGCGTCACCGAGGTTGTGGGAACCCTCCTGACCTGGCTCGGAATCTCGACCTCGTGGGCGCCAGCGGACCCGGTCATTGTCGCCACGCTGGAAGTAGTGCGATTCCCCCGGATTGTCATGGCGCTAGCAGTGGGGGCAGCGCTTGCCGTCGCCGGAGCCCTCATGCAGGCAGTCTTTGGTAACCCGCTGGCGGAGCCCGGAGTGGTGGGTGTATCTGCCGGTGCCGCACTGGGTGCCTCCACCGCCATCGTTTTTGGCATCGCTGCAGGAGGCGGTGGCGTTGCTCTTCTGGCTTTCCTGGGAGGGTTGGGCGCAACGTTGTTGGTCTATGCCGTGGCGAGGGCTGGTGGTCGCACCGAAGTGGTGACCCTGCTTCTCACCGGCATCGCTATCAATGCTTTTGCGCAGGCGGGCCTCGCCTTTGTGCTTTTCCTTGCCGACACCGCCAGCCGGGAACAAATTGTCTTTTGGCAGCTGGGATCTCTTGCCGGGTCTGTGTGGTCCGAAGTCACCATCGTCCTCCCCATCCTGATCCTCGGCACCATCCTGGCTGTGCTTCTGGCGTCAAAGTTGGACCTGTTGTCACTGGGAGAAAGGAACGCTCGCCACCTCGGTGTTGATGTGGAACAGCTGCGGATTATCGCGATTGTTCTGGTGGCGCTGTTGACCGGGGTCGCTGTGGCGTTTGCAGGAATTATTGCGTTTGTGGGACTCGTCGTCCCCCACATCATTCGGATGGCGCTCGGCCCGGCTCATCGAGGCCTGTTGGTCGCTAGCGCTGTGGGGGGTGGAGCCCTCCTCGCCATTGCTGATCTCATGACCAGAACGTTGGTCTCCGGAGCTGATTTGCCGATAGGCATGCTCACGGCACTCGTGGGAGGTCCCTTCTTCTTTGGGCTCCTGTATCAGCAGCGTCGTCGTAGCGGGGGGTGGGCGTAATGGGTGATGTGACACCTCTCGCGCGCCTCGATTCTGTGGGGTTGGTCCTCGATGGTCGGGCCATCGTGAAGACGGTCTCCATGGAGGTTTACCCAGGAGAGGTTCTCGCACTCGTGGGGCCCAATGGTGCTGGCAAATCCTCCATCTTGTCCCTGCTCGCAGGGGACGTCCATGCCACGAGCGGAACAGCATTCCTCGGCGATAGGGACGTCAGTAAATATCGCCCGGATGAGGCGTCGAGATTGCGCTCAGTGTTGATGCAGGCAAATCAGGTCTCCTTCCCCTTTAGCGTGTGGGAAATCGTCGAGATGGGCCGAGCGCCGTGGGCGAGAACCCCTCTGATTGCACAGGACGAGGAGGCTATCGAGGAAGCTCTGACTCTGGCGGATGTTGGACACTTGAGCGAGCGACGCTTCAACCAACTCTCCGGTGGTGAGCGAGCGAGAGTGTCTCTCGCTCGCGTGCTCGCCCAGCGAACACCCCTGGTGTTGTTGGATGAGCCCACCGCCGCCTTGGATTTGAAGCACCAAGAGTCGGTCATGAAGACCATTAGGGACTTGGCCGATGAGGGTCGAGGCGTGGTCGTGGTGGTGCACGACCTTTCCGTGGCTGCCGGCTATGCAGATCGGGTAGCCATGGTGGTGGAGGGACGCCTCGAAGCCACCGGATCACCCTCAGAGGTCATCGTGGCTGACCGGGTGAGCAAGGTGTACGGAGTTGATGTCGATATCGAGCAGGTCGGCCATCCACCGCGACCCGTGGTGTTGCCAAGGCGAAAGTCCTAGGTTCTAGGCCTTCAGGTCGTCAAACTCTGAGTTCTTCATCATGTATTTGGCGATGTAGGGACATATCGGGGTGACCGAATAGATTCCCTCCTCGCGGATGGCCTCCAAGGTTCCCTTGGTGAGGGGTATCCCCAAGCCTTGTCCGCGTTTTTCGATCGGCACTTCAGCGCGCAGAAGCAATAACGTCGTGCCCTGCACCTGGTATTCGATTTCACCGAGGAACTCATCACCCTCGGAGAGGACGTAGCGATGCGCGTCCGGTTCGTGTGTGATCTCCATGGCCCCAGGTTAGCTCTCGTGCTTTCGCACTGCTTCTGCCATGGCGATCACAATCTTTTCCAGGATGTGATGCGGTGTGGAGAGCATGAGGCGAAGGTGGTCGACCCCTGCCTCACCACAGAGAGCCCCATCGGTCAGGCCGACCTTCGCTTCCTCCGAGAAGAATTGTGCCCATGAGCGGTCCCCCTTAATGTCGGGTAGTCCTCTCGCATCCAACCAGGCGATGTAGGTGCCTTCCGGTTCCCGGTATGTCACCTCGGGTAGGTGGGTGGCCAAGAGCTCACTCAGGAGAGCTCGGTTGTCCTGGATGTAGCCCAGGACATCCTCGAGCCATTCACCGCCGTCTCGATAGGCGGCAGTGTTGGCGGCAACACCCGGTGTTGCCGCCCCGTGGGAGACGATGAAGGCGATGTCTTTCATCGATGCCTGGTGGTCATCATTCGAGACGATCAGTTGAGCGCACTTAAGGCCCGGAATGTTCCAGGCTTTGGACGCTGACGTGGCAGTGAGTGTGTGGGCCGCTGTCGTCTCGTTCAGCGAGGCGTAGGGGATGTGGGCGTGGTCCTCGAACGTGATCGGGGCATGGATTTCGTCGGAGAACACCACACCACCTTTCGCGTCGACCACGTCGGCCAGGGCGAGAAGTTCACCCTCGGTATAGACGCGACCGAGAGGGTTGTGGGGGTTGCAGAGAATCATGAGGTGAGCGCCCTGATCGAAGGCGGCCGCAATTCCCTCAAGGTCCATCTCCGGGCGTCCACCCTCCCCTTCGATCATGGGGACCTGGATGATCTCTCGCCCTCGCAGCGGGGTGAGGGTCAAGAACGGCATATAGGCGGGGGTGGGGAGAATGACAGAAGAGCCTGGCTTTGTAAATCGCTCCAACACCACTTCATAAGCGCTCAAGACGTCTGCGGTCGGGTAAATCCTGGAGGAGGGAACCTCCCATGAGTAGCGAGCCCGCAGAAACTCTGCGGTCGCCTCCGACATATCTCGGGTAACGGCGGGAGGCAGGTAACCCCACAGAGCTTTATCCGTTGAGTGTTGAAGGGATTGTGTGACCGCCGGTGCTGTACCGAAGTCCATCTCTGCGACGAACGCAGCGAGGTGACCGGGCATCCGGGTCCACTTCATGCTCCCGGTTTCCATCAAGCTCTCGACGGTGATGTCATCAAAACGGTGGCCGGTCATTGGTGTCTCCTCATCTCGCGACCCCAGTCTGCCACCCCGGTGCCTGCGTAGAATTCCTCGCGCTCACTAGACTCGGGGGGTGGCATCTGGAGCAAAGCGCTATAGCTATCTAGGCCCTGTAGGCACCTTCACTTGGGAGGCCTTGGGGCAGGTTTCGGCTGCCGCGGGCCAGGAATGGGTCAGTGTTCACAACGTGGGCGAAGCCCTGGACGATGTTCTTTCTGGTCGCAGTGACTTCGCCATGATCGCCATCGAGAACAGCATTGAGGGTGGCGTGAGCGCCACCCAAGACGCCCTGGCGATGGCGCCTGAACTCAGGATTGTTGGCGAATACATGGTGCCTGTGAGATTCGTTCTGGCGGTGAAGCCCGGACAGGCTTTGGCAGATGTGACCACGGTCGCAGCACACGCAGTCGCCTATGCGCAGTGCCGAGGATGGTTGGAAGCACATCTTCCCCAGCATTCCCACGTTCCTGCTCGTTCCAACGTTCATGCAGCTCAGTCGATCGTTGACGACGGTGTCGCAGACGCCGCTATCGCACCTCCAGGAATCACTCAGCACGCGGGGGTTGACGTTATTGCCGAGAACATTGGGGACAACCCGAACGCTGAGACACGTTTTGTTTTGGTGCAAAAAGGCGGTCAGCCTCCAGCGCGAACAGGTGCAGACAAGACCAGCATCATCGCGGAGCTTCCCGATGATGGACCGGGCCGTCTGTTAGAGATGCTGGAGCAGTTCGCTACTCGCGGGGTGAACATGAGTTTGCTGGAATCAAGGCCGATTGGTGATGCGATGGGTCGCTACCGCTTCGTCATCGACCTCGATGGCCACATCGATGACGAGCGGGTTGCCGATGCATTGCTCGGTTTGCGCAGATTTAGCCCCAATGTCATCTTCTTGGGCTCGTACCCCCGTGCCAACGGTCACAAACCAGTGGTGTCATCACAGAACACTGATGCCGCGTTTGTTGACGCCAGGGCTTGGCTAGAGGGTTTGCGCACCGGCTCCAGCGAGTGAGCGTGACAGACTAGAGGGGTGATTGACCCCCAACTTCTGCGCGATTCTCCCGATGTCATCAAGGCATCACTGCGCACCAGAGGTGCTGATGAATCACTGGTAGACACTGCCCTTCACGCTGATGCGGCCAGACGCGAAGCGATTGCGGCGTTCGAGACTTTGCGGGCGGAGCAAAATGTCATCGGCAAGGATGTGGCGAAAGCTTCGGGGGCCGAAAAAGATGCCCTCCTCGCCACCGTGAAAGAGCTCTCCACCCAGGTGAAGGAGGCCTCTTCCCGGGTGAGTGACGCGGAGGAAGCGGCATCCAGAGCATTGGGCGCTCTGCCAAACCTGGTGATCGAGGGAGTTCCTGCCGGCGGTGAAGAGAACTTCGTGACGCTGCGTGAAGTGGGCCCACTACCCACCTTCGCGGGTGAGGTGAAAGATCACCTCGAAATCGGTGAAGCCCTCGACATTCTCGACATGGAACGAGGCGTCAAAGTCTCGGGCTCACGCTTCTATTTCCTCAAAGGCGCTGGGGCGCTCCTGGAAATGGCACTTATGCAGCTGGGAATGAAGGTTGCCCTCGAGAACGGGTTTGTTCCCCTCATTCCGCCCACTTTGGTGAAGCCAGAGATTATGCAGGGGACAGGGTTCTTAGGCGAGCACTCAGCCGAGGTCTATCACCTGGGTGAGGATGACTTGTATTTGACGGGGACCAGTGAGGTCGCGCTTGCGGGTTACCACAGCGACGAAATTATTGACCTGACCAAGGGACCGCTTCGCTATGTCGGACTTTCCACCTGCTATCGGCGTGAAGCGGGCTCCTATGGAAAAGACACCAGAGGGATCATCAGAGTCCACCAGTTCCAGAAACTCGAAATGTTTAGCTACGTCGACCCCGCGGACGCTGAAGCAGAACACGAACGCCTGGTGTCCTGGCAGGAGCAGATGTTGCAGTCGTTAGGACTTGCGTACCGGGTGATCGATGTGGCGGCCGGAGACCTAGGCACCAGTGCCGCCCGAAAGTATGACGTGGAGGCCTGGATACCCAGCCAATCTGCCTATCGGGAGCTCACCTCGACCTCGAACTGCACCACCTTCCAGTCCAGGCGCCTTAATGTCCGACACCGTCCCGACAAGGGCGGTTCGACTGAGCCGGTCGCAACATTGAACGGAACGCTGGCGACGACGAGGTGGCTTGTTGCCCTATTGGAAACCCACCAGCAACCTGATGGTTCCGTTCTGGTTCCCGAAGTCTTGCAGCCTTTCATGGGTGGGCTCAGCGTTATCAGCGCTTCCTAGAGTGCTCCTGATACAACTGTGGGTGAGATGACAACAACTTCAGACCCGTGGCTCATTGCCCTCGATATTGATGGCACCGTTCTTCACGAGGATGGTCATCTCTCCGATGAGGTCATCATCGCCGTCCAACGGGCGAGAGACGCTGGTCATGAGGTAACACTGGCGACCGGCCGCTCGGTGTCGATGACACTGCCGATACTGGAGCGCCTTAATATCGTTCCCGAGTTCGTGGTCTGCTCCAATGGAGCAATCACGCTCAAGCGTGATCCAGGCGCACCCTCTGCCTATCGACGTTTTCACGTGGAGCGTTTTGACTCCACCGAAGTCCTCATTCGCATCAAAGCTCGCCTGCCCCAAGCGCACTACGCGGTAGAAGATGAAACGGGCCTGTATCGCTACACGGACTGGTTCCCCGAAGGTGCACTCGATGCGATGAGCGAAAAGGTCACCTTCGAGGAGTTGCTCTCCACTTCCGCTGTACGAGTTGTCGTGATTTCCCCCGGTCACGAAATTGATGACTTCTTGAAGGTGGTGGAGGACATGGGTCTCCACCAGGTCAGTTACACCGTGGGCTGGACTGCGTGGCTCGACATTGCGCCTGAAGGGGTCAACAAGTCCACCGCGTTGGAGCGTGTCCGCACCGAGCTTGATGTTCCGCTGGACCGCGTCATGGTGATTGGCGATGGCAGGAACGACATCGAGATGCTGCAATGGGCTGCCCGCAAAGGCCGCGCTGTAGCTATGGGACAAGCTCCTGAAGAGGTGCGCATTCACGCCACCGACATCACGGAGGATTTCCTCGGCGATGGGGTAGCAAAAGCGCTTAATTCTTTGACCGCCTAGCCCTCCAAGGCTTCTGTTCTAGAATCGTGGGCGGAGGGCTGTCCGAGCGGCCGATGGAGCTAGTCTTGAAAACTAGTGGGCAGAAATGTCTCGTGGGTTCGAATCCCACGCCCTCCGCCAGGTTCAAGAAGACAGAGCAAAGGATCGGGGGAGCCCGTGGCTAACACAGCCAAGCCGGCTGCACCCGAGCTTTTCTCGTCGACCGACGATTATCCGCAGCCTCTTCACGCGGCCCAGAAGCGCTTGGGCGGATGGCAACTCGTCACGTCACTGGCATTGGGTGTGGTCGGGGTTTTGGTTGTCAGCATGGGAACAGTTCTGGGTCTCACCGTGCAAAATCTGCAGTCGAGCATCATCACTGTGGAGCTCCCAGGAGCCCCCGAACCGCTGCTCCCCACCATCGGTGAGATTGAGGGTGGCTTCAACGTTCTCGTTGTGGGGTCTGACACCCGCGTTGGGCAGGGTGACCAGTTCGAGTTTGTCGACTCTGAACTCAACGACGTGAACCTGCTCGTTCATGTCTCTGAAAACCATGATCGTGCGGTGGTGATTAGTTTCCCCCGCGACCTTCTCCTCGATGTTCCCGCCTGTCCGCAGGCTGATGGCACCGAGTCTGCGCCAAAAGAGATGCAACCACTTAACACCACCATGGGCATCGGTGGACTTCCGTGTGTGGCGCTAACGCTGGAAGAACTCACCGGACTTGAGATTGGCTACGCGGGCCTCATGACCTTCACCGGGGTGGCGCAACTCTCCACCGCGGTAGGCGGAGTGGAGGTCTGCGTGAGTGCGCCACTGGTCGACCCATGGTCGGGTGTGAACCTCCCCGAGGCCGGTTATCACACTCTCGAGGGGGGACAAGCTTTGGCTTTCCTCCGCACGCGTAAAGGTGTGGGGGATGGCAGTGACTTGTCTCGCATTTCCT
>CAYGLJ010000016.1:0-20101 GCA_964350865.1 uncultured Microbacteriaceae bacterium
ACAACCCGCTGTCTCTCTCGCCGGTCTCCAAAGTAGCCGTCTTACTCGTCGATGGTTTGGGGGCCCAGAACCTTGAGGGCCGTCGGGGGCACGCCCGATGGCTGACCGAGAAGTGGCGACAGCGTTCTGTTGTCGGGGACTCTGGGTTTCCCTCAACGACAGCATCTGCGCTCGCGTCCCTCACAACCGGTAAGAGTCCTGGCGAGCATGGGATTGTCGGTTATACGATCCGCGACCCTTCCTCTGGCGTTCTGATTAATCACCTCAAGGAATGGGAGCCTCACGTCAACCCTGCTCAGTGGCAACGCTCTCGAACCATTTTTGAGCAGGCTCACGCCGAGGGAATTCCTTCACTCTCGATGGGGGAGCGCCGTTTCGCGGGAACTGGTTTCACTCAGGCTGTCTGGCGCGGAGCCACCTTCGTTGGTACTGACTCTTTGGATGAGCAGTTCACCCGGATGCGTGAGTTCTTTGACGAAAATGATCGCGGTGTGGCGTACCTCTATTGGCCTGCCCTTGATCGCACCGGGCACTCCTCTGGTGTCGGATCGGATGCCTGGATTCGTCGACTGGAGGACCTTGATCAGCAGCTTCGGGTGCTCGACTCTCTCCTTCGTGACGATGAGGGACTCGTTATCACCGCTGATCACGGCATGGTGGACGTTCAGGATGACCGAAAACTCATGGTCAGCGAAGACTCGGCCTTGCTTCATTCGGTAGCGGCGTGGGGTGGTGAGCCACGAGTCGCGCAACTCTATGTGGACACCCCAGCAGCAGCTGAAGACGTTGCCGTTCGGTGGCGGGAAACCCTGGGTGATGACGCTCTCGTTCTGACACGAACCCAAGCAGTCGAGGAGGGGCTATTCGGTGAGGTGTCCGCCGATGTCCTCCCCAGGATCGGTGATGTGCTCGTGCTGGCGCTCACGGACCGAGTGTTTTATCGCTCGGAGGTTGCCTCGCCACAATCGATGCGAATGCGAGGTCAACACGGTTCGGTGACCTCCGCCGAGCGAGAAATTCCTGTTATCCCGCTCGGAGCGTGGAACTAGGCAGGATCGTCGTCGCTCCTGGCGCCAAAAACGATGTCGTCCCAACTGGGCATCTCCGGCCGCTTCTTCTTGGGCGGCGTAGGGTCTGGGTCATCATCATCGTCAGGGCTGAGGCCCCCAATCGGTGTCACGGAGGCATCACCAGAATCATCCTCGACCAGGCGAATTCCGCCCGTCGCCGGGTGAGCGCTCCTCGAGTCCTCGTCCGAGGCAGGAGCCGGTTCTCGCTCGCCCCGTTTGCGCCTCAGGACCTCCAACAGATCTGCCGTGTCGGCCATTCGCCCATCGTCTTCCGATCGACCGTACGGTACCGGCTCCAGCAGAGGACCCGTCTCGCCGAGGTCTGAATCTTCAAAGATCTCCGAGTCAAATCGCTCCGGCTCGCTGGGAGAAGGGGCCACGGCGCTGAGTTTGGGGATCAGAGTGGTCGGCATGGGTTCGTGACGAGAGAGGACCGTGGCGTCGTCATTGAGAGGTTCCAAAACGTGTTTGCGCTGATGAAAAGACCATCGGGCGGTGTGCTCAACCTCGCCCTCCTGGAACGTCAGTTCGAGCAGCCACCCCGTTTCTTCCTTCCAAGCACTCCACTGCTCTTCTGCGGCTGAAATTTCTTCGAGACGCTCACGAACCGACGTCCCGAATGACATCTCGTCTCCGCTACGAGTCGTCACCGGCACCGCAAGGGCTTGGTCAACGATGAAGCGTCGCTCTGCAATGACAGCGCCCTCAAACTTTTCGATGTAGGAAACGTCCTCACCGGTCAGATCGGCAACTTGCTGCGCGGTCAGACCGCGGCGTATGTGGGCCTGAATGTCCTTGGGGCTGACGCGGTGTGTGACGGAGTCAGAAGAGGACTTCTTGCGGAGAGCATCACGGAGAGCGTCATTGACCGGGACAAAGTACCGGTGACCGTCCTCAGAGACCAAGACGAGCATGTCGTTTTCGACCCCGACGACAGTGAGTGTGGTCATTGTCTGTACACCCCCCTTATTCGTACTGCCCTTAGCTTGTCACGCCATCGACCTAGATTTCAGAATATTCCCGGGTGTGGCGTCGCGTTATGTCGGGGCTTCGGGCTACTCTGTAGCGCGGTTGTGGGCCACGGTTTGCGGTTTACCTGCTTTATCAGGCAAACTATCGCCGTCTTTCCCCACCACCCCAGCACTGAGGGAGTGAATTACCACCATGGCAACGGATTACGACGCCCCACGCAAGACTGAAGAAGACACTGAGTCCATCCAGGCGTTGCAAGAACGTGTACCAGACAAGCTTTCAGGTGTCGTCGACGCAGAGGATGCCGACAACTTGGGCTCCCTTGAGCTGGCTGGACAGGACCTCGCCAACGTCGAGCTTGATGTGGTTGTGCTTCCGCCGCAGGCGGACGAGTTCACCTGCGTGGAGTGCTTCCTCGTGAAGCATCGGTCTCAGGTCGATCACGAGACCAAACTAGGTTCCGTGTGCCAGGAGTGTTCTCGCTAGCTTTTTCCGAGGGCTCTGATGAGCTCTTCTGGGTTGCGGGTCGATACGAGCCAGTACGGAGCAGGATCTTCGGGGTCGTCGACCGTAATCTTCACCACGGCGTCAATCCATGGGCTGAGTGTCAGCCACGCGAGCCCGTGAGCTCCTGGCCCCTTCTCGTGCCTCGCGCCCTCGCCAAGGAAGGCGCTAACCTCTCCGATGTAGCGATACTCCAGCATGGCATTGCCGACCTGGAGTGACCCCTCACTGACGGTTATTACCGGGGAGAATAGCCAGAGTATCCCCACGGCGCCAGCCCACATGGCGAGTCCAGCGACTAGTCCGACGAGAGCGTTCAGAGGCAAAAAAATGAGCATCGTGGCGGGAATGACGAGAGCTACGGCCAACACCATCCACCAACTGGGTGAGAGCCGTTCTCGGTAGGAGGACATAGTCCTATTGCACCACGTATACCCTGGAGGAATGACGCACGAGCTCACTCCTGAGGTATTAGTTTCCGGTGTCGAGCCCACCTATGCGCACCCCGGTGATGCGGGCGCGGACCTCCGCGCAGCGTCAGCGCACGTCCTCCAACCGGGCGAGCGTGCGCTCGTGCCTACAGGCACCTCGATAGCTCTTCCGCACGGTTTTGTGGCCTATGTCATGCCCCGCAGTGGGCTTGCCCTGCGGAATGGGGTTGGGCTTGTCAATGCACCAGGGGTAATTGACGCAGGGTATCGAGGAGAGATTTCCGTCATCCTGATCAACCATGATCCCCGCGAGAGCTTTAGCATTGAAGAGGGCGATCGCATCGCTCAGCTTGTGATCTCGCCTGTGGCGAGAGCTACCTTTCAGCCAGTTACTACCCTGCCGGGGACCCAGCGCGACACCGGTGGCTTCGGTTCTACAGGTGTTCAAGGAGAGAAAGCGTGACCGATACTTCAACGACGCTCACCGGAGGCGATGAGGAGTACCCCAAATCCGCACCAATCGATCGCGAGATTAACGGGCCTCTCGATGAAACCGAGGCTGGAGCAATCCGGCCGTCGGTCGACCTGGGTGCATTGCGAATTGAACCTAAGCGGGGGATGCAGCTTCGATTGGAAATCGACAAAACGAACAATCGGGTAATCGCCGTCACGCTGGAGCATGACGGCTCAACAGTGCAACTACAGCCGTTTGCTGCTCCGCGCTCGAGCGGCCTGTGGCATGGGATTCGTGCCCAAATTATGGAGCAAGTTCGTAAGCAGGGAGGGACGGTATCGGAGACGGAGGGTCCCTTCGGCCCTGAGGTTTCCGCAACCGTTCCGGTGCAGACTGGTGGCTCTTTCGGAAGTCGCAACGTGCGATTTGTGGGCATCGATGGACCGAGGTGGTTCTTGCGGGCCGTCATAGGCGGGCCCGCTGCAACAAGCCCAGAGGCGGCAGACATCATTCACTCCATGATTCGCCGGGTGGTCGTTGTGCGCGGGAACACACCTCTTCCTCCGAGAGATTTGTTGCCGTTGCGTGTGCCACCGACAGGGGAGACCCCCGTCGTCGCGGGGGCGTAAACGTGGATAAGGCGCTCCCAGAGAAATCCCGCAGTGCTGCTTTTACAGGGAACGGGCTAGGGGCGCTTACCCCCGGTGAAACTCCCACTATCGATGCTCTGTGGAACGCGGTAGGGAAGACACGGGGTTTGGTGGAGTCCTTGGCCCCAGGACTTGGCTTCCTCATCACCTACACCGTGACAGGCGAATTAGTGCCCTCTGTGACGGCGCCCGTCGCGCTGTCCATCATGTTCATTTTCGTCCGTCTTGTGCAAAAAACAGGCGTGCTCCCGGCCGTCGCGGGTCTGGTCGGAATCGTAGCTTCCGCAGGAATCGCATTGTGGTCCGGGAGAGCGGAGGACAACTTCTTGCTGGGTTTTGGTGCCAACGCGCTGTGGCTGACTGTGCTGCTGATCTCGCTCGTCATTCGCCGACCGCTCCTGGGCTATCTTGCAGGATCACTAGCGGGCGACCCGAAATGGCGGGAGCAGCCCGGAACCAGACACATTGCTCTTGTCTCAACCTGGTTCTGGGCTGGCCTATTTGCCCTGCGCCTGATGGTGCAGGTGCCGCTCTATCTGGCTGCCTCGATCAGCGCCCTCGCCGCCACGAAATTGATTATGGGATTGCCGCTGTACGCGGCCTGGTTGTGGGTTACCTGGCTCCTGTATCGCTCGGTCTACAGCTCCAGTGCCAGCTCATCGCGGTGATAGTATTTATCTTGATGTAAAGATACCGCGCGCAGCGGCTGGTGAGGAGTAATCGTGAGTTCACTGAACAGTTTTCAGGCAAAGGACACCCTGGCGGTCGGAGATCGTCAGTATGAAATCTTCCGCACTGACGCTGTCGAAGGCCACGAGACACTGCCCTTTAGCTTGAAGGTGCTGCTGGAAAACCTGTTGCGCACCGAAGACGGTGCGAACATCACCAAGGAGCAAATTCAGGCACTCGGCAGCTGGGATGCGGCGGCGGAACCTTCAACGGAAATCCAGTTCACTCCCGCCCGCGTTGTGCTCCAAGACTTCACCGGTGTTCCTTGCATTGTTGATCTGGCCACCATGCGTGAAGCAATCGTGGATCTTGGCGGCGACCCCAATAAGGTCAACCCGCTCTCTCCCGCTGAGCTCGTGATTGATCACTCGGTCATTGCCGACCTCTTCGGCCAGCCAGATTCATTTGAGCGCAATGTCGACATTGAATATGAGCGCAATGGTGAGCGTTACCAGTTCTTGCGGTGGGGCCAAACGGCGTTCAACAACTTCAAGGTGGTACCTCCGGGCACCGGAATTGTCCACCAGGTCAACATCGAAAACCTTGCAAAGGTGACCTACACCAAGGACATCGACGGGGTCACTCAAGCTTTCCCCGACACCTGTGTCGGAACCGACTCCCACACAACCATGGTCAATGGACTTGGTGTCCTGGGATGGGGTGTGGGCGGTATTGAGGCAGAAGCCGCGATGCTCGGTCAACCAGTATCGATGCTCATTCCTCGGGTCGTTGGTTTCAAGCTGAGCGGTTCCATCCCCACGGGAGTCACCGCTACTGACGTCGTGCTCACCATTACTCAGATGCTCCGCGAGCACGGAGTGGTCGGGAAGTTTGTGGAATTTTATGGGGCTGGTGTCACCCAGGTTCCCCTGGCGAACCGTGCGACCATCGGCAACATGAGTCCTGAGTTTGGGTCGACAGCGGCGATTTTCCCCGTGGATCAGGTGACCTTGGATTACCTGGCGCTGACCGGGCGCACGGCGGATCAAATCGCCCTGGTCGAGGCATATTGCAAGGCTCAAGGCCTGTGGCACGACCCGAGCGTTGAGCCACGTTATTCCGAATACATGGAGCTCGACCTCGCCACCGTAGTCCCCAGTATCGCCGGACCACGTCGACCCCAGGATCGTATTGAGCTCGACCATGCGCGCGAGCAATTCCACAAGGACTTGGAGAACTTCCTCTCTGAGGAAACCGCTCGGTCTGAGGTCCCAGTGACCCGCGGTAGCGATACTTTCGAGATCGCGAACGGTGCGGTGACTATTGCCGCCATCACGTCGTGCACGAACACCTCTAACCCTTCGGTCATGCTGGCGGCGGGACTTCTCGCGAGGAACGCAGCGGTGAAAGGTCTGAAGTCAAAGCCCTGGGTGAAGACCACACTTGCCCCGGGGTCCAAAGTAGTGACCGATTATTACGAAAAAGCCGGCCTGATGGACGACCTCGAGGCGTTGGGTTTTTATTTGGTGGGCTATGGGTGCACCACGTGTATCGGAAACTCTGGTCCGTTGGACGAGGAAATCTCGCAGGCAGTCAATGATCACGACTTGGCCGTTACCGCTGTCCTCTCCGGAAACCGTAACTTCGAGGGTCGCATCAACCCTGACGTCAAGATGAACTACTTGGCCAGCCCGCCGCTCGTGATTGCGTATGCGCTGGCCGGGACCATGGACTTTGATTTCGAGACTCAACCTTTGGGTCAGGATTCCAGCGGGAACGATGTTTTCCTTGCCGACATTTGGCCAGACGCAGCTGAGGTCCAGGCCACGATCGATTCATCGATTGACACTGAGATGTTCACTAAGCAGTACAAGACCGTGTTCGACGGTGACGAACGCTGGCAATCGCTGCCCACCCCGACGGGTGACACCTTTGAGTGGGATGCACAGTCCACCTATGTTCGGAAGCCCCCATATTTCGAGGGGATGACCTTAGAGCCGTCAGCGGTTCGCGATATTTCGGGTGCCCGAGTCCTGGCGTTGCTCGGTGACTCGGTCACCACCGACCACATCTCGCCGGCAGGCTCGATCAAAGCCGATTCGCCCGCGGGCCGCTACCTGAGCGACCACGGCATCGACCGTCTCGACTTCAACTCCTATGGCTCCCGTCGCGGAAACCACGAGGTGATGATTCGGGGCACCTTCGCCAACATTCGCCTGAAGAATCTTCTGTTGGACGGCGTCGAGGGCGGTTTCACGCGCGACTTCACCACGGAGTCAGGGGACCAGACATTCATTTACGACGCCGCCGAAAGCTACCGTGAGGCTGGCGTTCCTCTGGTGATTTTGGCCGGCAAAGAGTACGGGTCCGGATCCTCTAGGGACTGGGCAGCGAAAGGCACAAACCTCTTGGGTGTGCGAGCGGTTATTGCAGAGAGCTTTGAGCGCATCCACCGTTCAAATTTGATCGGTATGGGTGTGGTTCCACTCCAGTTCCCTGCGGGACAGAGCGCTTCCTCGCTCGGGCTCGATGGCACTGAGGTGTTCAGCGTTGAAGGAATCACCCAGCTCAATGATGGCGTGACCCCCTCGACACTTCGGGTGGTGGCTGCACCCAGTGAGCACACAGCACCCGGAAGAGAGCCCGTTAGTTTTGATGCGGTTGTCCGCATCGACACTCCTGCCGAGGCTGACTACTACCGCAACGGTGGAATTCTGCAGTACGTGTTGAGGTCTTTGCTCTAGGCGAGGTCCCAGTTTTCTGGTGAGTATCACCAGTGAACACCTCATAGAGTGTAGATATGGCGCTTCTTGATGCGATTAATTCGCCTGCGGATCTGAAGACACTTTCCGGCGAACAGCTGGATGAGCTTGCAGCGGAGATTCGTGCCTTTCTCATTGAGGAAGTGTCGCGAACGGGTGGTCACTTGGGTCCCAATCTCGGTGTGGTCGAACTGACCATTGCTTTGCACCGAGTCTTTGATTCGCCTCGGGACCCCTTCATTTGGGACACCGGCCACCAGTCCTATGTGCACAAAATCTTGACCGGCCGTAAAGACTTCTCTGGATTGCGGCAGAAGGGTGGCCTCGCCGGCTACCCGCAGCGCAGCGAATCAGAGCACGACATCGTCGAGAGCTCTCACGCGTCGAGTTCGTTGAGCTGGGCAGAAGGAATTTCCCGCGCATTCCAGATGCAACACGAGGATGATCGGTTTGTCGTCGCGGTGGTGGGCGATGGGTCACTGACCGGCGGCATGACGTGGGAGGCGCTCAACAATATTTCCCACGACAACGAGCGAAATCTCATCATCGTGGTCAATGACAACGGGCGCTCCTATGCACCGACGATTGGTGGCATGGCCAGGTTCCTCTCCGATGTCCGCTCGCGTCGCTCCTACCGCGCCTTCAAGAGCGGAACAGAGCGCTTCCTGTCCTTATTCGGAATGCCCGGCAAAGCCCTGTATCGGGGGCTTCGTGGCGGCACGAGAGGCTTTCTTTCCCGTTTTGCCAATAATGAGGACCTCTACTCGAACCTGGACATCAAGTACCTCGGTCCGGTTGATGGGCACAACATCGAGGATGTTGAGAGAGTTCTCCAGCAGGCAAAAGAGCGCAGCGCGCCCGTGATCGTTCACGTCATTACCGAAAAGGGTCGTGGCTATGCGCCAGCCCGGAATGATGAGGCAGATCAGTTCCACGCTGTAGGACAAATTGACCCCGCGACTGGTGAAGCCAGGGAGTCCTCCGACGCGGTGTCGTGGACTCAGGTGTTCTCCCAGGAGATGGTGTCTCTCGCCGACCGTAATGACAAAATCGTGGGAATTACCGCCGCCATGTTGCGCCCCACGGGCCTCCACCAGATGGCCGCAAAGTATCCCCGTCGGGTGTTGGATGTCGGGATAGCAGAGCAGCACGCCGTGGCGAGTGCTGCGGGTCTTGCCTACGGGGGAATGCACCCGGTTGTGGCCGTATATGCGACCTTTATCAACAGAGCTTTCGATCAAGTGTTGATGGATGTCGCACTGCACAAAGCGGGAGTGACGTTTGTGCTTGACCGGGCCGGGGTCACGGGTCCTGATGGTCCCAGCCACCATGGCATGTGGGATCTTTCCATCTTGCAGGTCGTGCCTCACATCAGAATTGCCGCACCCCGTGACGCCAAGCGCCTCCGAGAAGAGCTCGGAGAGGCAGTGGCTGTCGATAACGCTCCTACGGTCGTGCGCTTCCCCAAGGGATCGGTATCGCCAGAGATTGAGGCTGTTCGACGCACGATGGACGGCGTTGACGTCATGGCCGAAGCTGCCCACAAGGACGTTCTTCTTGTTGCGGTCGGGCCCATGGTCCACATGGCGATGGAGGTTCGCGAGAGGCTCGCAGCCCAGGGTATTGGCGCAACCGTCGTGGATCCGCGGTGGGTTGTCCCGGTGGCCTCCAGCATTATCGATCTGGCACGTGATCACCGCATTGTGGCGAGTATCGAAGATGGGATTCGCGTGGGCGGTGTCGGAACGCGTATTCGTCAGGAGCTCCGTGCCGCCGGTGTGGATACCGCAGTCGACGAGATTGGTTTGCCCGATGAGTTCCTCGATCACGCATCGCGTGGGGAAATCCTCGAAGACGCGGGCCTCACCTCTCAGCACATTGCGAGGAACCTAGTCGCTCAGGTTCTGGGAATGAAGGTCCCCGTTGCCAGACCTCTCCCTGCTGAGGGAACGAACGACGAGAGCATCCGGGAAGCGTCGGAGGCAGACGGTAAGGCCTAGCTCACTCCCTTGACCGGTGGGGTATGAAAGGTGGTGCCTCGGATCTTCTCGCTCGCACCTACCCGATCGAGGAAGGGCGTTAGGCCCCCCATGTGGAACGGCCATCCAGCGCCAAGAATCATGGCAACGTCAATGTCTTCAGGCCCTTCGACAACGCCCTCATCGAGCATCCTCCACACTTCATCAGCGAGACCGTCGTACACACGTGCTCGAAGTTCTTCCGCGCTATAGCCCGGTCCTGCACCTATCAGCCCCTGGGCGAACGAGCTGACCCCCGTAATCTTTTTCTTGGCGTCGCGGTCGTAAATTCGACCGTGTTCCACGAGCTTTCGCAACGCTTCGCTGGCAAAAAATCGGTCAGGGAATGCGCCATGGTGGGTGTCCAGCACGTGGGCTCCCACCTGCAACCCGACCAGCTCCAGGAGAGCAAAAGGACCCATCGGTAGCCCGAGAGGCGCCACTGATTCGTCAACAACCTCGTAGGGGGTGCCCGTCTCAATGGCGTGCATCGCTTCACCGAGAAGCTTTGCCAGCAGTCGATTGACGACAAAGCCGGTGGTGTCTGCGGTCACAATGGCGGTCTTACGCAGTTTGTTGACCAGAGCAACACCAGTCGCAAGGGCGGCATCGGAAGTTTTCTCTGCTCTGACCACCTCGACCAGGGGCATCACAGCCACGGGGTTGAAAAAGTGGATACCGACCATTCGCTCAGGGTGTTTCAGGACGGACGCGATCTTCCCAATCGAGAGCGAGGAGGTGTTGGAGGCGAGGATGGCCTCCGGGGTGACATGTTTCTCGAGCTCCTGGAAGACTTCCTGCTTAACACCCATCTCCTCAAACACGGCTTCGATGACAAGATCGCATGACGCGAAGTCGCTCATCGATGTTGTGCCGTGAATCAAGCCACGGAGTTTGTTCGCAGTGTCCGAGTGGAGCCGTCCCTTATCGAGGAGGGTCGAGATTTCTCCCTCCATCCAGGTGACCGCGTCCTTCACGCGTTCCTCAGAGACATCACTAATCACCACGGGAACTTCCAGGCGACGGAGGATCTGGAAGGCAAACTGGCGGGCCATCAATCCGCCTCCGACCACACCCACTTTGGTGATGGGCTGGGCGTGTTCTCGATCCGGTGCCCCGGGGGTTACCTTCGCTCGTTTCTGAGTCAGCATGAAGGCATAGACGCTGGCCCTGAACTGGTCTCCGGCGATCAGCTCGGCAAGGACGTCGTCTTCCGCTGCGAACCCCTGAGCCTTGGTGGCTGACTTCGCGCCGGCGAGCAGATCGAGAGCGGCGTAGGGCGACTGAGCAACAGTGCCGATTCGATCTCGCAACATTTTGCGTGCGGTGTTGACGGCAATAGGCCACACCGTGGTGCGCTCCAGTGTGCCTGGTTGATGCGGTCTCTTCACCTTTCGTGAGCCGGCAACGACGTGATCGGCGAACGCGATCGAGTCCTCGAGGAATCGCGCAGCCGGGAAAAGTGCGTCGGCAATTCCCATTTCCAGGGCTTGCTCTGGTTTCAGTGTGCGATTCATCTTCAGAGGGTTCTCGACCATGACCGCCAGAGCGTTCTTGATGCCAATCAGGTTTGGCAGAAGCCAAGCTCCGCCCCATCCGGGAATCAGCCCCAAGAAAACCTCCGGGAGGGCGAGTGCGGCCGCGCTCGCTGAGACCGTGCGGTAGTCGGCGTTGAGGGCTACCTCCAGTCCGCCTCCGAGAGCTAAACCGTTGATAAAGCAGAACGAGGGAACCCCCATTTCTCCGAGAAGCCCGAGAGTTTGATGGCCGAGCTTCACCATGAGGACGCCCGTGTCCTTGTCGGGAATGTCGCCAACCTTCGACAGGTCTGCTCCAGCCGCGAGGATAAACGGGCTTCCAGTAATCGCGACGGCCTGAATGGCACCCTGGGCTGCTTGCTCCTGGAGACCGCGAAGTGTGTCGCGCAACTCAACAAGGCCCTGCGGTCCCAGCGTGTTGGGCCTGGTGTGGTCTTTACCGTTGTCCAGTGTGACGAGAGCGAGTGTTCCACCAGCTGCGACAAGGGGGACATACCTCACGTAGCTGTGCGTGACGACTTCGTCCTGGGCATGCTCCAGTAGTGGCGTGAAATCCACAGAGTCATACTGTGCGACTGCGCTCTTTGCCATTATTTTGCTCCCGTGTAGTGAGGGTTCTCCCAGATAACGCTTCCACCCTGGCCCAAGCCCACGCACATAGCGGTCAGGCCGTATCGAACTTCGGGATGCATCTCGAATTGGCGCGCAAGCTGAATCATCAGACGAACGCCCGAAGCGGCAAGAGGGTGGCCGAAGGCAATGGCTCCTCCCCACGGATTCACCCGGGGGTCATCATCGGCGATCCCGAAGTGGTCCAGCAGACTTAACACCTGAACAGCGAAGGCCTCGTTGAGTTCAAACAGACCAATGTCTTCGATCCCTAAACCAGCCTTGGCGAGAGCCTTTTCTGTAGAAGGAATGGGGCCTATGCCCATCACCTCGGGCTCGACGCCAGCAAACCCGAAAGACACCATCCGCATTTTCACGGTCAGTCCTAGTTCGCGCGCGATGTCCTCTGATGCCAGTGCGGCAACGGTGGCTCCATCTGTCAGGGGAGAGGCGTTTCCGGCGGTGACTTTTCCGTGCGGACGGAAGGGCGTCTTCAGCTCAGCGAGAGCCTCCATCGTCGTTGCTGGCCTGCGACCTTCGTCTTCGGTTGCCATTCCGTAACCTTCCTCACTGGGAAGCGCAACAGGAATAAGGTCAGGCTGAATGTGTCCGGCCTGGTAGGCCGCTTCAACCTTGTGCTGGGAGAGCATTCCGAAAAGGTCAGCCCGCTCTTTCGTGAGCTCAGGGAAACGGTCATGAAGGCGCTCAGCGGTGATGCCCATGTTGAGCGCATCGGGGCTGACGAGTTTCTCCGCTAAGAACCGAGGGTTGGGGTCAATGTCACGCCCCAGCGGGTGTCGTCCCATGTGCTCTACACCGCCAGCCAGAGCGATGTCATAGGCCCCAGCGGCAATCCCACCCGCCAACGTGGTGACAGCTGTCATCGCACCCGCGCACATGCGATCGATGGCGAACCCAGGAACGCTCAGGGGGAGGCCGGCCAGAATTGCAGCGGTCCTGCCGAGCGTGAGTCCCTGGTCACCCTCTTGGGTTGTTGCCGCGATGGCAACCTCATCAATGCGGTCACGAGGTATTTGCGGGTTGCGCTCCAGGAGTCCAATGATGGCCGAAACAATCATGTCGTCTGCTCGGGTTTTCCAATACATTCCTTTTTCGCCCGCGCGACCAAAGGGGGTACGAACTCCATCAACGAAAACGACTGGGTTTCCTTGCATGACAAACCTTCCATTCGGTTCTCCCATGCTAGGAGTACGGCGAATTCTTTTCGACCCGGTGCGGGAGCTCTACGACTGGGGTGCTGGTGTGGGCGCCTGGGTTTGGCGGGCTTCCACAAAGGCGGCAGCGAGTGCCTCGGCCACCAGAGAAATTTGCCAAGGCCTGGCACCCTTCTCGAGCAGGGCCGAGGATATCGATTCAGTGGTAGCGGGATGCGGTGGCTCCCAGCACAGCCGACGCAGGTAGTCGGGTGTGAGGAGGTTCTCCACCGGGATCGTCGTGTCTTCCGATATCTGCGATAGTGCCGCCCGCGCCGCGCTCATGCGAGTGGCCGCTTCTGGATTACGATCTGGCCATACGCGCGGCGGCGGCGGGCCTTCTGACGGTGCTCTCGTGTCGGGCAAATCTTCAGTAGCGCGACCCCGTTCCATGGCGGCCCACCACCGAGGTAATTCGGAGCGACTGGCGCGCCCATGGAACTCTTTGAGTCCTGCAAGCTCGGCTTTGGTTGCTGGGTTTGCGAGAACCGCTGCAATCAGGGCACGGTCTGGCACGAGGCGCCCAGGTGCGCGGTCGGTGGACTCTGCGAGCTCCTCGCGAGCCAGCCACAGCTCTCGCGCAATCGCGAGTGCACGCGGCCCTCGGACCTGGTGGAGCCCGGATAGTCTCCGCCAAGGATCTGTGCGCGGCCGAGCGGGAGCGAGTGAAAGCTGAGCTTGGAACTCCTCTTGCGCGAGGTCCCACTTCCCAGAATCACGGAGAATCCGAGCAATCTCGTCTCGCACCCGCGGTAATAGCTCAACATCGAGAGCAGCGTAGGTGAGCCACTCCGAAGGTAGGGGCCTGGTGGACCAATCCGCTGCGGAGTGCTCCTTAGCCAGAGAGAGACCGAGGATATCCTCGACAACGCCCTGCAACCCTACTTTGGGGAGCCCTGCTAGCCGAGCTCCAAGCTCCGTATCAAAAAGTGTCTGGGGCTCCACGCCTACTTCTCGGAGACACGCGAGGTCTTGGTGGGCTGCGTGGATAATCCACTCCTGGTCACCCAAGGTGTGGGTGATATCACTCAGGCTCCCCAGAGCAATCGGGTCAATGAGGTAGTTCGCGGAGCCTGTGCGATGGACTTGCACGAGGTATGCGCGAGACGAGTATCGAAAGCCGCTGGCCCGCTCGGCATCTAGTGCCAGGGGACCCTCGCCTCCTAGTAGATCATCCAGAGCGTGATGGAAATCAGAGGCATCCTCGACCAGCACAACAGGCGCATGAGGGGTTGCGAGCGGTAGTGGGGGAGCTTCCGGAGTGTTTTCTGTCATGAGGTGGCGCGATGGGGGGGAAGAGTTGCGACGCCCTCGTGGGTGGGCGGGAACCCCGCCAGCATGCAGACAAACTCGCTCCAGGCCTCCAGGTGCGGACCAATGTCATGAGTCGTGGGGCTCCACGATGCTCGCACCTCTACTTGAGCGCCGGAACCTTCGGACTCCATCTCCCCAAAACCTGTGGAGACAACAGATGTTGTCGTGCCAGCCGCGTGAACATAGGACGCTCCCGAAGAATCAAGTGCATCGATGAGCCATGACCAGGCCACGTTGGGCAGAAATTCGTCCTGGCCCATGAGCGGATCGATCGGAGCTTGGGCGAAAACCACCATGCGATAAGCCGATTCCCACGCTTCAGGCGAGCTGGGGTCATAGAGAAATACCAGCCGCCCAGTTCCATATTCGTTATCTGAGCTTGCGTGCTGGGGTTCGACATCAGCGGCCCACGCTCTCTGGAACGGAGCTAGGCCCTCGGGGGCGGGGGTCTCAAAAACCCTCAGTTCACTTCGAAGAGCCGCCCCATCCGCGGAGGACATAGCGTCGAGAAACTCCTGGGGAGCGCCGGGAAAGGCCGCATCGCTGCTCATGGCCCCAGAATACGGAACCCCTCAAGCTCAGAGACTAGGGCGCGCCGCGGGGGCTATTTCGTGCCGGTAATAGAGCATTTTCTGGTCATCCGTGAGGAGTGATCGCAGTGTCCAGTGGGAAGGATCTCCGGGCCACCACGGAGGTATTCCCTGGTGGTGGTCTCGTGGTGGAGGAATAGTCGCAATGAGTAGCTCGGTGGTGAGAGGGGCGAAGAATTCCCACGTGATTCGCCCGCCTTCAACCAGGACATGGCCTCCACTCGTTCTCGTCTGTATTTCCGCGAGAAGGTCTTCGACCGCGCCGTCAGACTCCCAGGACAGGTGTTCCCACGGGAAACCCCCGAGTGCTTGGCCCAGAGCTCCTCTGTGCTGGGCTGGTGCAACCACAATCAGGTGTTCGTCACGTCCACCTCGACTGACGAGCTGGTGGTTATTGAGATCACCACTGGAGCAGAGGACAACCAGTGGCGTTGTCCGGGGGAGCGGAACGGGCTCTCTGCGAATAGTCGAGGCTCCCACAATGACAGCATCAGAGTTTTCACGGAGAATGCTGAGCAGCGCTCGATCAGCACCCTGTGAGAGGTCCTGAGATGAACCCTGTGGACCGATGGTGTCACCCGCGGAATTAGTCACCATGATGGCGCGCACGCTGGACGAACCCTCCGGCTGATAGAGCTGCTCTATCGCCTGACGCGAACTTTCGGCGCTGAGGTCATACACCTCCGGAGGTGGCGGAACCACTCGATAAAGGTTCACTCGCGTGCGCCTTGAAGGGCTAAACCCTCCTCAACCTGGCGCTTAATTCGCCACAGCATTCCCGACATGCCTCTCAGTCGCAGCATGCTGACAGCATTTTGTAATCCCAATTGCAGCGGGAAGTCTGGCGGGACGCCGAGCACTTGTTCTGGTGACATCCCGTGGAGCCCTTGAACAAGGATGGAGGCAAACCCCCTGGTAGTAGGTGCTTCCTCAGGAGCAGTCGCGTACACGGTCACTTCCGCGGGAGTGGTTTCCACTGTGATAAACACCGGGGATTGGCACTCTTCTACCCGCTCCCACGCTTGAGGGTCGACCAGCTCTTCAGGAACCACCGGGAGAGTGTCGGAAAACTCGAGCAGGAGTTGCAGCCGGTCAGGAACACTCAGCGCCAAGAAGTCTTCGCGGATTGCTGCCAGTGATGGTGGCAGGGAACTCTCTGACATCAGGACCTAAGGGGCCTCACCGGGCTGGTCACCGGTCGCGATGGGGACTCGCACTGCAGAACCCCATTCGGTCCAGGACCCGTCGTAGTTCTTAACGTTCTCAAAGCCCAGGAGATACTTCATCACAAACCAAGTGTGGCTGGAGCGCTCGCCAATTCTGCAGTAGGTAATGATGTCGTCACCGGGGCGGAACCCCTGTTTCTCCAGGTAAATATCGACTAGATCGCTATGGGACTTGAACCGCCCGTCTTCCGTTGCGGCGCTCGCCCATGGAATGCTCTTCGCGGTCGGGATGTGCCCTCCGCGCAGCGCTCCCTCTTCAGGGTAGGCCGGCATGTGGGTGCGCTCTCCGGAGTACTCCTCTGGGCTCCGCACGTCAATGAGTGGCTTGCCGAGATGGCCCAGCACGTCCTCCTTGAAAGCTCGAATATCGTCGTCGTTGCGCTCGATGACGGGATATGTCGAGGGGGAGGGACTGGGGACGTCCTTCGTCAGTGGTAGACCCTGAGAGACCCAGGCGTCACGACCGCCGTTGAGCAATCGGACGTCTTCGTGTCCAAAGAGGGTGAATACCCAGAGTGTGTAGGCGGCCCACCAATTGCTCTTATCGCCGTAGATGACGACGGTGTCGCTGCGAGAGATCCCCTTCCTCGACATCAATTCTGCAAAGTCTTCTCCCTGGAGGTAATCCCGAACAACGGGGTCATTGAGTTCGGTGTGCCAATCGATCTTGACGGCGCCGGGAATGTGACCGGTGTCATAGAGGAGGACATCCTCGTTGGATTCCAGGATGACTAAACCTTCGGTTCCTGCGTTTTCTTGAAGCCAGGCCGTTGTCACGAGCCGCTCGGGGTGAGCGTAATCCGCTAGTTCGGGAGAGGGGTCAGTGGGAATGGGCACGGTACTCCTTCAATGGTGCGGTGGGAGCGCCGGGCGAAGCCCGATACGCTGTCACTAGTCTTCCACCGCACCCTGAACACTATCGGGGAAAGCTAAGAAATGAGTCAGGTCTCGGTGCCCATCACGTCACTCCTCGATCGTCATCCGGTGATGTCCATCGACGCCATGTTGGCTCATTTTGTACCTCCTGCTCAATTCGAGAGCGCAAGTCTCGACTCCTACGTTCCAGATCCTGCTTACCCCTCTCAAGCCGAAGCGGTGGAGAAGGCTCGGATATTCGTGGCGGGCGCTCCGGCAAAGTCAGGCGGATGGTTCCGATCGGGAGCGAAGACAGCACGTAGCGCGGCGAAACCAGGGATTTATCTCGACGGCGGATTCGGTGTGGGAAAGACTCACCTTCTCGCGGCGATGTGGCATCTGATTCCTGGCCGCACCTATTACGGCACGTTTATCGAGTTCACTGCGCTGGTGGGGGCGCTCGGGTACCGAGGAGCAGTGGACCACCTGAAGGGTGCGGCGCTTCTCGCTATCGATGAGTTTGAGCTGGATGACCCCGGCGACACCATGGTGATGTCCCGTCTTCTGGGAGAGTTAGTGCAGTCGGGAACCCGGCTCGCGGCGACCTCCAACACTCCACCCGCCGCCTTGGGTGAGGGTCGTTTTGCGGCCGAAGATTTTCTGCGCGAAATCACGGCACTCGCGGACAAGTTCGAAACGGTCCGCATTGACGGTGAGGACTATCGAAAGCGTGACTTTGAGGGTCACGCTCAGGTGCTCTCGGTAGAAGAAGCCGATCAGCATGTGGCGACAGTGGAGGGCGATGTTGCAGTCGATGACTTTGCGGACGTGATCACTCATCTGGCGACCATCCATCCAAGTCGATTTGTCGGGCTCGTGGAAGGTCTCGCCGCAGTCTCGTGGCGAGGTGTCACTCAGTTACACAATCAAGCTCAAGCATTGCGATTAGTTGCCCTGATTGACCGGCTCTACGATGCCCGAATCCCCATTCTCGCGACCGGTCTTCCCCTTGATGAGGTCTTCGACGAGACCATGTTGGGTGGTGGGTATCGCAAGAAATATCTGCGTGCGACGTCGCGACTCATTGCTCTCACACGACTCGGGGTTAATCCCCAGCGGGACCTCTAGCGTCTCCCGGTGGCATGCCACCCCTTTGAAAAGCGCCGACATTCCACCTTGAGAGACGGCCTTGCCTGAAACACAGTCTTAACAATTGGCCGGTCTCCGAAATCGTTCGGTAACACATGGGCACCCTCGGAGAAACTTTGCTGTCACACACTGGGGTCCACGTGCACGTGTGCACGCCTATGACAGACACACAAGGGAGACAACAATGGATTCAGGCCAGTTAGCCTGGGGCATCACCGCCACCGCTTTGGTGTTGCTGATGACCCCTGGCGTCGCTTTCTTCTACGGCGGCCTCGTTAAAGCAAAGAGCGTCGTCAGCATGATGATGATGAGCTTCGGCTCAATCGCCCTCGTCGGCGTGCTGTGGGTTCTCTACGGCTACAGCATGTCTGCTGTGGATGGCCCACTTCAGTTCGCAGGAAACCCGTTCTCGGCCTTCAGTCTGGAAGGGCTGGGCAACGAGGATCTCCTCGGAGCGGCATTTGGCGCCACCTTTGCCATTATCACCGTGGCTCTCATCTCGGGCGCCATCGCGGACCGGGCTCGCTTTGGGCCATGGATGGTCTTCGCCGGTGTATGGGCAACCATCGTTTATTTCCCCGTAGCAGCGTGGGTCTGGGGTGGCGGTTGGATCCTCGAGCTCGGCGATCTGATGGGCGGCCTGCCTGGCGTTATTGACTACGCCGGTGGAACTGCTGTTCACATTAACGCGGGTGCTGCGGCCCTTGCTCTGGCAATTGTGCTCGGTCGACGCGTTGTCTTCCAGAAGGGTGCCCACAAGCCCCACAACGTTCCCCTTGTCCTCCTCGGTGCAGCCTTGCTGTGGTTCGGATGGTTTGGGTTTAACGCTGGTGCCGAGTTCCTCGCTGAGGGTATGCCCGGTGTCGGCTTGATCGTGGTCAACACCCTTGGTGCTACCGCTGCCGCAATTCTTGGATGGATGGTCGTCGAGAAGCTCAAGGACGGCAAAGCCACCGCTGTGGGCGCCGCATCTGGAGCTGTCTCTGGCCTTGTTGCCATCACCCCAGCGTGTGCGAACCTCACTCCCGGATTCGCTCTGCTGTTGGGAGTTATTGCGGGCGCGGTGTCCGCGTTCGCTGTCGATCTGAAGTTCAAGCTCGGTTACGACGATTCCCTGGACGTCGTGGGAATCCACCTTGTCGCCGGCATGATCGGAACCCTGTACCTCGGGTTCTTCGCCATCGACACGGGGCTGTTCACCGGCGGTGACTTCGGTCAGCTGACAGTGCAGGCCATCGCTGCCTTCGCGGTGCTGCTGTACTCCTTCGTGGTTGCTTTGCTTCTCGGTTTCGCCATCGAGAAGACCATGGGCTTCCGCGTCACGAGTGAGGATGAGGTCGCAGGTATCGACACCATCGTCCACGGTGAAGAGGGATACCAGCTGGAGGAGGACGTTCGCGTCTAACCTCCGATAGTCGGGAAGAGGGCCAGTCTTCGGACTGGCCCTCTTTGCCTGTCCGGAAGGATGGTTTCCCAGGTCTATATTTGCGAGGTGCCCTCTAGCTCGACGCTCGCATCGTTTCTTCTGCTCGCTCTCGTTGTGATTGTGGTACCTGGACCGAGCGTGGTTTTTGTCATCGGGCGAGCGATGGTCCTCGGAACCAAAGGAGCGATTCAGAGCGTGCTCGGAAACGCAGCCGGCGTTGGTGTTCAGATTGTTGCGGTGTCACTAGGTGTGGGTGTACTTATCGCGTCGTCCCCCGTGATTTTCGGCACGGTGAAGGTGGTGGGGTCCCTCTTCCTGGTGTACCTCGGAGTCGATGGCATCCGACACCGAAAAGACTTGAGACTTGAGCTCACCAGTGCGACAACAGCGAGTGCCCGAAAAACTTTGGTGGACAGCTCCATAGTGGGTATTACCAATGCGAAGACCCTCGTGTTCTTTATCGCCACACTTCCGCTCTTTGTTGAGCAGGAAGGATTTGCTCCGCCAGTTCAGATGCTCATTCTCGGGGCGATGTTCTTCGTGATCGGGATCGCCAGCGACATGGTGTGGGCGGTGGCGGCTGGAGTTGCTCGCGCGAGACTTGTGGCGTCACCACGAGGTCTGGAGTGGGTTCGCCTCGCAGGGGGAGT
>CAYGLJ010000017.1:0-19171 GCA_964350865.1 uncultured Microbacteriaceae bacterium
TCGATCGGCGACCATAATCTCCTGCTCACTCATCGGAGGAAACAGCGGTAGCGGGGGAGGAGTACTGGTGTGCGGGAGGTGTTGGGGGTGCTCTTGTGCCAAATAACCCGCCGACCATAAAGCCTCACGCCGATTCAGAGATAAATCCTCCAGGGCGCCAGAACTGGCGAGTGCTTCAATCTGACGAGAGTTCAAACCCACCCTTCTCGCGCAATCCGTAGCATCCAGGAAGGGCCCGCCAGCACGGCGTTCGTCGACAATGCGCTGGGCGGTCTCCGCACCTATACCGGTGACGCTGGCGAGACCCAGGCGAGTAGCAAGCTCGCCGTCCCGACGGTGAGAGAGGGTGGGGTCTTCCTGACCGGGATCAAACACCGAGGACGGTGTCGGCTGCTCGTAATGGCGACATTGATCGAGTCCCGTGGGGGATGCGCTCTTCCCCGAAACTGGCTCGACCGAGGCGAACACGTCAGAATATTGCACCGACGGTTTCCTCACCTCTACTCCGTGACGCTCCGCATCTGATACCAGAGAAGCAGGGGAGTAGAACCCCATTGGCCAGGCTCTCAACAGTCCCGCAAGAAACACAGAGGGATAGTGAAGTTTGAGCCAGGCACTGGCATAGACCAAGAGCGCGAAGCTCAGCGAGTGGCTCTCGGCAAAACCGAAACTCGCGAACGCCTGAATCATGGCGTAAATCCGATCCGAGGTGGCCTGGTCAAGACCGTGCGAAGCCATGCCGGCATAGAGGGTTTCGCGCAATGATTCAATCCGCTCCAGACCACGTTTTGATCCCATGGCGCGACGCAACAAATCAGCGTCTTCCCCTGTGCACCCGCCCACGGTCATAGCAATCTGCATGAGTTGTTCCTGGAAGATGGGAACACCCAGGGTGCGTTCTAGACAGCTCTCCAGGAGCGGGTGGGGGTATTGCACCGGCTCCTTGCCGGCTTTCCGTTTCACAAAAGGATGGACTGCCCCTCCTTGGATGGGGCCTGGCCGAACCATCGCAATCTGAATGGCGAGGTCATAAAACCTTCTCGGTTGGAGCCTTGGCAAAAGAGCCATCTGGGCTCGTGATTCGACCTGAAAGACACCAATCGAGTCAGCCCGACAGAGCATGTCATAGACGCCTTGCTCATCACGGGGAAGAGTGTCGAGCTCCCACTTCTCACCCAAGTTCTCCTCGACAAGGTCAAAAGTGTCCCTGATGGCTTCGAGAATTCCCAGCCCCAACAGGTCAAACTTAACCAGCCCCATCCACTCACAATCGTCTTTATCCCACTGGAGGACTGTTCTTTTCTCTCTCCGAGCAGGCTCAATGGGCACCACCTCAGACACTGGCCGATCGGTAAGCACCATTCCTCCGGAATGTATGCCCAGATGGCGAGGCAGTGTCAGGGTGCGCAGTGCGAGTGCTGTGACGTCGGGGGGAATCGAATGCGACTCACTCTCGCGAAGCGCACCCGATCTCTCTACTTGACGGGAAAAAGCGTTCTGCTGACCGGGGCTATAACCCAGAGCACGCGCCATATCTCGTACCGCGCTCTTGGCTTTGTATTCAATGACCGTCGCAACCTGGGCCGCTTGGGTCCTGCCATAGCGCTCATAGACGTACTGAATAACTTCCTCGCGCCGTCGCGACTCGAAGTCCACATCAATGTCGGGCTCTTCATCGCGCAGTGCAGAAAGAAATCTTTCGAAAGGCAAGTTGTAATAAATCGAGTCAACGGCGGTGATGTCTAACAGAAAACACACAGCTGAGTTCGCCGCTGAACCACGTCCCTGACACAAAATCCCTCGGGACCGGGCGAAGGCCACAATGTCGTGGACGATGAGAAAGTAACCCGCAAAATCTTTGCGTTCAATGAGGTCCAATTCGCGCTCAATCCTCTGCCTCACCTCCGTCGAGGCAGAGGGATACTTTCGAGGAATAGCGTCCTCGATCAACTCCCTGAGGTAGCTGATGGTGGTGTGCCCCTCTGGGCATAACGTACGGGGTAAACCGGGCTTGACCTTCTTCAGCGAAAAACTCAGATCACGAGCAATGTCCGCACTGCGAAGAACAGCATCGCGGTACTGAGGAAACCGTCGCAGTTGCTCACTCCCAGAGCGCAAATAAGCACTGGGAGACGACGGAAGCCAGCGAGACAAAGACTCCATACTGGTTCGCGCGCGAACAGCCGCCATCGCTTGCGCTAAATCCGCGTCACGCGGTGTTGCGTAGTGCACAAGACCCGTCACTACCGTCGGGAGAGTGTGGCGAAGAGCAAGGGAGGCCAGAAAGTCGTTGTGCACACTATCCAGAGGATGTTGATGGTCAAAGAGTTCCACCACAACGTTCTCAGGACCAAACCTCTCCACCAGGGAGAGCAAAGCTTTCTCACTACGCTCCTGCTCCGCCTGCGAGGGAGCTCTGTGCGGCGACAGTGGAGCCCGAAGGGGACCTTTCCTGCACCCGGTCAAAATCATCCACCGGTCACGGCCGATGTCCGAGAGAGCGTCCAGGTCACACCGCAAGATGCCTTTTTCTCCTGAAGCTAAATGTGCCTGGGTGAGGGCCTGAGACAGCGTGTGATACCCCTCCTCACCACGCGCTAACACCAGAAGGTGCTCTCCTGGTGGATCCTCAACATCTGTTCGAGCACTTTTTGATTCGAGAGTGAATTCTGCTCCAAAGACCGTAGGCATCTGATGCAAAGCGGCCGCTTCCGCAAAACGGACAGCACCGTAGAGCCCATTGTGATCGGTGATTGCAAGGCCACGCAGGCCCAAGCTTCGCCCGGTTTCAACGAGCGTTTCCGGCGATGACACCCCGTCCAAGAAGCTGAAACTACTGTGCAGGTGCAACTCGGCATACTCAATCGGATCTTCGAAAAACTCAGCGTTCTGGGGAGGTTGATAGGGGGCTCTATGCGAAGACCAGGCTGGTGAATCTCCAGCATCAGCACCTACTGGGGGAGAGCTACCCGGACGGGATGCTTCCCGCAGTCGCCTTTCGTGTTCAGACCACGAAATAGGGGGGTTATTCCACCCCATCAGTCATACCGCGCCTCAAGAGACCACGCCTGGTTACACAACGACACTAACCAGCCCATGCCTTGGTCATCGACTACTTGCAAGCGATGGACAAAGCGACTTCTTGCGGGATCCCACCACCTCTCCCAGACTGGCCACGGCCCAGCCCATGAGGTGACTTTCACTCGTCGAGATCCAGACACAAGCCAGGCTGGAGGGCTCGAGAGCTCTGCGCGCGAGGATACCGATACCTCGTCACCATCCTGGCCCAACACAGAGACTTCTCGAGGAGTGGAAAAAATTGTCGCGGGAAGAGGACTGGGAAGCGAGCCGGGCAGAGGCCCCGACGCTTCCTGGCTCTCGTAATCACCCCACGCTGTGAGCACCTGGGTATCTGAAGGCAACCGTCCTCTGCGAGATGCCCCGGTCACAACACCGTGTGCTCCCACAAGTCCTTGGACTCGCGACAAAACATGATGAACACGAGAGTCAGGGCCAGCACCCCACAAACCTGGCTCGTGAGAAGCAATATCTTCGGGGTCTAGCGCCTCATATTCCACCCAGCTGATGGCGGGAGGAACTTCCCGCTCGACACTCTGAGCATCACGGAATGCTTGCTCCAGCTGCCAGCGAACCCGATCAAGAAGATCCTCGGCCTGAAAAAAGCGCGGATGGTTCCAGATTCTTTCGTGCTCGAGACCATCGTCGTATCCCACCGTGATGCGAAGTCGGGTGATTACAACACCTGCGGCGCGCAATCTGGTCTCATACTCTTGCGTGCGAGCTTTCAGACCGAACGCTACTTGTTCGACGAGAGTGTACGACTCCGGTAATTCCATGCGTTCACGCGTGTCCTGAGGGGCGTCACGAAGGCGAAGGGGAGTGCCTGACTGACCGGTAGCCAGATGAAACAAACGCTCACCCGGCACACCCAGTCGCTCACGGATGGCGTCTGGGCCCAGCCCCACGAAATCACCCAGGGTGCGCAACCCCAATCGCTGCAACAGCGAGACTGTCTCAGCATCACCCAAAACATCGAGAGGCATCTCAGAAAGAAAGAGTTGCTGTTCTCCAGGCTCCACCCTGCGTAGTGGATACTGAGCGCTCGTGCTGTGAGCGGCAGTAACCGCAGTGAACAAATCATCAGCAATACCGATGCGGCCCTCAGCCAAGGGCTCGATACGGACAAGAGCGTCCACCAGCATTCGACTGGCTGCTTCTTCACTGCCATAGAAACGCTCGAGACCACGAGCTCCAAAAGCCACCAGGCCTGGACCGAGAACAGCGTGCTGAGGAACGTACTCCGCAAGCGCTATGAGCACTCGATCAAAAGCTGCACGGTCGCGGTGCTCATCCTGGGGAATCAAGACAAGCGTGGGAAGCAGGGTGTGAGCTTCCCGACGTTTCATACCGGGACGCACACCCGCATTCCTAGCGTCAAGAGAGCATTCCACCACCACCCCACCGTGTATCAGGGCAAGGGGCTCTCCCGGGGACGCCTCCACGCAGGAGTCATCGCGGTAAGCCGCCACCACAGGCCACCGAGGACACCACAACACGATGCTTCTGGTCATGACCTACCCCGCTTTCCTGTGCTGGGCCATATCAATCACAGGAGCCAGCGGGGAGGCTTCACGCATACCTGTGTGGTCGATGACCACGTCGCACACCCGAGTGGTGTGCCCTGATCGGGGAGTTGCGCTAATGCGGACAGAGTGTTCCTGAAGGAGACCTCGACCAGCGCCGACCCCATCCCATCGATGCTCTGCTGCGAGCGTGGCATCCACACGGGGCCATCCCGATCGCACCAAAAGCGTGGACTGCCTCTCTCGTAAACGCCCATAGAGGGTCGAGAGCGCACGCTCACTAGGCGGAGGGAAAGAGCCCACAGCGCAGATTCCCACCACATCAAGGAGAGTCCCGACAGCAGCCATCCACTGCGCACCGGGGGAGGGTACAAGAACGAGACGGTCCACATTGACGCCCAGTTCTTCTGCGGCGGCAAGCCCCAGATCGGGCATCCCCACCACTGCGCACCATGTCCCTTTGCGAGTGGGCTCTGCCAGCAAAGACCACAGCAGCGATGCCGAAGAATCCAGAGAATAGACAGCGCCCGTCAGGAGTCCGCCCTGAGGAAAAAGGCTGGTCAGTGCATCGTGAACCGGGAACGCTCGAGGGGTGGCCGTAGTGTTTTCCATCGCCTGAATACGGTGGCGCAAGGCTTCGACATCAGCGCGAGTCGGCTCGTGCTGATCGACGATGAGAGCGGGGGACATAGAGCTATATTCGAACATTTGTTCGATTGTGTCAACATCCACTGACAGGCATAGAAAAACAGGGCCTTTCACCGTAGTGAAAGACCCTGTCGTCGCGTGCGCGAGGGGGGACTTGAACCCCCACGCCCTAATACGGGCACTAGCACCTCAAGCTAGCGCGTCTGCCATTCCGCCACCCGCGCGCACACCATGTCATTTACACAACACGACGCGACCGAGACACGACATTACCACTAAAGTCTGCCGGGCATCAGGCCCATGCCCTAGCGTTAGAGGATGGGCTTACTGGACGCACTGATATTGGGACTTATCCAGGGCCTGACAGAGTTCCTCCCCATCTCCTCCAGCGCCCACTTGCGCATCGCCGGCGAATTCTTGCCCGCCGCAACGGACCCGGGAGCAACCTTCACCGCCATCACCCAAATCGGCACCGAGCTCGCGGTCCTGGTCTATTTCGCCAAGGACATTGGGCGCATTCTCCAGGGCTGGTTCCGCTCCCTGGGGAAGGGTCGAGCCTGGTGGTCAGAAGCCTCCGCTGAGGATCGCTCTCACGCCCGCATGGGCTGGCTCATCATTGTGGGAACGCTACCCATCGTGGTGGTGGGCTACACCGCGCAGGACTACATCCGGGGAGCCTTTCGCTCACTCTGGCTCGTCGCCACCGTCCTCATCGTGTTCGGATTGATTCTGGCTGTGGCGGATTGGTGGGGGCGAAAGACTCGCGATCTGACGGCTCTCACCGTTCCTCACGGCCTGCTTTACGGCGTCGCCCAAACACTCGCCTTGATACCCGGCGTCTCACGCTCGGGTGCCACCATCGCCATGGGACGGACACTCGGGTATGACCGTGTGTCCGCAACGAGGTATTCGTTTCTGCTCGCCATCCCCGCGGTGTTTGGAAGTGGTTTCTACGAGCTCAACACCGCGCTCACACGCCCCGAGTTGGCGGGACCCTTTAGCTTGTTGGAGATCACTGTGGCCACCGTCGTCGCCTTTGGTGTTGCCCTGGCGGTGATTGCCTGGCTGATGCGCTACATCGCCACGAGAAGCTTTATGCCCTTTGTGATTTACCGTGTGGCGCTGGGAACAGCTCTCCTGATTGCTCTGGGAACCGGGTTTATCGACCCACTATGACTCAGTGGAACCGGGCCGATCAGGACGGCTCTGCAGGTACTTCTCGAACTCCTCGGCAATAGCTTCACCCGAGGCCTCAGGAGCATCTGCTGCGTCCCGTGCCTGCTCGAGCTGATCGATGTAGGCAGTCATGTCATCATCCTCAGCGGCAAGCGCGTCAATTCCTTCTTCCCACCGCAGCGCTTCCACCTCAAGGGCTTCGCGGTCGGTGTCAATCCCGGTCATCTCCTCGAGTTTTTCCAACAGCGCGAGGGTTGCTTTGGGCGAAGGTGAGGTGTGGACGTAATGGGGGACATGCGCCCACAGATGGAGTGAGGGGATGCCCGCTTCCGCAGCGGCGAGAGAGAGCACCGTGAGAACCCCTACCGGGCCCTCATAGGACGACTTTTCGATATCGAAGTGCTCACGAATGTCGTGGTCGTCACTCGTTGCAGTCACTCTCACCGGCCGGGAGTGCGGAACATCGGCAAGCATGGCGCCGAGGAACACAATCGTCTCGACTCCATGAGTGAGCGCAAGGTCGACCATGGTGGAGGCAAATGAGCGCCACAAACGAGAAGGTTCTTGCCCTACCAAAACGTAGGGGGTTTCGTCATCACCGGGCTCTGGCCCATAGAGGGTCACATCTGGCCAGTTGAGGAACCGGGTTCCATCGCTAGCGTGTTCGACGAGTGGCCTGGTCAATTGAAAATCAAAGTACTCTTCAGGGTCAATCTGAGAGAGCACCACGTGGACGCGTTGATCCAGAAGAGTTTGGGCAGCTGTGGTGGCAGAGTCGCCCGCATCATTCCAGCCTTCGAACGCGACAATAAGCAGCTTGCTTGGGTCGCTCATGGGGCTTTGAGACATGCAACCTCCGGTGATGTGGCACCAGCCTACCCCTCTCGGGGCGCCCAGTAGACTTCCTCAATATGGACCAGATGCAGGCCGCTTTGTTCGACATGGATGGCACCATCATCGATTCCGAACCGTATTGGATGACCGCGGAGCGAGAACTGGTCGAAAGTTTCGGCGGAACCTGGAGCGAAGAGCAAGGCTACGCGTTGGTCGGTAGTGGTTTGTGGAACTCTGCATCACTGCTGAAAGCAGCAGGCGTTGATTTGGAGCTGGATGACATTGTGCATCGCCTCAGCGACAGGGTTTTGGCCCAAATTGAGGATGCGGTTCCATGGCGTCCCGGCGTTCGTGAACTGTTCCAGGAACTAGCCAACGAAAGCATTCCCTGTGCGCTTGTAACGATGTCGCTGCGCAAGAACGCCGTAGCGCTCGCTCATGCGGTCGAGAAAGAGTTGGGTCAGCCGGTGTTTCAGGCGATTGTTGCCGGTGATGATGTGGAGGCGCCTAAACCGAACCCGGAGGCCTACCTCAAAGGTGCCAGCGCTCTCGGGGTGGACATCCACGCCACGGTGGCCCTTGAGGATTCCGCTTTTGGCGCAGCGAGTGCATTCTCTGCGGGCGCGGTGACGATTGGAATTCCGCTTCATGTCGGAATTCCGGACCATTCGGTCCACGAAATATGGCCCTCCCTTGAGGGTAAAACGGTGGTGGACCTTCACACCGTGTGGCGCACTCATCGACGACAGGACCATTCCTGATGGTTCGTCGTGGCACCCTCCAGGTGGGGGACCACGTCCAATTACGTGGCCCCAAAGGAATTTTGCACACCATCACCCTCGAGGCAGGGGGTAGTTTCCATACCCACAAGGGTCAGATCTTTCACGATGACCTGATCGGTCAACCAGAGGGGTCAGTCGTCACGACCGACCGTGACGTCGCCTACCTGGCCCTTCGCCCGATGCTCTCCGACTTTGTCCTGTCGATGGCACGCGGTGCGGCCATCATTTACCCCAAAGATGCAGCACAAATCGTTTCCCTAGCCGATATTCAACCGGGGCACCGAGTCATGGAGGCCGGCGTGGGATCTGGCGCGCTCAGCATGTCGATCCTGCGAGCTGTGGGTGAGCAGGGATCGCTGGTCTCTGTCGAGCGGCGTGAAGAATTTGCCGACATTGCCAGGGCTAATGCCGAGGCATTTTTTGGGCATCCACTCGCACAGTGGAGTATCGAGGTGGGGGATTTTCAAGACCGTGCCGCCGCGCACCCCGAGGGCAGTGTCGACCGGGTTGTCTTGGACATGCTGGCTCCCTGGGAATGCGTCGAGGCAGTCAGTCATGTTTTGATTCCCGGCGGTGTTGTGGCTGTCTACGTTGCCACGGTGACGCAGCTCTCGCGCGTGGTGGAGGCTATTCGAAGCTCAGGGCGTTTCACGAATCCCGAATCGCTCGAAGTTCTGCTGCGCCCGTGGCATGTGGAGGGTCTCGCTGTGAGACCTGAGCACCGCATGATTGGGCACACCGGATTCTTGATGACCGCACGTGCGCTCGCACCGGGTGTGGTGCTTCCGGAGACGAAGCGGCGAGTGGCAAAGCCCGAATACTCAGATGAGGATGTCGAGGCCTGGACACCCGGGGCAACGGGTCAACGTCACGCCAGCGACAAGAAAATTCGCAAAACGGTCCGTCAAGCTCAAGAGCGTGCCGAGAAGTCCACGCGAGAAGATCTCTAAGTTTCGCCTCGATAGACTGCCGTTATGCCTCAGCTGTCCCTTCTTGGTGTCCTTGGAATCTCCGCACTCGTTGTTTCCGCCGGGGGAGCTTTAGCTCTTGGTGCGGTGCAGGTCGCCGAAGACGAGCGCACCTGTGAACTTCCCTACCAGAGCGGTAACGCATCGAGTTTGGTGACGACGGCCAGGGGAGATTCCGCTCAACCCGAGGTCTCGTTTCCCACCCCCCTGATTACTCCGGAGCGTCAGGTCACCATCGTGCAGGAGGGTGAAGGTGAGCCTGCACGAGCTGGTGGCTACATTGATTTTGATGTGAGTGTGTTTGTCGGCAGCGATGAGATGTATCTCACCGGCTCAAGCTACAACCCCTCTAACCCGGTCCGCAGGCCCGTGAACCCTGAACTTCCCGATTTTTTTGCCCAGGTTCTCGAGTGTCAGAAACCAGGCTCACAGATAGTGGTGACGGCTGCCCTGGCAGACATCTTTGGCCCCATTGACGAGGACGACTACTTGCAAAACTCCTCCACAGTTGTCGCCGTCATCGATGTGCACGACACCTATCCGGGACGAGCTGACGGATCAGCTCGTCTTCCGCAATCAGGGATGCCCACCATCACCCAGGCACCAACCGGTCACCACGGTTTTAGTTTCCCGAACGCTCCCATTCCCTCGGATTTGCGGGTGTCGGTCCTGAAGATGGGCGAGGGCGAGCCCATCCTGCAGGGTGATTTTGTCACCACCCACTTCACCGGAGTGGTGTGGAACACCCGCCAGGTATTCATCTCAAGTTTTGACCAGGGCGTTCCACTGGGATTGATTGCCGATGACCAAACAACGTCAGCGACTGGTGAGGGAGTCATCCCAGGCCTCGCGCAAGCTCTCATCGGAAAGACTGTGGGCTCTCAAGTTCTCGTGTCGGTTCCTCCAGGGCTTGGCTACCAGCCTGAGAATCTTCCGCCCGGTGTGGGGGAGAACCAAACTTTGGTGTTCGTGTTCGACATTCTGGGCGTGAGTAACTAGAGCAAAGCTCTTTCTCGGGTCTTAGGATGAGCCAGTGAGCACAGGGTCTCCCAGCGTCAATCCCGAGGACAGGCTTTTTCACCTGATTCTCGCTCTCATGGCGACTCGATCGGGCCTCACCAAGGAGCACATTCTCTCGACGGTGCGCGGATATCGAGAAGATACCGAATCGGGAATGGCTCGGGAAAGCCTCGAGCGTCGGTTCGAACGCGACAAGGATGCTCTGCGAGAACTGGGCATTCCCTTGGAAGCCACCATCCCCCCAGAGGACGACGGCAACAACAAGAACACCCTGTATCGGATTCCCAAGGGGGATTACGACCTCCCTGAGGGTGTCGAATTCACCGGGCGCGATATTGCACTCCTGAACCTTGCGGCGACCCTATGGCGGGAGGGCACACTCTCCCGAGAGGCCCACATCGCCACCCGCAAGCTGCAGTCTTTTGGAGTCCACATTGACGAGCCTCTTCTGGGTTTTGCCCCCGTGATTAGCACGAGGGACCCCGCGCTCACTGTGCTTCGTGATGCTCTCGAGCGCGGGCTACAAGTCGACTTTGAGTACCTCAAACCAGGGGAAACCGCTGCAACACGGCGACAAGTGTCTCCGCTTGCCCTGGTGAACCACGAAGGGCGCTGGCACCTTTACAGCCACGAGACGTCGAGCGGGCACCACAAGACATTTCTCCTGCGTCGCATTGTGTCCTCAGTGACGATACTGTCCGAGGCAGCCGTGCCCGGTGTTGACGGCGTTGCCGAGGATGCTCTTGCGGACTTGACGAATCTCTACGACCGACAGATCGCGACTCTTGCCGTAAACCAGGATTCCGATGCGTGGAGTGCTCTGTCGCAGCGACGAGGAACACACATCGGGGAGGGCGAACTCAGAGTGCACTTCACCGATGTCGACATCTTCGCGGGCGAACTGAGCTCGTTTGGTGATGACGTCATGGTTATCGAGCCATCAGACCTGCGCGATCGCGTCATCTCTCACCTGAAAAAGTTGGTGGCCCACCATGGCTAAGTCGACTTCAAGGCCCACCACGTCTGACAACCTCCTGATGCTCCTCGCGTTGGTTCCCTATGTTCTGGACCGTGGAGAGGTCACTGTCAGCGAAGCTGCGGAGCACTTTGGGAGAAGCGAGAGCGACATTGTTCGTGCGGTAGAGCTCATCGCCTGCGCAGGAATACCGGGCGAGAACGAGGCGTACTCCCACCTAGATCTGTTTGATATCGACTGGGACCTTTTTGAGAGTAAGAAGACCATCACTCTCTGGAACACGGTGGCATTGGATAACAAGCCCCGCTTTAGCGCGCGCGAGGCGACCGCCCTCCTCGCCGGCTTGCAATATCTTGCCTCTCACCCCGCGTACTCTTCCCGAGCTGACCTGGAGGAGGTCATGGCAAAGCTTCGCGCCGGAAGTGGCGCGGTGGAGCCCGTTCGAATTGCGGTAGGAGCAGGCACTGTCGCCGAGCATGTCAGTGTGGTGACAGAGGCAATCTCCTCTCGCCGGTCCATCACCGCGGTCTACCACAACAAGCGTGGCGAGTCGGGGGAGCGGACCCTTGACCCGCTGCTCTTGGAGTCCCGCGACGCACTCTGGTACGTGAGGGCGTGGTGTCACACTCGGCAAGCGCTACGAACCTTCCGGGTGGACTATATGGAATCTGTGGAGCTCACCACACATCCCCACGCTGATCACTCCTCCATCATTGATGACATCTCATCAGACTTGTTCGACCCCTCACCCAGTGACGTGGTTGTCACCATTGAGTGCCCTGCGAGAGCGCTGCCGATCATCGCCGACTATCTACCGCGGGGCTTTATCCCACCTGCTGGTGAGGACAGTGTGATCGTCGATATTCCCTTCGCGCACTACGGGTCTCTCACGCAATTTGTGGGAGCTCATCCCGACCTCGTGCGGGTGGTGTCCCCGCACTCGGCGAGGGAGGCCGTGCAGAGCTTTGCAGCGAGCGCACTCTCTCGCTACGACCAGCCTTCCTGAAGTGCCCGGTGCTAGACTTGTGCCACCACACGCCACAGGGAGGCTAGAGGATGTCGGGAAATCTTGGAGGCTGGACCGGTCTCATTGTTTTGGTCGTAATTTTGCTCCTCTTTGGTGCCCCCAAACTTCCTGCTTTGGCAAAGAGCTTGGGTCAGTCGTTGAAAATCTTCAAGAGTGAGGTCCGCCCCGGCGATGACACCACCGATTCAGCAGACACTTCCGGCTCCGAAGGTTCCGACGACACAAAGCGCTAACCGTGGCAGCCAGTAGGCGCCGCTCTCCCGAAGGACGTATGTCCCTGGGGGAACACTTGGTCGAGCTCAGACGACGACTGGGCATCATTGGTATTTCCATTGTTCTCGCCGGCATTGGCGGGTGGTTCTTGGCTGACCCCGTCTGGGAAGCCCTCAGTGAGCCGATCCTCGACATTGCGCGGGAGCGCAATCGTGATGCCGACATTAACTACACCTCCGTGACGGAAGCGTTTGATACCAAAGTGGCTATTGCTTTGGTGCTGGGAATTGTGATGGCCGCGCCGGTGTGGCTCTATCAGATATGGGCATTCTTTGTTCCCGCACTGATGCGGAAGGAACGCCGATACGCTCTGGGGTTTCTCGGGGCAGCTGTGCCGCTGTTTTTTGCGGGCGTCAGTATGGGGTGGTGGGTGTTGCCCAACATCGTGGTCTTGCTGACCGGGTTCGCTCCTGAACAGTCCTCCACTTTGCTCACGGCCAAGGTGTATCTCGACTTTGCCCTGAAATTAGTGGTGGCAGTCGGAGTAGGTTTTGTCCTCCCCGTGTTCCTGGTTCTCCTGAACGTGATTGGGGTGTTGAGCGCCAAAGCCATCATTGAGGGCTGGCGCTGGGCCATCGTCGTGATCTCAGTATTCACCGCCCTGGCTACTCCGGCCGCGGACGTGGTGTCCATGATTTTGTTGGCCATCCCCATGGTGATCCTGTATTTCCTGGCGGCAGGAATTGCGTGGCTTAACGATCGTCGTCAAGCCAAGAAGGCTGCCAAACTCCTGCAGAACAGCGCTGAGAACTAGAGCGCTGGTCGATGACACCTCTGAGTCCCGCGGACAAGTTTCACGCTGCACGATCTCGTCAAGAGCACCCCAAGTTGGAGGCCTTCAGAGCTGGCTTGGGGTTTGACCTCGATCATTTCCAGGTCGCATCGTGCGAGTCAGTGGAAGACGGTCGCGGTGTGCTGGTCGCCGCACCCACGGGAGCCGGAAAGACGATTGTGGCGGAGTTTGCCGTGCATCTGGCGATGCTGCAAGCGCAGGTGAAGGTTTTCTACACCACGCCCATGAAAGCGCTATCAAACCAAAAGTTTCAAGAGCTCGTCGCCACCTATGGTTCGGATGAGGTTGGGCTACTCACCGGTGACAGTAGCGTCAACCCTCGGGCACGAGTGGTCGTGATGACCACTGAGGTGCTGCGCAACATGCTCTACGCAAAGAGTGACCTGCTGGACAATTTGGGCTACGTGATCATGGATGAGGTCCACTACCTCGCCGATCGTTTCCGCGGAGCTGTCTGGGAAGAGGTCATCATCCACCTGCCTTCCTGGGTGCAACTTATCTCCCTCAGCGCCACAGTCTCCAACGCTGAAGAGTTCGGGGATTGGTTACAGACTGTTCGAGGACACACCGATGTGATTGTGAGTGAGGACCGCCCGGTTCCACTCCACCAGCACATGATGTTTGCCCACAAACTCCTTCCTCTTTTTCACGCCCGAAAAGGCAAGCTGGAGGTGAACCCGGAAGTGTTGCAGACCTCGCAGATGCTGGGTCGCAGCACGAGCCCGCGCGGCTCCCGGGGGAGGGGAGCCCCTCGCTACCAGCGCTATGAAGACCGGCGCCACAAGGTCTATCGCTCGGATGTGATTTCACTACTGGATGAGAACGAGCTACTCCCTGCGATTTTCTTTATCTTTTCTCGAATCGGGTGCGACCAGGCGGTGTCCCAGGTTCTCAATCGTGGGGTGACCCTCACGAGGGAACACGAACGCGTGGCAATCTTGGACCTCGTCGAGGAAAAGCTTGACCGTCTCGACGACGACGATCGCGGAGTGCTCGGCTATGACTCCTGGCTCGATGGCGTGCTTCGAGGCGTTGCCGCCCACCATGCCGGCATGCTCCCCATGTTCAAGGAAGTGGTTGAGGAGCTTTTTCGGCGCAAACTCCTCAAAGTGGTGTTCGCCACAGAAACACTGGCGCTCGGCATCAACATGCCAGCGCGGACCGTTGTCCTGGAGAAGCTCGACAAATTCAATGGCGAAGCCCGTGTCCCGATTACCGCAGGGGAGTACACCCAGCTCACCGGACGAGCGGGTCGGCGAGGTATCGATGACGAAGGGCACTCGGTCATTATTTGGCAACCGGGCATCAACCCACAGGCCGTCGCCGCTCTCGCTTCGAGGCGCTCCTACCCCCTGAAATCAAGCTTCAAGCCGACCTACAACATGGCCGTGAACTTAATTGCGCAGTTTGGGGTGGAGCAGACCCGAAGCCTCCTCGAGTCCTCCTTTGCCCAATTCCAGGCCGACCGTCACGTGGTCGAGCTTGCACGAACTGTCCGCAAGAACGAGGAATCACTGCATGGTTATCTCGAAGCCATGACCTGCCACCTGGGAGATTTTGCCGAATACGGTCGACTCCGGAGAGACCTCAGTGATCTCGAGCGGCAACGCGGCCATGTTTCTCGCAAGGGCGAGGCAGCCACACCCCAGGAGATGGCGAAGCTTCGTAAATCCCTCTCGCACCACCCCTGCCATCAGTGTCCTGATCGGGAATCCCACGCCCGGTGGTCTGAGCGTTGGTGGAAACTCGAAAAAGAGACCGAGAAGGTGCGCTCACAGATTCGGCGTCGGACCGGCGCCATTTCCATGACCTTCACCCGGGTGATGGATGTCCTGCTCGAGACGGGATATCTGAAGCAGGGTGATCGAGAACTTGAGATCACCGACCATGGCACCATCTTGCGACGGATCTACGGCGAGCGCGACCTTCTTGTCGCTGAGTGCCTCAGGCGACAAGCCTGGAGCGAGCTGAGCCCCTCAGAGCTTGCGGCCATGGTCGCAGCCCTGGTGTATGAACCCCGACGCGACGATGGCCCTGTCGACCCGCGCTTTCTGCCTGGAGGAAATTTTCCGGGAGCGCTGGATCACACGCGGCGATTGCACCGGAAACTCACGGAGGTTGAGATGAAGCACCAGCTCCCGGTGAGTTCGGAACTCTCACCCCAGCTTGCCTTAGCCGTGTATCGCTGGGCACAGGGCCACCATCTTGATGACATCTTGGAGGGCGACGAGGTTCAGGTAGGTGACTTTGTGCGGTGGTGCAAGCAAATCATTGACGTCCTCGACCAAATCATTACTGTCGGAGTTGGCCCCATTCATAACACCGCCCTCGAAGCCCGGGCCCTAGTATTCCGGGGCATTGTTGCTCTCAGCAGTGTCGCCTAGGCTACGAGGCTGATGACTCCCTCCTCCCTCGATCAGCGCAACCACCTGCGTTTCGTTCCCCCGGTTCCGGTGGCACTGGGGATGGCGATACTGGCCGGGTGGATCATGGATTTTGGTTTCCCCGACCACGACATCTGGCCCCTCGCTCTGGCAGGGCTAGCCCTGATGCTTTGGTCAGCCAGGGGACTGTCGTTTCATCGGGCCCTGCTGGTGGGTGCCGTGGGAGGGTTCTCGTTCTTTGGGATCTTGATCTGGTGGCTCACCGTCTACTTGGGCCTGATTCCCTGGATTGCCCTCACCCTGGCCCAAGTCTTCTTTTTCAGCCTCGGCATGGGACTGGTGGGGCTCGCCTGGCATTACGGCTCGAGGCAGTGGCCGAGTCTTGCGGGGCGTCTTGTCATCACCCCAGCACTTGTGGGCGGCGCCTGGATGACGAGGGAGGCGGTGTCGTCAGTGTTCCCCTTTGGCGGGTTCGCCTGGGCGCGCCTCTCTCAAAGCCAATCTGAGAGCACCCTGGCGCCGTTGGTCGCCTGGGTGGGCACCTCGGGGATGAGTTTTCTTCTGGCATTTTTTGTTGCCTTCGTGATTGCACTGATCTCGGAGGGGCGTCTGGCCTGGGACTCGAGAGCCACGCTGGCCTGGTCGGCTGCACTCGCCTTGGTGGTGTGGCCAGCATGGCCTGTTCAGGAGTCAGGCTCGATTCGGGTGCTCGCGGTCCAGGGAAACGCCGAGGCGGGGTTGTTTGCAGACTACGACTGGGGTGACAACCTTGCCGATCACTACCGCGTAACGACGCCACTGTATGGGCAAGACGTAGACGTCGTCATCTGGCCAGAAAACGCCTCGGATGTTGACCCCTTGAGGTACCCAGATGCGGCAGCCCTGGTCTCAGAAGTCTCCCGAGAAATGGGAGCCCCTCTGGTGGTGGGAACGATCACTCGAGACGGTGACGAGACCTTCAACAGCATGTTGCTCTGGGAATACGATGCAGAATCCGGCAGGGATATCGTTCGCGATCAATACGACAAAATCCATCCCGTCCCCTTCGCTGAGTACTTGCCGTGGCGGGACTTTTTCTACCCCCTAGCTCCCAGTCTTTTCGACATGGTGCCGAGGGATTATTCGTTTGGTCAGCGCGACACTGTTTTTGAGGTGGACGGAGCCACAGCAGGCATCGCAATTTGTTTCGACATCGTGGATGACGACATTGTCTGGTCAATGATGGACTCCGGTGCTGACATCATTTTTGCCCCCACCAACAATGCTGATTTTGGTCGCACCGATCAGAGCATCCAGCAGCTCTCCATCGCCCGCATGCGTGCCATCGAGACTGGCCGGAGCGTCGTCAACATTTCTACAGTGGGTACCAGCGCTGTGATTGACCCGCGGGGGAGCGAACTCGATCGCCTACCCACTTACGAGGAGGGGTACATGCTCTTGGACGTCCCGCTCGCAAATCACACCACACCGGCAACCGTCATCGGTCGGAACCTAGAACTTCTCGTGGTCGGATTCACTCTCTCTGGCATTGCCATTGCCATCCTCGGCGAGCGCCAGCGGTCCTCACGGCGGCGCGGGGGAGTGGCGCCTACCCCAGGGTGACCTCGGGGAAGAGCTCTCCTCGAACTTCAACGGCCAGGTCACTTCGGTCTGTCACGATCCCGTGGACCCCCATTGTCCAGAGTCGGCGCATGTCCTCAGGATTGTTAATCGTCCACACGTGCACTTCGAGTCCTTTTCTCTTGGCGAGGCGCAGCATGCTGGGAGTCACAAGGGCTACCCCATACATGGCAGGTGGAATCTGGAGCGCCACCACCTCCGCAGGCACAGTCCATTTCTCCATCGGGAGGCCCAGCCAGGTGCGCAGGCGCGCCTGAATGACCATCGATCGAGAGGTGCTGCTGGCGACCTCGGGGAGAAGATTGATCACGGCCTGGCGAGTGGGTTCATCGAAAGAAGTAGCGAGAATTCGGCTCTCTGCTCGGTGGGCACGAATAATCTCCACGAATGGCTCCACGGCAGTGCGAGTTTTGAGGTCAATGTTGAACTTGGCGTGGGGGAATTGGCTCAACAGTTGATCCAGCGTGGGAAATCCCTCACCCGACCCCAAATCGATCTCCGCCAGCTCTCTCTCGCTGAAGTCCGCCACCAGTCCTGGGCGCCCGGCCACACGGGTGAGATCGGGATCATGGGCAACGATGACGGACCCATCTCTTGACAGGTGAACATCTGTCTCCAGAATGTCCGCCCCGGAGTTCAGGGCAGCCGAGAAGGCGCCGAGCGTGTTTTCCGGATGGTCCAGCGCCAAACCGCGATGGGCGATGACGCGCGGATGCTGACCCTCCAAAAACGTCACGACCTACCCATTTCTTCCTTTTTTGTGGTGTCGGCAAGTATAGGCATCGAAAACAAACGACTCCTTATAGGCTCGAGCAATGACAAATCCGCTCACTCCTGGCCAGCTCACTGGCGCCAGAGCCCTTGTTACGGGGTCCTCCCGCGGCATTGGTGCGAAAACCGCTGAATACCTGGCCGACGCCGGTGCCTCGGTGGCAATCAACTACCGCAACAAAGAGGCACGAGCCCAGAAACTCGTGGAGAGTATCGAGGCCTCAGGCGGCACTGCTATCGCTGTGGGAGCGGATCTCACCGACCCTGTGGGGGTTGCCCGAATGATGGGGGCGATCAAGGAACGCTGGGGTGGTCTTGACCTCCTCATTTTGAACGCGTCCGGCGGAATGGAAGCTGACATGGGTGAGGACTACGCCATGAAGCTCAACCGTGACGCTCAGGTCGGGCTTCTGATGAGCGCATTGCCGCTGATGGAACGTGGGTCAAGGGTTGTGTTCGTAACAAGCCACCAGGCTCACTTCATTCGCGAAGTCGAGACCATGCCGGAGTATTTACCTGTTGCTCTGTCCAAGCGAGCCGGCGAAGACGCGCTCCGTGGCATGAATGATCAAATGAAGAGCTCGGGCATTGATTTTGTCGTCGTGTCAGGCGACATGATTGAGGGAACGGTCACCGCGACGCTTCTCAACCGGGCAAACCCTGGAGTCATCGACCAGCGCAAAGAGCAGGTCGGCAAGCTCTACAACGTGGAGGAGTTTGCCGCTGAAGTGGCTCTTGCGGCTGTGGAAGACATCCCAGACGATCACACACGCCTCGTGGGCGATATTTCGAGCTTCCAAACCTCGTAGTGGCAGCTCAGGACGCCCTTCGACTTACCAGCAGGGTGCTGCTGATGGACCCGGAGGGTGCGTGCCTGTTTTTCATGACGGCAGCTCCCGATTCCTCGGGCTATTCCCGGTGGATTACTCCCGGCGGTGGTGTTGACCCCGGAGAAACCCATGCTGAGGCGGCTCTCCGTGAGCTACACGAGGAAACAGGCCGACTTTTCGACGTCGCCGGCGAGCCAGTGTGGACCTACAGCTTTGAGGTGACTTTCGACCAGGCAGATCACAATCGGGGATACGCCGAGTACTTTCTCGTGCGTTCCGAACGTTTTGAACCAGAAAGCACCTTCTGGACTCCGGAAGAACACGTTGACGTCACGCAATGGGCGTGGTTCACCGCGCAGGAGTTAGAGAAGCAGGGTGCTCCCTATGAGCCAGAGCCGCTGCCAGGGGTACTCCGAAAGCTCGCCACCTCTCTGTAAACTCCGATAATCTATATTATGTCAGATT
>CAYGLJ010000018.1:0-18958 GCA_964350865.1 uncultured Microbacteriaceae bacterium
CTTCAGCTTCCCAAGCTGATGGCGCGGGTTCGATTCCCGTCACTCGCTCTCAGATCAGGCGATTCGTGCCGCGATCCTCAGTGAGGAATCGCACGACATGCTCATCCACGATGATGTCCGATGGTGTCAACGGTCTCTTCAGGTATAGGCCATCCAGGCTCGTCAACCGACTGAAGGCAACATAGGTCTGGCCTGGCGCAAAGGCCCTCGGGCCCAAATCAATGACGGCAGCGTCGAGAGTCTTCCCCTGCGCTTTGTGAATAGTGACCGCCCACGCTAATCGCAGAGGGAACTGAGTAAATTCCGCAACAACGTCTTGGGTGAGCGTCTTCGTCGAGCTCTGGTACTCATACTTGACTTTTTCCCAGGTCACTGGCTCCACGAGGACACTTTCCCCGTCGACGTCGACGGTCACTGTGTCCGTGATTTTCACGACGGTTCCGAGGGTTCCATTTACAAACCGGGGACCATCCGTGCCTTGAGTGTCGTTGCGCAAAAACATCACCCTCGCTCCAGGCTTCAGGACAAGCTCCTCATCAGCGGGATAAGCGCTAGTGGAGCCAAAATCGCCCTCGATCGCTGCCTGAGCGATCTTGCCTTTGCTAGGAAGCCGTTCCAGCGCCAGAGAATTTATTCGGGTGACAGCTTGATTAGTGGTGGCCAGCGTGATGAGCTCTGGGTCTTCTGGCTCGCGCATCCCCTGCTCATTCAGCATCCGGCCCATTTCCGGCTCCATGCGCCCTTCACGAAGCGCATTGAGCACCGCGCGAAACTCCGAATCAGCTTGTCGATGGATGGTGTCCAACTCGTAGGTCTCCATCTCGGTTTCCCGCCAGACGGAGGCGTCAAAGAACCAGGGGGACCGATAGTGGTCCTGGTAGTAGGCCTTCTCGGCTTGCCCCGACACCACCGGTGCCAGCTGGAACGGATCACCGAACATGATGAGTTGGATGCCACCAAACGGCGTATTTTTTCGACGTTTTGCTTGGCGCAAGCGCCGATCCATGGCATCCAGAACATCGGCAGACACCATGGATACCTCGTCAATGACCAAGGCGTCGAGGTTTGCCAGGACGGCGAGAGACTCTCTCGGGATGAAACCCAGCTCTCTGTCTCCAATAATCCCAATCGGCAAGCGCAAGAGGGAGTGAATCGTCTGGCCGCCCACGGCGAGCGCGGCGACGCCTGTGGGGGCACACACCGCCACCACTTTTGCCGTACTCGCCACAAAAGCCTGAAGAAGGGTGGACTTGCCTGTGCCCGCACGTCCCGTAATGAACACGTGGTCCTGGGTGTGCTCCATCTGGTCAAGGACGGCGCGTTGTTCATTACTCAAGACAACGTCACTCACCACTGGCTCCTCATCACGTGACCGAAAACGCGCTGGGTCAACCAACCTAGGATGGCATCTATGTGGGCGATCGTGCGGAGATTCGGGCTTCTCGCGCTCGGGGTCGTCGCACTGTGGTTGCTGACGGTGTTAGCGCTCAATGTCACGCTGTATTCGGCCACCAGCTTCGTGAGCTCCTACCTGAGAGCTCTCGAGACCAGCGATTACGGTCTGGCGGCCACCCACGCCGGGCTTACCCGCGCACCTCAGATTCTGCCGATTGCGTCCGAATCTCTGACGCACCCTCGAATCGTCGGAACCTCGTCTCTGCCCACCGGAGAGTTGGTCATTCAGGCGGAGTATGAGATCGGCGACGACACTGAGTCCACGGTCTTCGTCGTCGCTCAGGGCGAACCAGTGTTGTGGTTTTTTGACACCTGGCGGTTCACCCGTCAACCGGTCGCTTCTTTGCAGTTCGCCGTCCTCGGAGATGAGCGGGTCACCGTTAATGGCACTCTTCTCGATGTCGGAAACTTGGGGGTTCCTCCTCGCACGACAGTGTTTGTTCCGGGCCGATATACCTCCACTCTGGAGACCGAATGGGTGGCAGCAGAGCCGGTGGTGTCAACGATGACGGAAGTAGGGACGCCTGCCTCAGTTCGATTGGTGGTGGCTCCAACCAGCGAACTCATGGAAACAACCACACAAGCTCTTGAGGCCTACCTCGATGGTTGTGTCGCTCAGGGCGTCTTGCAACCCGCTGAGTGCCCATTCGGGGTGTCCATTTCCGACCGGGTCATGGGGGTGCCCCAGTGGACGATCTTGGATTACCCGCAGGTGGAACTCCGGCTGTCGGCCGATCGAGCGAGCTGGACAATGGTGGCAAGTGAGGGGCTTGCGGAAGTGACCGTGCAGGTCCAGTCGCTTTTCGATGGATCCGTCACCGAATTTCGCGACACAGAAGCTTTTGATGTCGTGGGTGTTGTACGCGGCACCTCTAGCGATCAGCCGGTACTCAACCTCTACTGAGCTTCTCGTCCCGCTTCGCCAAAGTGCCCAGCATCTCGTTATAGGCGTTCAACTCGCGATCTCCATCGCGATCTGCAGCGCGATCGCGGCGCTTATTCTTCCGGTCATCACTCTTGCTCCACGACCACGTCACCACAATTGCCAGAAGCAGAGTGGGTATTTCCCCGAGGCCCCACGCAAGTTCACCGCCTTGCTGTTGGTCTGCCAGCGGATCTAAGCCCCACTCTCGACCCATCGCGCCGTACCACTCAGGAACTAGGAGGGCCGTCCCATAAATCAACCCCACACCAAAGAACGCGTGAAACGCCATGGTCGCGAGGACAATGATGAGCCGCAATGGGTAGGGAGGGTTATGCGGAGAGGGGTCAACGCCCACCAGCGACTGAGCAAAAAGGTAGCCCGTGAGGAGGAAGTGCAGAGTCATCCACTGGTGTCCGAGGTGCTCCCTCAGAGCCCATTCGAATAGCGGTGAATAGTAGAAAACAATCAGGGATATCGCGAAAATAACCGCCGCCACCAGAGGGTGGCCCAGCACCGCCAAATATCTCGAGTGCACGGCGAGCAGAATCCACTCACGTGCGCCCCTCGACCCATCCTTACGGGCAGCAATGGCCCTGGATGCCAGAGTGACGGGCGCGCTCAACACTAAGAGCAGAGGCACCGCCATGGAGAGGAGCATGTGGGCAACCATATGGATGCTGAATAAATAGGTGCCATAGACCGCAAGGCCGGAGTTAGTGGAGAGACCCAGAATCGCCATCCCTGAGACCCACATGATGGTCCTGGAGATAGGCCAGCTATCACCACGCTTCGCAAGGCGTCGGTGACCCCAGACGTAGAACAGCGCACCAAAGACGACTACCAATGCCCACACCACATCCAGTTGCCATTCGGTGAAGACGCGCCCCCACGTGAATTCTGGGGGCAAAGCCTCCCCCGTGAGAATCTCCGCAGGGGTGGCCTGGGCAACCTCCGTGGCAGGAACCTGTGGGACCGGGGTTTGTGTTCGTGCCAGGGCACTTGCGAGCCCGGTAGCAATCCCCATCAGGGCAAGCTCCGCGGCGACGAGGCGCATCGTGAGCGACCGAGGCCCTGCATGTGTGCTTTCCATGCGGCGGATGAGGCGCAAACGATAGAGCGCCCCCATCGCACCTAAGACCACCAGTGACACCATCTTGGCCACCACCAGAGCCCCATACGGAGTAAACAAGCCTTGGAGATCCCCGACCCGGAGCCACGCGTTTGTTGCGCCCGACATCGCGACGACTGAAAAACTGACGAGCGCAATAGTCGAAAACCGGCGAAAAACACTCGAGAAGGGCAACGCTGTGCGATCAGGCCTCCAGCCAAGGATGGCCACCATCGCCAGCCCACCGACCCACATCGCTGCAAAAACGCTGTGGGTAAAGGAGGCGCTGACCGCTGCCTCATGGTTTGCAGTTCCCGCCGCATGCCCTAGTTCCGCTAAGGGCCAGAGTGATGCCACCGCCACGACTCCGGCAAAGAACACCCCGGTGTGAGAGCGGATGAGCAGAGCGAGGACCGTCACAATCGCCGAGAGCATCGTGGAGATCAACCACGCCCGGCCAATCTCTGTTTCCACCACGAAAAGCCACAAGACATCACCAAACTGCTGCGTGAGCGTCACCGGCTCTAGGTAAATCGCCAAGAAGGTCAAGAAGGCGCTGATTGCCGAGGCCAGCGTCATGAGCGCAGCGCCCAGGGCCGCCACTACCAATGACACGTCGAAGCCTGGATCCTTGGGGGCAAGGGCAAAAGCCGCCAGCATCAAGGAGCCAATGGCAAGAGCTGCCCCGAGATGGACGAGCGCCTTGGCGCTAGGAATTCCATAACGGACAACATCACCCGGATCGACCAGGAGCAAAGGCTCAGCGCCTCCTCCCAAGGCCAAGCCTGTGAGGAGGGCGGCCAGCATGCCTCCGACGAGGAGAGAGAGCACAGCCACAAAAGAAAGGGGCCACCGTGTCGTCACACCAAAAGTGTAGGCGAGGGGCCTGAGCGCAATTACTCAGCTGTTAACGACGTCAGGGACGACCAACAGTGGTCGTCCCTGACGTGTGAGTCAGTCAGAAACTACTTGACAGCAGCCTTCAGCTTGCTACCAGCAGAAACCTTGACGCTCTTGGATGCGGCAATCTGAATTGTCGCACCGGTCTGGGGGTTGCGGCCCTGACGAGCTGCACGGTGAGTGCGGTCGAAGGAAACCCAACCGGGGATGGTGACCTTGTTGCCAGCGGCAACTTCCTTGGACACCACGGCGAAGATAGCGTCAACGACGCCGTTCACTGCTGCCTGGCTGTGGCCAGTGTGCGCAGCAACTGCTGCAACAAGTTCTGAGCGATTCATAACGTTGTCCTCCTCGGACTTGGTAGGTATTTCGGCTCGGCCCAGAATCACTCCCGAGCCACCAAAAAAGTTACCAGCTGGACTTCGTAATGCCCGGCAATTCGCCCCGGTGTGCCATTTCGCGGAATCTGACACGGGAAACGCCATATTTGCTCAGGAAACCACGAGGGCGACCATCAATGGCGTCACGTCCACGGACGCGAACGGGAGACGCGTTGCGAGGAAGCTTCTGCAGACCGAGACGGGCTGCTTCACGCGACTCGTCGGTTCCATTGGGGTCGACCAGTGCCTTCTTGAGCTCGAGACGCTTCTCGGCATAACGCTCAACGATTACCTTGCGCTGTTCGTTGCGCGCAATCTTGCTTTTCTTAGCCATGCTTAACGCTCCTCGCGGAATTCGACGTGCTGACGCACTACGGGGTCGTACTTCTTCAAGACCAGACGGTCAGGATCGTTACGACGGTTCTTACGGGTGACATAGGTGTAGCCCGTACCAGCGGTGGAACGAAGCTTGATGATGGGGCGAACGTCTTGTGCTTTAGCCATTAGATCTTCTCCCCACGAGCGAGCAGCTCGGCAACGACGGACTCGATACCGCGGGCATCAATGGTCTTGATTCCCTTCACTGACAGCGTCAACGTAACGTTGCGCTTCAGAGACGGCACAAAGTACGTCTTCTTCTGGATGTTCGGATCGAACCGACGCTTCGTGCGGCGGTGCGAGTGTGAGATGTTGTGTCCAAAACCAGGGGTGGCTCCGGTCACTTGGCAGACTGCTGCCATGTTTCCTCCTGTTATCGCTACCGTAGGACTACTGCCCTACCCAAGGTCACTTGTCGGCACGCAACCAGAGACTTATTTCCGAAGAGATGAGGCCTCTGTGCGCACAAGATACAGCGCTAGGTGGCTGAACCAAACCCCTACTGTACGCGCTCTATGGGCTAGGAGCAACCCCTGATTGGCAGCTGGGGCAGGTCCCAAAGATATCCACGATGTGCTGGGGTTCTCCGTAGCCGTGTTTGTGGGCAATCGACTTAGCCCAGGCCTCGACCTCGCCCGCTTCAATCTCGGTTGTTGTCCCACATTCCCGGCAAATCAGGTGATGGTGGTGTCCAGGGGAACACGCACGGAAGAGATTCTCGCCTTCGATACTGAGCGCATCAGCGCTTCCCTCCTCCGCCAGTGCGTTTAGAGTCCGATACACGGTAGCCAGACCAATGGTCGACCCGGCGCTACGCAACTTCTGGTGCAACTCTTGGGCGCTCACGAACTCTGGTGTTGACTCCAGCGCCTGCCACACTTCTTCCCGCTGCTTCGTATTGCGTTTCATCACTGGTTGTCCGGCTCATGGTTGTGGTGCGGATCGTGGGCGTCATCAATTATGCCCAGTCCTGCGGTGTTCTCGGGGTGAAGCAGTCCCAAACCATACGCCGTGGCCAGGTTCTCGGGTGTGAGCACGTCCTCCGGTGCGCCATCGGCAACCACGTAACCGCTCACCAGGATCACGTGGTCAGCGGCGCGAGCTTCTTCGAGATCGTGGGTGGTGAACACCACTGAGCATCCGCGGGCAGGTTCTTCATGCATGATGTCGTCAATCGTCTGGGCGGATTGAATGTCGAGACCCGTGAGTGGTTCGTCCATGAACAAGACTCTGTGGTCTTGGGCGAGAGCTTGGGCCACAAACACGCGTTGCCGCTGACCCCCCGACAGCCTCGCCACCTGGCGATCGGCAAGGTCGTCAATGCGCAGCAACGCCATCGCGTCAGTGACCTGGGCTTTGTCTGCTGCGCCAAGGCGCTTCAGGAGGCCAGTGGTGGGATAGCGACCCATGGACACTACCTCTCGCACAGTCATGGGAATTCCCGGATTCACGTTCATATGTTGAACCACGTAGGCGACCTCGCGTCGAGCCTCGACGGGGGTTTTTCCCAGAACCTCGATACTCCCGGATTCCAGGGGCAACAGACCGGTCGCCGCGTGCAAGAGCGTGGACTTACCACTTCCGTTAGGCCCAATCACGGCGGTGATGGCTGCTTCAGGAACTCTGAAAGTAGAGGAGGCGAGAGCAACCTGGCCTTCCCGGACGATGACAACGTCCTGGCCGCTAATGACATCACTCATGCGCTCACCCGCGCTCTCGCGGAGTCGACAATGTTCTTCACCGTCAAGACAGCGAAGAACAGGACAATCGGCACCAGCGCCATTGTTGCCGAGGCAGCCGTACCCCAGTAGTAACTAATGGTGAGACCTATCCAGACAGAAATCACACCAATCACCGCAGCAATCACCATCATGCGGGAGATGGTTCGCGATAACAGGCTTGCGGCAGCGGGTGGGCCAACAAGGAGACCGAAGACCAACAGCGTTCCAACCGATTGGTAGCTCCCAATAACAGCCAGGGCAATCAACACCAATAGCGCAGCATGCGCAAGACCCGGTCGCATCCCTAACAGCTCGGCTTTGTCGCGAGACAGGCTCAAGGTAATCAAGGGACGGTAGAGGACAGTGGAGACAATGACCACGATGCCGAGGACAACCAGCTGCCCAGCAATGTCGCTCCAGGTGACACCGAGTGCATCTCCAAAGAGGATGCTGGTGAGGCTCCCGGAATATGAGTCCAAACGGGAGATGATGACCACACCCAGTGCCAGCATTCCGACAAACAACAGACCAATAGACGTGTCCTCGCCGAGCACGGTCTTGCGTTGCACCAACTCGATGGCGAACACCATGATGGCTGCCGCCACGGCAGCTCCCAAGAGCGGGTTAATGTCGAGAACAACCGCGGCAGCCACACCCGGAATAACCCCGTGCACAAAGGCGTCACCAAAAAAGCTCATTCCGCGCAGCACCAACCAGGTGCCCACGGTGGAGGCCATGAGGGCGGCGAGCATGCCACCGATTAGCGCACGCTGCTGAAATCCCAGCTCAAAAGGCGCTAACCACCACTCCACAGTGCTCAGTCTGCCAGCGCGGCAGCAATTCGTGTTGCGTTAGTCGTCATCATCTCGGCGTAACTCTCCGCACCGGACCCCGGACCGCCCAAGCTCCCCACGAAAAGCTCCACAACCTGGACGCTTCCTCCCACCTCGTCCGCGAGGGTCTCGAGCAAGGCAGGTGAGCCAGCGGTGCTACCAAAGATGGCTCGCACTCCCTCGTCCTGAATGGTCGCGACCAATTCCGCGAGGTCGCTCGAGTTGGCATCACCCAGCGTCGAACCACCGGGGATGACAACGCCGACCACCTCGAAGTCATAACGCTCCGCCAGGTATCCCAGTGCATCGTGATCAGTCACCAATACTCGGTTGGCTTCGGGGACACTCGACAGACCCTCCGCGACAACGGCTTCAGTAGCGCGAATCTCTGCAGCAACCGTTTCGCCACAGGAAGCAAAGGTCTGGTCACCGTTCACTTCAAGCTCCGCACCGATCAGCTCTGCGGCAAGCGCCATGCGTTCCATGTCGAACCAGAAGTGGGGGTCAAATTCCCCGTGCCCGTGGTCGTCGTGGGACTCTTCCTCGGCGTGCTCATCCTCGTGCCCATGGTCATCGTGGGACTCTTCGTCAGCTTTGTCCTCAGAGTGTCCTTCTCCAAACGGGAGGGGGTCGACGAGGGCTGCAATTTCCAGCACCGGTACACCATCTGCTTCAACGTTCTCCACAGCGTCTAACACGCCCTCCTCCAGACCTAAGCCATTAACAACCACAAGATCCGCGCCGGCCATGAGGGCGACCTGGGCTGAGGATGCCTGGAAGTCATGGGGGTCCGCGCCAATAGGCATGAGGACGGTCATTGACGAGTCATCACCCACAGCGCAGGCAAGAATCTCTCCCACCACACTGCCGAGCACAGTTGTCGTGACCACCACTGAGGGAGCGTCCTGCGCTTGTGCGGCGGTGGGAGAAGTATCGGCAGAGGTATCTGCTGGGTCTTCCTGAGTGCCAGGAGAGCACGATGCGAGGACAAGAACGGTGGCGGCTGCGCCAGCGACAAGAAGTGATGGTCTCATGAGGATGAGACTAATCCTTAATGAGAATGATTGTCAAACTCAATCAAGGAGCAGGGCGGGTTCTTCCATCACTGCGGCAACATCGGCCACAAACTTGCTGGCGACATCACCATCCACCACCCGATGGTCAAAACTCGCCGCGACGGTGGTCACCATTCGGGCTCGAATCTCACCATTGACCACCCAGGGCTTCGGTTTGATCGTCCCCAGCGCAACGATCGTCACCTCACCTGGGTTCAAGATCGGAGTTCCGGTGTCCACGCCAAACGAGCCCAAGTTGGTGATCGTGATAGTTCCCCCGGACATCTCCTCTGGTGTGGTCTTTCCTTCGCGTGCCGTGAGAGTCAGTTTTTCCAACGCCATCGCCAGGTCCCGAAGGCTCAAAGACTGCGCCTCTTTGACGTTTGGAACGATCAGCCCCCGAGGTGTTGCCGCTGCGACACCCATGTTGACGAAGTGGTGGACGATGATTTCCTCTTCGGTCCAGGTCGAGTTGACCGTGGGGTTTCGCTGAACCGCCCAAATCATGGCTTTCACCATCACCAAGAGAGGCGACACCTTGATACCTGCAAAATCCGGCGACGCTTTAAGCCGCTTGACGAAATCCATCGTTCTGGTGGCATCGACGTCCACGAACACTGAGACGTGTGGGGCGGTAAACATGCTCTTGACCATCGCCTGGGCAATAGCTTTGCGCACACCTTTGACCGGGATGCGGTCTTCACGATTTTCTGGCCACTCCGGGGTTTCCAAGTTCCGAAACACTGTTGCCTGGCCAGCGTGACGAATGACATCATCGCGAAGAATCTCGCCGCCGATACCGCTACCCGTGACGGACTCCAAACTCACGCCCAGGTCCTTGGCCAACTTACGAATCGGGGGCTTAGCGATAACGGGACTCGAGTCCGCGAGCGGAAGATCCGCCCGCGCGGCCGGGGCAGGAGTCACCACTGGAGCGTCCGCGGGAGCCTGCGCCCGCTTGCGACGAGACGTGGGAGTGGAGGGGCCGGTGCCATACCCCACGAGGTTCTTGGGTTCAGCTGCCTCGTGGGTGACACTGCTCTCGACGTCACCGATTGCATCCGTCACTCCGGTGTCCGGAGTCGAATCTTCGCCATCGCCTTCCACGCTGATAATCGGAGTTCCAACCTGGACCGTGTCTCCCTCGCTCACCAGGAGCTCTTTGACTACTCCGTGGAAGGGAGAAGGCAGTTCAACGAGTGACTTCGCGGTCTCGATTTCGCAGACAACCTGGTTCACTGCGACCTCGTCACCCGGCTTGACCCGCCAGCTCACGATTTCTGCCTCGGTCAAACCCTCGCCAACGTCGGGCAGAGGAAAAGTAAAGTGCGACACGGTTGCTCCTTACGCGCTAGCCATCAGTAAGCCAGGCTTCTATCCACCGCGTCAAGTATGCGGTCCGCATCGGGGAGATACAGAGACTCGAGCCTGGCCGGCGGGAAGGGAGTGTTGAACCCACTCACCCGAAGAACAGGCGCCTCCATGACATAGAACGCTTTCTCTGTGAGAGTTGCGGCGATCTCGCTACCCACGCTGACGTTTCCCGGCGCCTCCTGAGCCACAATGGCGCGACCCGTGCGACGAACGGAGTCAAGAATCGTGTCGTAATCAATGGGGGACAATGAGCGCAGGTCGATCAACTCAAGGCTCACACCCTCGCTCTGAGCTATCTCAGCTGCCTGGTGCATCACGCTGACCATCGCGCCGTGACCAATAAGCGTCGCATCGCTACCCTGACGAACTACTCGAGCCTGTCCCATCTGAGCACCGGCGGTCGTTGTGTCAATGGGTCCCTTGTGCCAGTAACGACTCTTGGGCTCAAGATAAACGACCGGGTCATTCGAAGCGATCGCGTCCTGAATCAACCAGTACGCGTCGTGCGGGGTCGCCGGGGACACCACCCGAAGCCCTGCGGTGTGAGCGAAATAGGCTTCCGGGCTTTCCTGATGGTGCTCAACAGCCCCGATGTGTCCGCCATAGGGAATCCGGATGACAACGGGGAAGGATTGTGTCCCCTCATGCCGAGCCGTGAGTTTCGCCAGCTGGGTGACGATTTGGTCAAATGCCGGGTAGAGAAAACCATCAAACTGGATCTCACAGACCGGCCGATATCCGCGCATGGCCAGGCCAATAGCCGTTCCCACGATCCCCGACTCCGCCAGGGGAGTGTCAATCACTCGGTTAGGGCCAAATTCTTCTTGGAGGCCTTCGGTGACGCGGAATACTCCACCAAGTTGAGCGATATCTTCCCCCATCAACATCACGGATGGGTCCTGGGACATCGCGGCTTTCAAGCCTTCAGTGATGGCTTTCGCGAGCGGGAATTCGGTCATCCTCCGGCCTCCTCAAAGGACGCCATATAGGCCTCGAGCGCTTCGTGCTCTGCCTCGATAACGGGGTGAGGGTCAGTGAACACGTGCTGGAAAATCTCCGCCATCGGCGGCGACTCGAGCGCAAGGGTTCGCTGACGAATATCAGCGGCATAGTCCTCAGCCTCCGTGGCGACCTGCTCGAAGAAACTTTCCTGGACACCCCGCCCCTGGAGATACAAGCGGTAGCGATCGATCGGATCGTGGGCTTGCCAAAATGCCAGCTCATCCTCATCCCGATACTTCGTCGGGTCATCGCTGGTGGTGTGAGCGCCAATGCGGTAGGTGAGGGCCTCGATGAAGTGAGGGCCTTGACCAGACCGGGCAGCGTCCATGGATAAGCGAGTGGCGGCATAACTCATCAACACGTCGTTGCCATCGATTTGAATACTGGGAAGCCCGAATCCCGCCGCACGCTCAAACAATGGTGTTCGAGATTGAACACGAACAGGTACGGAAATCGCCCAGTGATTGTTTTGCAAGAAGAAGACCTGCGGTGTTTGGTAACTCTGGGCAAAAATCATGGCCTCATTGGTATCGCCCTGGCTCGTGGCACCATCCCCGAAGTACACCAGGACGGCTTCATCCGAATCGAGGTCCCCTGACCCACACTTGCCATCAAATCCAATACCCATGGCATAGCCCGTGGCATGAAGAGTGTGCGACCCAATCACCAGGGTGTAGAGATGGAAGTTCTGTGAAGTCTTGGGGTCCCATCCGCCGTTGGTGATTCCGCGCAACATGCGAATGATGTCGAGAAGATCTAGTCCCTTGAGGTACGCGACGGAGTGCTCTCGGTAGGCAGGAAAAATATTGTCCTGAGAGCGAGTGGCGAAGCCTGACCCGACCTGCGCAGCTTCCTGGCCGATGCTGGGGACCCAGAGAGCCATCTGACCCTGTCTCTGGAGGTTTCCCGCCTCAACATCAAATCGGCGGACCACCGTCATCACACGGTAGAACTCCAGAAGCTCCGCTTCAGTGAGGTTCGCGATCGCCTGGTGGTAGACCTCATTGCGATCCGTATGAACAAGCTGCCCATCTGGTGCCAGGAGGCGCAAGGTGGCATCGGTGTAGGGCATGGCTCTAATCTAGCGGCGCACATCTTCCTTTCATCCATTGCCTCATCACAACGACGTCGTGAGAATGCTGTTCGTCGCACACACCATTGGCGCGAGAGAGAGCGAGCGGGCATAGTTAGACCATGCTTCGTTTTCTGATTCGACTCCTGGTTAATTCCGTAGCGCTTGCTATTGCGGTGTGGATTGTTCCCGGTCTCACCATGGTCGCTTACGCCGAAGGTGAGCCTGTCATTGCGGGTGGGCCAAGCCTTGAACTCATTGTGAGCTACGTGTTCATCGCGTTTGTGTTTGGTCTCATCAACGGGATTGTGGGCAACGCCATCCGCATTGTTGCGTTCCCTCTGTATGTGCTCACGCTGGGGCTGATAGCTCTCGTGGTGAATGCCCTGTTGCTGTTGTTAGTGACTCTGGTGTCGCAGTGGTTGGGCTTCGGACTGTTTGTCCAAGACTTCTATTGGGGAATCATCGGGGCTCTCGTCCTGAGCCTTTCGAGCTGGATTATTGGCATGGTGTTGCGACCTTTGGTCGGCAAGCGCCGCTAACCGCCCATCCGCTGTGCGCTGAAAACCCGCGCCTGAGTAGTCCCTGACGCATTCGGTATCTCGGGCAGGTGTGCCGCAGCTGGCGATGTATCGAGATCCCGAGCCATCCCTACGTACCCTGACTTCTTGTGGGCACTGGCCACATCCCCCACTGAGCTCGTGCTCGATCTCTCGATAGTGGTAAACCCCGACCCTTGATCACTCCCGCCAAGGCGCGGAACCACGTCATCGGTGTGGCGGAGCGCAAGGGCTGGATATCCCCCCGTGATGCTGAGCGTGCCTGTAGGGGATCCCACCACGATGAGCCCGGTTGTTTGGTACCTTCCGGATTCCGCCAGGCGGGCAGCAATCAGGCCCCCTTGAGAGTGTCCCGTGAAGGTCACCCTTTCGCCTTTCCTGATCCCCGCGCGCGTCATCGCATTACGAACACCAACCAACGATGCTGCAGGAATCCCCGCCACAAGGGCGATGTTGCTGTTCATATCAAAGGGTTCCGCGGTCGTGCCAAACCCCCAGTCATGGGTTCCCGCGACATATACCTCCGAGTGAGCTATTCCTGCTTCGTCGACATATCGCTCGACACGTATCGGTGATTCTGTCGAAGGAATGCGTGCGACCCGATCGCCCACCGACTGTGGGGCGTAGGCCACCTGCGGTTTCCCGGTCGATTCAGTCACCACAACTTTGTGCTCGCGAGGGATCCCCCCTCCGATAGTGCCCGCTGCATGACCTATCGGGTTGGAACCTAGCGCTCCTCCCACACCAGCTCCGCTCATCAACGACAACCCAAGAGCCAGCGCTCGTTCGGCCGGCTCACCCCACGCCTCTGCGCGAGCGCGCTCTTGATCCGCTGTTGCCTGGGCATAAGCAAGGAGAGCGCGGCGGAGCCACGTGAGATCATCCAGTGATTCGCTGAGCACATGGCGGGCAGAACTGAGGTCCACCCGCGGCACGCTGGGTATCTCGAGACGGGAGGTCGCAGGGTTATCCCTGGGGGCGAGATCGCTCCAGATAAGAGTCAATCCCGCTGCATGGCGATCAAGAGTCCCTAAGAGTGCGTACACGAACTCATCGGAGACCGTGACGGTAGCGGGGTCATGTATCCAAAAGGGGTTTTCGCCCATCAGCCCCCCTCCCGAGCAGCGATGTCGAGAAGGCGCGCCACTCGATGGAGATCAGCGTGGATGTCCATGACCCGCAGACGGCATTCAAGTTCAGAAGGGCCTCTCCACTCGCCGGTGGGTAACGAACGCTCGAGCTCGAGAGCAATCCGGCGAAGTTCACCTGCATGCAGGCCAGCCCGATATGCGTCATCCATCACTGTTCTCCCCCGAGGAGTGTGGCCCGAGGCTTGGGACGAGTCAGTCCGGGACTGCACAGACCACACAAAACCTGGGCGCCACTCCCCGGTGGACAGCAAAATAGGGAAGAATGGTGAGCGGGAAATCTCCCAGACAAGGAAGGTGACCATGTCGCCCTTGGGCCACCAACCCCTCAGCCCGCTGGATGGACGCTACCGCCAGGCCACGGAAGCTCTCGGCGAATACTTCTCAGAGGCGGCACTCAACCGAGCCCGTGTCACCGTGGAAATCGAGTGGCTGATTACGCTCTGTAAGGAGGGAGTGGCCGGTGCAAGTCCACTTCCCGCATCGGCGGTCGACGCTCTGCGATCAGTTGTTGCCAACTTTGGACCGGAGGACATCGCCCAAATTGCGGCGTTCGAGGCCGTCACCAAACACGATGTCAAAGCCGTCGAGTATTACGTTCGAGACGTGCTCAAGGCCCAGCAGCTCGAGAGTTTGAGTGAGCTCGTTCACTTTGGGTGCACGAGTGAGGACATCAACAACGTCTCCTACGCCCTGGTAACCCGGGACGCTCTTGCCCATGTGTGGCTTCCGGCTTTCGACAGTGTGATTGCTCGACTGACCGAGCTTGCTCGAAGCTGGCGAGACGCTCCAATGTTGGCCAAGACACACGGTCAGCCCGCCACCCCCACAACGTTTGGAAAAGAACTCGCCGTCTTTGTTGGCAGGCTGTCTCGCGTGCGCGAGCGCATCGTGCGAGTGCCGTATCTGGCCAAATTCTCCGGGGCAACAGGAACGTTCTCAGCCCACGTGGTGGCAGAGCCCGGTGTGAACTGGCCAATCGTGAGCAAGAACTTCGTCGAGGGGCTTGGCCTCACCTGGAACCCTCTGACTACTCAAATCGAGTCGCACGATGCCGCCGCGGAACTCTTCACCGCGATATCTCATGCCAACCGCATTCTTCACAACCTTGCGACCGACGTCTGGACCTACATTTCTGTGGGATATCTCACCCAGATTCCCGAACCCGGTGCAACGGGGTCGTCGACAATGCCTCACAAGATCAACCCCATTCGCTTCGAGAACGCTGAAGCCAATCTGGAAATTTCCAGCTCACTGTTGGAGGGGCTTGCCGCCACGCTGGTGACATCACGACTGCAAAGGGACCTGACCGACTCGACCACTCAACGCAACATTGGTGTGGGGTTCGGGCACTCGCTGCTTGCCCTCACCAATCTGCAGAGGGGCCTCCACGAGATTTCCCTCGACGAGGGTGCTCTCGCCGCCGACCTTGCGGCGAACTGGGAAGTTCTTGCCGAGGCCATCCAGACAGTCATGCGAGCAGAGATCGTGCGCGGCAATTCTGCAGAGACGGACCCTTATGCAATCGTCAAAGAGTTGACCCGTGGACACAAGGTCGACGCCAGCGCACTCATCGCTTTCGTTGAAGGGCTTGATATCTCCGAGGCTGCACAGAAGCGCTTGTCGGAGCTCACCCCCGAAGGCTACGTGGGCCTTGCGTCCGCGCTTGTCGACTATCTCGACTGAGGCCTAGTCGTTTCCTGTCCCTGGAGAGCTTTTTTCACCATCGGGAGTTGAGTTGGGCGACACTGCCAGGAGCAACATCGCAATTCCAATGATGACCACGATAAAGATCAAGCCGCTACCGATGATTGCAAGGAGAAGGTCCCGCGTCACCATCAGGACAACCAGTCCGGCAAACAACGCCATCACTCCCGAGAGCATGACGTATTCGATCGGACGAAGCTTCTGACGCCGTGTGGGCTCAGTCATGGGAGTGATCCTTTGATGTGGTTGGGAACCGAAGTGCAACGCTGGCAATGGCCAAGTAGACACCCTGGACGATAGCCCACGCACCTAGGAAACCGACAACAGCCACACTGTCTGCGGGCTGAAAGAGGACCACAACACCCAGGATGACCGTCATTGCTCCCTGAGTAATCCAGTCACGCCGAAGCGCATCACCTCTGGCTAAGCGAGCGCCGTAAAACACCTCCGCCACGCCGACCAGAAGGGCCCAAAACACGAGCGCCCACAAGAGCAAAATCATGCCTGCTTCCTGAAGAGCCAATACCAGGGCGCCTACCGCGAGCGAGACCAAAGACTGCCATAGGTGCAGCCCCCTCCCGGTTTCTGTAGCAGAGAGGCCAAGCGCCACAAGCCCTAGACCGACAGCATTCACGACCCCGAGGATTCCCAGAGCCACCAAACCAAAACGCGCAGAGTGTCCCGGAGTGAACGTGATCACAAGGCCGGTGATGAGCACGATGATTGCTCGCATCGCCGACACCACGTAGTAGGGGAGAGTTGGCGATTGTCGGGTCTGGGCTACCACCCCTCCAGCGTAATGAGGGTTGGACGCCCCCAGAACCATCTAGACCTTCGGCATATCAGCGAAGCGTGAGTAATGGCCTTGGAACCCAACCACAATGGTGTCCGTGGGGCCGTTACGGTGCTTGGCGACGATCAGATCTGCTTCTCCAGCGCGCGGGCTGTCCTTCTCATAGGCGCTATCGCGATGGAGAAGGATGACGACATCAGCATCTTGCTCCAAAGATCCGGATTCGCGCAGGTCACTCAATTGCGGCTTGCGGTCTGAGCGCTGCTCGGGGCCACGATTCAGCTGAGATAGCGCCACAACAGGGACCTGAAGCTCCTTGGCCAACAATTTCAGCGCCCGAGAAAACTCGCTTACCTCTTGCTGACGAGATTCCACCCTCTTGCCGGCGGTCATCAACTGCAAGTAGTCGATCACGATCATCTTGAGACCAACTCGCTGCTTCAACCGACGTGCCTTGGCGCGAATCTCCACCAACGTCATGTTGGGGCTGTCATCGATGTAGAGAGGCGCGGACTCAATACGACCTCTGGTCGATGCAATGGTGGTCCAATCCCTGGCTTCCACCATTCCCTTACGCATCTTCTGGAGTGGGATCGAAGTCTCTGCAGAAAGCAAGCGCATGGCAATTTCAGACTTGCCCATTTCCAGGGAGAAAAAAATCGTGGGTTGCTTGTAACGGATTGCTGCGTTGCGAGCAAGGTCGAGAGCAAGAGTCGACTTACCCAAAGCAGGACGAGCGGCAATCAGGACAAGCTGCCCTGGGTGCAGGCCGTTCATGAGGCCATCCAAGTCGGCAAATCCGGTCGGAACACCCACCATCTGTCCATCACGACTACGAGCAGCTTCGATTTCATCCACGGCGGCAGAAACGGCCTCGGTAAGCGGAACGTAATCCTCTGCCTCGACACCTCCGGCGACCTGGTAAATCTCGGTCTGGGCGGTGTTCACCAAATCGGTGACCTCTCCCTCGCTGGCGTAGCCCATGTTGGCGATCCGAGTACCGGCGTCCACCAAACGACGCAACACTGCCTTGTCCGCAACGATGGCGGCGTAGTGCCCAGCACTCGCTGCTGTGGGAACCACAGAGACGATGGTGTGCAGATAGTCGACACCGCCAGCCCGGGAGAGCATTCCAGTCTTGGTGAGCTCCTCGGAGACGGTAATAACGTCAGTGGGTTCCCCGTGCGAATACAGGTTCAGCAGCGCATCGAAAATGATCTCGTGCTTGGGTAGATAAAAGTCGCGACCACGGACCACTTCAATGACGTCAGCAACCGCGTCCTTACTCAGAAGCATTCCACCGAGCGTGCTCTGCTCTGCGAGCACGTCGTGGGGCGGGGTCCGATCTCCGCCGTATCCGCGGTCCGAGGGGGAGTCGGGGACGATGCCGAGCTGGGCTATGGACACGGGCACCTCCTTCTCTTTTCGCGCATCGAACACCCACTGTGGGATGCGTCTCCCCCAGGTCTATCACCATCGACTGACGCCACGGGGAGACTCTCAGAGCCCTGGTCGAGCTCTGCTCTCTAAACTTGTTTTCACCTTACGGACGCCGCATATCGGGCACAATCAGGCCTGTGGATAACTCTGTGCACTAAGGTCGAGAAACGCCGGGAGGCCTGTGGATAAAATGGGGATTATCAGAAGGCTCGAGAAGCAATTTTGGCCACTAAATAGCGATTTATCGAGCATGAAAACTTACATTTAGGACTGTGTGAATCTGTATAAAGCACCGGTTTAGACTTCAGTGTGGTAGGGGGGTCTGTGTGGAGAAAGGTACCCTTAAATGGTGAAGGCCCCTCACGAAGAGAGGCCCCACCCGAGCAAGAAAAGTTTTACTTTTCCGCCTTAACCGAGAGAGTGACGGTGGCAATAACGCCGTCGTGAATCTTGATGACGACCTCGGCTGGACCCGTCGACTTGATCGGCTTGAGAATCTCGATCGATCGCTTGTCGACACCAGCGATGCCCGCGGCCTCAATCGCCGCAGCGATGTGGTTGCGTGTTACAGATCCGAAGAGGCGACCCTCAGAGCCAGCTTTAGCGCTCAGAGCGATGGGTGCCTTTTCCAGCCTGTCCTTGAGAGACTGCGCCTCCTCTTGAGAGGCCATGACCTTCGCCTCGCGCGCTGAACGAATCTGGTCGACCTGCTTCTGGCCACCATTGCTCCACGCGACAGCAAAACCCTGAGGGATCAGGAAGTTGCGAGCGTACCCGTTCTTGACGTCGACGACGTCTCCCGCGGAACCAAGGCCTGCGACCTCATTAGTCAAAATAAGCTTTGTCATTGGTTCGCTCCTTAGCGTCCCGCACCGGCGTAAGGCAACAAGGCCATTTCGCGTGCGTTCTTAATGGCTTTAGCGAGCAGACGCTGCTCCTGGACAGAGACGCCGGTGATACGACGGCTACGAATCTTCCCACGCTCCGAGATGAAGCGGCGAAGCGTGGCGACGTCCTTGTAATCAATGACGCCCACGGTGATGGACTTCACGGGAGCTGCGGGCTTGCCGCCTTTGCCCATGCGTGGTTTGCGGCGATCGCCGCTGG
>CAYGLJ010000019.1:0-18671 GCA_964350865.1 uncultured Microbacteriaceae bacterium
AGACTCCCGCAAAAATCAGCAACAAGAGCGCCAACAGAATCAGCGACAAGCTGATGACGAAAAGCCCGAGGCCAATTCCGACTGCTTTGAGCTTCGACACCAGCTCGGCTTTCAGCAACTCAATCTCGGCTCTAATGAGTTGCGAGATGAGATGAGGGACATCAGTGATGAGCGAAAGGAACGACTTACCTTTCGCTCGTGACCGAGCTCCCTGGGGTTCGCTCACTGAAACTACGCGCCTTTTTCTCCGCGAGCGTTACGCACTGTTGTGGCAACTTTCTTCGCGGCTGTCGTCGCCTTGTCGGCAAGGTCCGGAGCTTTGTCCTTCACGAACTCCTCCACCGTGTGGACCTGCTCCTGCACTCTGGGATCCATCCAAACCTTTTCCGCACCTGCTTTGATCTGCTCATAACGTTCCCGGCCAGCGCGGGTCCCCAGCACATAGCCCACAGCCAAACCAAAAACGAAGAGAATCTTGCTCTTCATAAAAGCCTCCGATATGTATTCCAATTTTGGAATGTATTCCTATTGCCCACAGCGTAGCGGGGTTTTCTGGCGATTACCAGATGCTCACTCGGTCCTCGGGGTCAAGCCACAGCTCATGCTCTGGGGTGACGCCAAAGGCCTCATAGAACTCATCCAGGTTACGAGCAATTTGGTTGCATCGAAATTCTGAGGGTGAGTGAGGGTCGATCTGGAGTAGCCGCTTGGCTTCTTCTGTCCTGACTGCCAGCTTCCAGGACTGCGCCCACGAGAGGAAGAACCTCTCCTGTGCAGACATCCCCTCGACAACGGGAGGCTCAGAACCCTCGAGTGAGAGCAGGTATGCCTTCCAGGCGATGGCCAATCCGCCCAGGTCACCGATGTTCTCACCAATCGTCAGCTCGCCATTGACAGTGTGCTCGGGAAGGTCTTTGGGGCTCAATGCATTGAACTGATCAATCAGCACTCGCGTTCGCTCCTCAAACGCGACCCGGTCCTCATCAGTCCACCAGTTGTGGAGTCGCCCATGGCCGTCGAATCGAGAACCCTGGTCGTCAAAGCCATGCCCAATTTCGTGACCAATGACAGCACCAATCGCTCCGTAGTTCGAGGCAGCGTCCCTCTCGGGGTCAAAGAAGGGATACTGCAGGATGGCCGCAGGAAAGACAATCTCATTGAAGCCGGGGTTGTAATACGCATTGACCGTTTGGGGGGTCATAAACCACTCGTCCCGATCCAGTGGTGACCCGATTTTTCTCAGTTCCCGTTGGAACTCAAACTCATGTCCGGCCATAACGTTTGCCCACAGGTCATCCGCGCTCACCTCAAGAGCGGAATACTCTTTCCACTTATCCGGATACCCAATCTTGGGATTGAACGTCGCAAGCTTTTCCAGAGCCTTCTTCTTTGTCTCCTCGCTCATCCAGGTCAGCGACTGAATGCTTTCCCGATAGGCCTCGAGCAGTGTCTGGACCAGCTTGTCCATTTGAGCCTTTGCCTGCGGCGGGAAATGGCGCTCCACATAGAGCTTCCCCACTGCTTCGCCCATCACGCCCTCAACAAACGACACCGCCCTTTTCCAGCGGGGCCGCATTTTCGGGGTTCCCGAGAGCGTCTTGCCGAAAAAGTCGAAATGCGCCTCCACAAGATCTGCGCTCAGATAAGGGGAGAAAGACCTGATGACCCCCCACAGCATCCAATCCCGCAGGGCGTCCATGCTCTCTGACTCCCACAGTTCCGCGAGGGCGCTGACAAAACTCGGTTGGCGAACAATCACCTGCGCCAACTTGTCCTCGGCAATTCCCGACGCTTCGCGCCAGGTGTCAAAGGACATCCCTGCCAACGTGGAGCGAAGGTCGCTCAGGGTGGTCGGGTTGTAGGTGGCTTCTGCGTCCCGGGACCGCACGTTGTCCCAATGGTGCGACGCCACACCGGTTTCCAGCGCCAAAACTCTTGCGGCACGCTCCCCGGCGTCAGTCATACCTGTCAGCGCGAAGACTCGTTCCAGGTGCGCACGATAGGCGTCTCGAATCTGCTGAAAAGCTTCGTCTCGGTAATAGGACTCGTCAGGTAAGCCGATTCCACCCTGCTCAAGAAACATCACATACTTCTCAGGATCTCCGGGGTCGTTGTCGATGAAGAGCTGCCAGAGTCCTTCGCTACCACCTCGCTCAAGGCGACCGAGCTGGGCCAGCAAAGCCTCTCTACCTTCCGCGTGAGCCTCGGCAATCTGTTCCATGACCGCCTGCAGGGGTGCGAGGCCACGCTGCTCTATACGGTCCTCGTCCATGAAGCTCGTAAAAAGGTCTCCCGCTTTTCTGGCATCTGTGCCCACTGGGGCGCTCGCTGCTTCCTCCAAAATCTCGCGAACAGCCTTCTCTGCTTCTTCCGCGATGATGGTGAAGGCACCAAATCGAGCCTTGTCCTCGGGGATAGGGGAGCGATCTATCCAGCGCCCGTTCATATGGAGATACAGATCATCTCCTGGGTGAATGGAGGGGTCCCGCTCGTCAGTTTCTATACCGCTTGTAGCCACACCACACACCCTAATCACCGATTCAGGGAGCGCGCTGGGCGGTAGCCTACGCAGGTGCCCGATGCCTCTCTAACAAAGCGAATTCTGGCGCTCGCTATTCCCTCTCTGGGCGCGCTGATTGCTGAGCCGTTGTTCTTGCTGACCGACACCGCGATGGTAGGTCACTTGGGAGCTAGCGCCCTCGCGAGTCTCGGTCTCGCCAGCACCATACTGACGACCATCATTGGTCTCCTCATCTTCCTGGCCTATGCGACAACTCCGATCGTGGCGAGGCGACTAGGTGCGGGTAATCGACCGGGAGCTCTCTCCGCCGGACTCGATGGCCTCTGGCTCGCCCTCGGGCTCGGTACCGTCTTGGGCGCTCTCGGGTACAGCGTCACACCGCAGGTTGTCAGCTGGTTTGGTGCGGACCCTGATGTGTCGCTCGGTGCAGTTTCGTATTTGTCCATCTCCTGGTGGGGACTCCCCGGCATGCTGCTGGTGATTGCCGCGACCGGGCTAATGCGGGGTCTCCAGGACACGCGTACCCCCCTCTGGATTGCCGTAGGCGGATTTAGTGCAAACGCAGGCCTCAACGCACTGCTCATATACGGATTGGGCTTGGGCCTGATCGGATCAGCGCTCGGAACAGTAGTCGCCCAGTGGGCGATGGCTGCCGTCTTTCTCGCCATCGTGGTTCGCGAGGCGAGAGCCCACCGAGTCTCTTTATTCCCGGGCTTGCTCGGTATCAAGGCCGCAGCACGCTCAGGCGGCTGGTTGTTCGTGAGAACACTCAGTTTGCGCGTCGCCCTCATCGCCACCGTTGTCGTCGCAACAGGACTGGGAACTCGGGAACTAGCTGCCTGGCACATCGTGTTCACACTCTTCAGCCTCCTAGCGCTCGCGTTGGATGCTCTGGCCATCGCTGCTCAAGCCTTAGTCGGTCACGATCTCGGATCTGGCGATATTCCGACGGTTCGCCAGACGACCTCAACTCTGATGTCGTGGGGATTCTTGGGGGGAGGAATGCTGGCGATTGTCACCGGTCTGCTCTCCCCCATCCTTCCCTTCGTGATGACCTCTGATGAGCCACTGCGAGAAGTTCTTGTGGTGGTGCTGATTCTGCTGGCACTGACCCTGCCCTTGTCGGGATTCGTGTTCGTCCTCGATGGTGTTTTGATCGGCGCCGGCGACGGCAAATACTTAGCTCTCACCGGTGTTCTCAACGTCGTCATGTTTGCCCCTTTTCTCTGGCTGGCATCGATCACGCAGTGGGAAGTTTCGGGGGTCAATCTGGGGGGCCTGCTGATGCTCGAAGCAGCCTTTGGCGTCAGCTACATTGGTGCGAGAGCTCTTACCTTGGGGCTTCGAGCCAGAGGCGAGAGATGGATGGTGACGGGTGAATCACGCTAAATCGCGGACTCCCACACAATGGCGAAATGCACTTTTTGTCGTCTTCACCATCAACGGTCTGGGCTTCTCCACCTGGTTAGCCCGTGTGCCTGCGATTCGTGATGGGCTCGATATTTCCACGGGCGAGGTCGCCGCTCTCCTCTTCACTGGAGCGCTCGGTGCGGTGAGCGGCCTGGTCTTCTCCAGCCACATCATCGCCTGGATCGGGCAGCGCAACACCATCCTGTTTTTTGGTCTCCTGGGACTCCTGGGCCTTGCAGGAATTGGTGTGGGATCAGCCTGGGTCTCCAGCTACGCACTGACCGTTATCGCCATCATCATGGCCGGTGCTGGAAACGGCATTGCCGATGTGGCGATGAATGTCGAAGGGGCAGCTGTCGAGAAGGCGGTCAACCGCAACATCATGCCGTGGTTCCACGCGTTCTGGTCCCTGGGGACAGTCGCCGGTGCGGGCCTCTCCGCTGTGATGAGTTTTCTTGGCATCGGCATAGCCCCTCACACCATCGCTATGGCCCTCGTCCTTGCCCCCGTGTTGTGGTTCGTTTCCCGGGTCATCACGGACGACCGCGGTGCGGCATCGAGCGAAGGAGTTGAACAACGATCCACCCTTGCTGAGCGCCTGCGCGTCTGGAAAGAACCTCGAACTCTCGCCATTGGCATCATTGCGTTGGGAATGGCATTCGCTGAAGGCTCAGCCAACGATTGGTTAGCTCTGGCGATCGTCGATGGAAGAGACCAAACCAACGCGATTGGCGCCCTCTGGTTTGGGTTCTTCACGCTCGGGATGATGGCGGGCCGTATCGGTGGGGTTTACCTCCTCGACAAGTTCGGTCGAGTTCCGGTGTTGCAATGGTCTGCGGCAATGGCGATAGCCGGATTGGCTCTCGTGATCCTGGTCGAGCAACCTATCCTGAGTGCCCTCGGCGCCTTGATGTGGGGGCTGGGAAGCTCCCTCGGTTTTCCCGTGGGGATGTCCGCTGCCGCCGATAACCCGCAGGGAAGTGCTGCACGGGTCTCTGCGGTCGCCACAGTCGCCTATGGCGCCTTCCTCATCGGACCGCCACTCATCGGCGGGCTAGGCGAATCTTTCGGAATTCTTGCCGCACTGTGGGTGGTTGTCGGAGTGATTATCTTGGCGTTCTTCGCCGCCCCGGCGGCGAAGCCACCGACCGAGTAGACCCTCTACACTGAAAGCCCATGCGGCTCGTCATTGCAACCTGCTCCGTTGATTACGCGGGTCGACTGAGCGCTCATCTTCCTCTCGCAACCCGAGTCATCATGGTCAAGGGCGATGGAAGTGTCTTGATTCACTCCGACGGAGGCAGTTACAAACCGTTGAACTGGATGCCCCCGCCCTGCTCACTCGAGGTTCTGACGCCCGATGCCGAACAGGTCGAGGCCGGGGTCATCGAAACGTGGAAGGTCCTCCACCACAAGACCTCGGACCTGCTCATGGTCAACATCCACGAAATCCATTCGGACCACAGTCATCACTTGGGCGTGGATCCAGGACTGATTAAAGACGGAGTGGAGGCGGATCTGCAGAAGTTACTGGCCGAACAGATTGAACTGCTCGGGGAGGGCTTCTCGTTGGTGCGAAGGGAATACATGACGGCTATCGGGCCAGTCGACATTCTTGCCACCGATTCAGACGGTGCTCACGTAGCGGTCGAAATCAAACGCCGAGGTGACATCGACGGCGTTGAACAGCTCACGAGATACCTGGAACTCCTCAACCGCGACCCTCACCTGTCCCCCGTGAGCGGGGTCTACGCCGCGCAAGAAATCAAGCCGCAAGCACGCACTCTGGCCGAGGATCGTGGCATCCGATGCCTAGTTCTTGACTATGACCACATGCGCGGGATTGATGATCATCACCAACGTTTGTTCTAGGGCCTCATCCCCTAGGCTTTTCCAGTGCTGACATACCAGAGCGTCCTCCTTGATCTGGATGGGACCCTGGTCGATTCGGCCCCGGGAATCGTGTCCACCATCGCGTTCACTCTGAAAGAAATGGGTCGCGAGGTTCCCGCCATGAGCGAGCTCCTGCGGTGGGTCGGTCCGCCGCTGCCACAATCTTTCGAAATTCGAGGCCACATGAGCCCTGAAGAGGCGCGAGAGGCGGTCACCATTTACCGCAGCCGCTACCTCGATGTAGGGGTTTACGACGCGAAACTTTTCGACGGTGTTGCGGGTCTCATTCGAGGGCTGCGAGACGCTGGCGCTCACCTCGCTATCGCCACGTCAAAGCCAACCACGCCCGCCACCATCATGTTGGAGCACTTCACGCTCTCGGACTACTTTGACGTGATTTCGTGTGCGGCAGATGATGAGACCCGAGGGACCAAAGCGGAAGTGGTCGAGGATGCGCTCGAGGGACTCCGGCAGAAAGGTCTGCCCACCGATAACGCAATCATGGTGGGAGACCGGATTCACGATATCGAGGGCGCAGCACACCATGGGATTGACACGATTCTGGTGCGCTGGGGTTACGGTGGCCCGGCGGAGTGGGAGCAAGCCCACCGTGTAATTGATACGCCTCGCCAACTTCATCAGGAACTCGGAATTCCCGGTGGCCGCTCGTGAGCGCCCACCCTCCCACAGGTGAAATTCCTCTGCCCGTAACCGGCTCAATACCCGTCTACCAGGAACCGATCGAGAAGCCGGCGTCGACGAAGCAGCCGCTTGTCTGGTGGGCCTTGATTGTGGCAGCAGGCAGCATGCTCACGGCGATGACCTTCCCCGGTCAGACTGCCGGGCTCTCCCCATTCACCGACCCCCTGATCGAATCCCTGGACATCGATCGCACGGCGATCTCGTTTAGCTACCTCCTTGCCACCCTGACCGGCGCGCTCACCATGCCAATTCTCGGGCGACTGCTCGATAAGTACGGCGCTAAGCGGGCCATCATCGTTATCGGATTTCTCTTGATGACTGTGGTGTTTTTGGCGAGCTTCATTACCGACATCATCGGCCTCACCGCCTCCTATGTAGGACTGCGCATGACAGGGCAGGGAGCCCTTTCTCTGGCCGCCACCACTCTGATCGCCCGCACCATCACCCACAAACCTGGTTTGGCGTTAGGAATCGTCGGAGCTGTGGGCTCTGCAGGAATTTCTCTCGCTCCTGTGGGAGTGGAGCGTCTGATCGCGCTGACCGATATCGCCACGGCCTGGCGAATCGAAGCCGCCCTGGTCGCGATTATTGTCCTGCCGATTGCCTTCCTACTTCCCAAAGATCTCCCACGGACCACCACGGAGACCGGGACTCACATCGTGATCGTGCCCGAATCTGGTTACACGTCCCGACAGGCCCTGCGAACTGGCATGTTTTGGGTGCTCGCGTCCTCCGGGTTCATGGTGGGCATGCTCTCCACGGGACTCGCCTTCCACCTCATTTCGATTCTCGGCGCGCAAGGGCTCAGCACGCTGGAGGCCGCCGCAAACTTCATTCCCCAGACCGTCGCGGCAGTGGCGGCGACATTGGGGCTGGGCGCCATCGTGGATCGCATTGATCCGCGGTGGGGTGTTGCCGGATCGATGCTCACCCTCAGTGGAACCCTCCTCATCCTGCCGTTGGTGACCGAGGGCATCAGTGGCATCATCTTCGGCCTGTTGTTGGGGGCGTCCATGGGCGCGCTCCGAGGGGTCGAAGCGGCAGCGTTCGTGCGCTACTACGGGCGTGGCCACATTGGGGCAATCCGGGGGATTGCAACGTCGATTGGGCTTGCCTCAACGGCCTTAGGGCCTCTCTATTTTGCGCTCGGGCTTTCGTTCTCCGGCTCATACCTGGGAGCGAGCCTGCTTGCGGCGATTTTTCCCTTACTGGTGGCACTAGGGGCCATGTTTGTTAAACCCCCACCCGCGCCCGCTACTCTCGAGGCGTGATCAGAAGCCAGGTCGACCTCGGGACTCTTCCCCTGCGGTTCAACCCACCCGATGGGTGGCGGACCCCACACCCCCGGTGGATTTCTCTCTATCAAGGCTTTGAGCCAGAGCCGGGGTGGAAGCCCTATGCAGACGCTCCTCCTATCCCTGAGTTCTGGCCCTGGTGGGAAGAAAACGGTACTGCCTGGTACACCTTCTTTCGAGGGCTTGCGCCTCTGCCGGCTCGTGCGCTGGGAAACTGGTTTTCCCTCTCCGCTCTGGGCCTTTTCGCGATTGTGGTCTCTCCGTTCGCTCTAGCCGGATGGACCATTGGTCTCGGCGGAGCATTGGGGCTCACCCTGTTGATTCTCGGTATTCGAGGGGTGGTCCGCACCCTCAAAAAGCAAAGCGCGATGCCTAAAGACCCCTACGACGCAATCCGAGAGTGGGCTGCGGAGCGCCGAAACGCCTACTTCCAGGAGTCATACCGCGACTCCCGAGCGTTCGATCCCGACGAGCTCACCCTGGATGAGTTCGTCCGTGGTCAGCTCGCTATCTGGTGGGGCGAAAAGACCGAAGACGCAGTGAGTTAGTCACCACAAAGACTGACGAGAACGCCATTGCCAGTCCGGCAACCACGGGGTTCAACACAGCTGCCACGGCAAGTGGAATCGCTGCGACGTTATACGCGAATGCCCAAAACAGGTTGCCTCGGATAGTTCCCAAAGTCTTCCGGGCAAGCCGGATTCCATCTGCCACCCCCATCAGGTCACCCCGGGTGATGGTCAGGTCGCCAGCACTCATGGCGGCATCTGTTCCTGTTCCCATCGCAATGCCAAGGTTTGCCGTTGCTAGAGCAGGCGCGTCATTAATGCCATCGCCCACCATCGCCACCTGATGTCCCTCGGCTTGCAAGCGAGTAATCAGGTCGGCTTTGCCCTCTGGTGTGAGGCCAGCTTCGACCCGATCAATTCCCACGCTCTGGGCAATAGCAGTGGCTACCGACTCATGATCCCCGGTAGCCATTACGGTGGTCAGCCCCAAAGACTGCAGAGTCGCAATGGCTTCGGCGCTGGTCTCTTTGAGAGTGTCGGCAATCTGGATGAGACCAACAACGCGCTGACCAGAGGCGACGCCGACGACAGTATTCCCCGTCAGGTGAAGCTCCTCCAAATGCTTCTGAAGCTCAGGTGAAAAAGCGAAGCCCTGGGCTTCCAGCCAGGCAGGTCGACCGACCGCGATACTCTCTGAGCCGAGCATTGCGGTGGCGCCAAAGCCAGCCTCTGTGCTGAAGCCTGTGGCCTGGGGAATCTCCGCGCCCTCTTCTCGTGCCCTCTCTACGATTGCTCGAGCAAGTGGGTGTTCCGACCCTGCTTCTACTGCTGCCGCACGACCGAGAACTTCCTGCTCCGTGTGGCCTGCTTCAGCATGCACAGCAAGCGCTCTCATATTTCCTGTGGTCAGGGTTCCGGTCTTATCCAGCACCACCATGTCGATCGAGCGACTGTGCTCGAGAACTTCCGGACCACTAATCAAGAGTCCCAATTGGGCACCGCGGCCGGTACCCACGAGCAACGCGGTGGGGGTGGCAAGGCCCAGCGCGCAGGGGCACGCGATGATGAGCGTCGCGACAGCGGCTTGGAACGCGATGGTCAGGCTTCCATCAAAGATGATCCACGCGGCAAAGGTCACGATTGCGACCACGATCACAATAGGAACGAAGACCGCTGAGATGCGATCGGCAAGACGCTGAGCGTCAGATTTACCGGTTTGGGCCCGCTCCACCAGTTTGGCCATGCGAGCAAGCTCGGTGTCATCGCCCACACGGGTTGCCTTCACCTTCAGCAGCCCCGACGTGTTGATCGTCCCACCCAACACGATGTCCCCCACGGTGGCTTCGACGGGAACTGACTCGCCGGTCATCATCGAGGTGTCGATTGCGGCTGCACCCTCGACGATTTCGCCGTCTGTCGGAATGCGCTCTCCTGGTCGAACGACCATGACATCGCCTAGCTTGACCATCGCCAAAGGCAGAAGCTTTTCGACTCCATCCCTCAGGACGGTCGCTTCTTTGGCGCCGGACTCCATCAGGGCTCGAAGGGCTGCACCGGCATCGCGCTTTGCGCGGTGCTCAAGATATCGACCGAGCAGCATGAAGGTGGTAACAGCAGCCGCCACTTCCAAATAAATTTCGTGACTGCCTTCCCCGGGTTGGCCAAAGAGCTCCAGCGTCATGGTCATGCCAGGCATTCCAGCCCCACCCAAGAACAGAGCGTAGAGCGACCAACCCAGTGCCGCTCCGACTCCCACCGATATCAGGGTGTCCATGGTGGCAACACCGTGGCGCGCATTTATTGCTGCAGCCCGGTGGAAAGGCCACGCCCCCCAGGTGGCCACGGGAACCGCAAGCGCGAACACCACCCACTGCCAATAGAGGAATTGGAAGGGCGGGACCATGCTGAGAACCATGACGGGGATCGTCATTGACGCGGAAATGATGAGCCGGTTGCGCAGGGCAATCATCGGATCGACTCCGGTGGAGGGCTCATCACTGTGAACGTGGGCGTGATAGCCGGCGTTTTCGATGGCGGTGAGTAACTCTTCGGTGGGGGCATCGCCCAGCACCGTGGCCTGCTCGGTGGCGTAGTTAACGCTCGCCTCCACACCCTCAACCTTGTTGAGTGCTTTTTCCACGCGAGTAGCGCAGGACGCGCACGTCATCCCCTCGATATCGAGCTGGATGGGCACAGTCATGAGGAGGACTGCGCTCCCACCATCGTGTACCCAGCTTCTTCGATGGCTGCTTGGAGAGCCTCAGGGGAAACCTCATCGTCCGCAATCACGGTGACGTGCGAGGTGCCCTCTGGCTCGAGGGCGATGGACACCTCGGTGACACCGGGGATTCCTTCCACCTCAGAGGTGACCGCTTTCACGCAGTGCTGACAGGTCATGCCCTCAACATCAACAATCACGGTGGACATCGGTTCTCCTTGGGGTTAGGCGTTCCTCCACGATAACGCGCAGCGGGTCCCGACTATTCCCCTCTTTCAGGATTATGCGCGACCATAGAGCTATGTCCCCCACTGCAACAACGCCTACGTCCTCTCCTTCTGTGCACCCACCAATCTCGAGCGAGCAACAGAGTGCTTGGACCAGCCTTGTATTCCCAGGACAGGGATTGCAGGAACACTTCTCTCCTCTCGATGGGTCGCTCATTGCTGCCCTGCCGAAATCGGAGGCCGCAGACGTCGACGCCGCGTTTGAGAGAGCGCGCCATGCAGCGGAGTCGTGGAAGTCCGAGTCCTTTGCTCACCGCAAGCGCGTCATGATGCGCTTTCACGATCTGGTGCTGGAGCACCAGGGAACATTGCTCGATGTTGTCCAGTGGGAGACCGGGAAGTCTCGTGCCTCAGCGTTTGACGAGGTGGCTGACATTGCCCTCACCGCCCGCTACTACGCCAACAGTGCCGAGCGACACCTGCGGCCAGAAAAGCGCCAAGGGGCACTACCTTTTGTGACACAAACGCGCGTTCACTTCCAGCCCAAAGGTGTTGTGGGCATGATCACGCCCTGGAACTATCCCCTCACCCTCCCCTTGAGTGATGCGGTTCCTGCTCTCATGGCAGGTAATGGGATTGTGCTGAAGCCCGACGCACAAACACCGTTCTCTGCCCTGTCAGCCCTCCACCTGCTGTATCAGGCGGGGCTTCCCGAAGGTCTCTTCCAGGTTGTGATCGGTGATGGCCCAGAAATTGGGACCGCCATCATCAACAACGCCAACTTTGTGATGTTCACCGGATCAACGGCGACCGGAAAGATTGTGGCCGAACAGGCAGCTCGTCGTCTGATTGGTTTCTCCGCCGAGCTGGGCGGGAAGAATCCCATGATTGTTCTCGATGATGCTCCGCTGGAGAGGGCACTCGAGGGCGCCATCACCGCAAGCTTCTCAAACGCGGGTCAGCTCTGTATGTCGATTGAGCGCCTCTACGTTCACGAGGGCATCTATGACCACTTTGTTCCTCGTCTCATTGAGAAGGTTCGGAAGCTCAGGCTCGGTACGGCGCTTGATTTCTCCTACGAGGTAGGAGCTCTCATCTCGGCTGAGCACCTGGAGAAAGTTCAGGCTCACGTGAGCGATGCTCTGGAGCGAGGAGCAACACTCCTCGCAGGAGGCTCTCATCGACCCGACATCGCCCCCTACGCTTTCGAGCCCACTCTCCTCACTGATGTGACAGAGGACATGATGCTCTGCCGAGGAGAAACCTTCGGACCTGTGGTCGCCATTTATAAGGTCTCGAGCGACGAGGAAGCCATCGCCCTCGCTAATGACACCAGTTATGGCCTAAACGCCAGTGTCTGGGGCTCAAAAACTCGAGCCGAGAGCGTTGCCGTTCAGATTGAGGCAGGCAGCGTCAACGTGAACGAGGGATTCACCGCGTCCTGGGCATCCACCGATGCCCCGATGGGCGGATTCAAGGAATCCGGTGTCGGCCGTCGCCACGGGCGCGAGGGAATCCAGAAATACACTGACGTCCAAACAATCGCGACCCAAAGCGGAATGAACGTTGCTGCGCCGAAGGGGATGAGCGCTGAAGCCTTCACCCGCGCGATGACGACGGGTCTTCGCCTCATGAAATATCTCCCCTTTAGGAAGTAGAGACCATGGCTGAGCCTTATGCCCTCGCGGGCAAACATGTCCTCATCACCGGGGCCGGTAGTGGAATCGGTCGCCTCATGGCTCTCGGTGCCGCGAGGCGAGGTGCCACCCATCTGGTCCTGTGGGATCTGAACCTTCCCGCAGCGAAAGCAGTGGCGAGCGAAGTCGAAGCGCTGGGTGCCAGCGCGCTAGCGATGTCGGTGGATGTCTCCAAGAAAGCGCCGGTCACCACGGCAGCCGCCAAAGTCCTCCAGAAAATTGGTCACCTTGATGTGCTGATCAACAATGCCGGGGTAGTAAGTGGGAAACACTTCCTCGAACTCGAGGAAAAAGACATCTCCCTGACCTACGCCGTGAACACCTTCGCTCTGTATTGGACAATTCAGGCTTTTCTGCCCTCCATGGTGGAGCGTGACTCGGGACGCCTGGTCACGATTGCGAGTGCTGCGGGACTAGCAGGGTCATCCCGGTTGACGGATTACTCCGGGAGCAAGCACGCTGCTGTGGGATTCATGGAGTCACTTCGTGCAGAGCTTCGCGATGCTGGCAGCGGTGTGAGCGCTCTGACGGTCAACCCGTTCTACATCAACACCGGGATGTTTGACGGAGTGAAGTCGGGAAGCCCACTTCTGCCGATTCAAGACCAAGATGAGGCGACAGCAAAAATCTTGGACGCCGTAGAGTCCACGAAACGCGAATTGCTCCTGCCCGGCATGGTCTACTCGGTGCGAGTGTTCCGACTACTGCCCACCGCGCTCTTTGAATGGATCGCCGATGTCTTCGGTATCAACAAAGCCATGAAGACCTTCAGAGGTCGACGCACATAACGTGCGCGAGGGGGGACTTGAACCCCCACGCCCTTGCGGGCACTGGCACCTGAAGCCAGCGCGTCTGCCATTCCGCCACTCGCGCAATGATGGTCGCCCATCAACCTGCCGAGATTACCACAGGACCAGAGCCCCCAAGCGGGCCAGTCCTCGAAGCTTCATCAGCCATCCGGGCTAGCATCACTAAGCACAACAACCCCTGTGCCTGGGAGGTGTCCGGTGGGTTTTCTCGACAGTTTTGAGCGTTCAGTGGAGCGACTCGTCGGGGGCGCTTTTGCCAAAGCTTTCGCCGCGGGCGTCCACCCGGTCGAGATTGTCGCAGCGCTCAAGAGGGAAATGGACTCCAGGGCCACCACGGTCTCGAGAACACGGACTGTGGCGCCGCATCTCTACTCCTGCAACCTCTCGACCGAAGATCACGCGCGACTTGCCCAGCTAGGGGAGGGCTTTGTTGCGGAAATCACCCAGGCGCTCGCCGAGTATGCCGCTCTCCGCGGCTACGGGCTTACTGATCGACTGAGCGTCACTCTGACACTTTCTGGGTCGCTCTCGGAGGGAATGGTCGACGTCACCAGTACACCCGTGGGGCCGGTGGTCTGGATTCCCACGGTGACCTGGGACTCCGTTCGGTATCCCGTAGTCAAAAAATCGACAGTTATCGGGCGGGGCACAGATACCGACGTTCATGTTGTCGCCAGAGGTGTCTCGAGACACCACTGTGAGATCCGGTGGGACGGCAAGCGCGCCGAAGCTGTGGATTTAGGCTCCACCAACGGGACGAAACTCGATGGTGAGCGCATCACCAGAGCCGCCCTTCCCGACCGATGCACCCTGGTGATGGGCCAGGCGCGTATCCTGTTTGAGGTGGTTCCGCAGGCTGAAGCCTCGTATCGTGCCTTCGCACACCACACCCCCACCGGTACAGAGGAGACATCGTGAGTGAACTAACGCTGTTCCTTCTGCAACTCGCCTTTTTGGGGCTTCTGTGGGCTTTCGTCTTCGCGATTGTCTATGCGCTTCGCACCGACCTTTTCGGGCCTCCCCGGTATCGACAAGAGGACGAAGACAAACCCGCCACCAAGTCGCCTTCAGACCAGCCACCAACCCTGTCGCCTGCTCCCACCACTCCCAGTGGAATCGCCCAATCCCTGGTCGTGACCTCTGGTCCCAAAGAAGGCCTGGAGATTGAGTTGCTCCCTGAGGAGCAGTTCACTATTGGCCGCTCGGGTGACTCAAGCCTGGTCATTAGGGATGACGTGACCTCTACGCACCACGCGCGATTGATGCTCTGGAATGACCAGTGGATGATTCAAGACTTGGATTCGACCAACGGCACGTTCGTGGATGGCAATCGGGTGAGCATCCCCACCCCGGTTCCTTTGAATACTCCCGTCAGCGTAGGAAACACGACGTTTGAGCTCCGGAAGTGATCGGATGACCTCTGACCACATCCTGAGTGCCGCGTCCTCCCATATCGGGAAGATTCGTGCAAGCAATCAGGATTCGGGCTCTGTCGGACGAAACCTGTTTGTTGTCGCGGACGGGATGGGTGGCCACGCCGGTGGAGATGTGGCCAGCGCGCTTGCGGTCCAGCACCTGTTCACTCTCGATCGCACGTACGACACCGTCGAGGATGCTCGCGAGGCTCTTTTCCGAGGAGTCCTCGATGCCGGTGCTGACCTGACGAATGCGGTGGTGGAGCACCCGGAGCTCACCGGTATGGGAACGACGGTGAGCGCCATGATTCGGGTCAAATCCCAGATGGTTATCGCCCACATCGGTGACTCCCGGATTTATCGACTTCGAGAAGGCGTTCTTGAGCAGATCACCGCCGATCACACCTTTGTTCAGCGCCTCGTGGATAGCGGGCGCATTACCCCCGAAGAGGCAGCGGTCCACCCCAGGCGCAGTGTCTTGATGAGAGTCCTCGGTGACGTTGACGCCGAGCCCGAAGTGGACACTCACATCGTCGATACTCTCCCAGGCGATCGTTGGCTCCTGTGTTCCGATGGTCTCAGTGGTTATGTCTCCGAGAGGGACATCGCAGAAACCCTCCTGACGGTGGACGATGTGGAGCTCGCTGCCCACAAACTGATTACCCAAAGCTTGAGCGAGGGTGCACCTGACAACGTGACCGTCGTCATTGTCCGAGTTGCCGAAGGCCTCGACACATCACCCCCCGCGGAACCACGCATGGTCGGAGCAGCCGCGGGACCGCTCACTTACGAATCAGGCCCCGTGATGCGCAGGCCTGCACTGCCCGCGCTCCTTCTCCACCCGCTGCGAGCGCTTCCCCCGGCGGACGAACACTTCGAGCCCGAAGAGGATTACCTCGAGGAGCTCATTCGCGAAGACCGACGGAGACTGATTCGACGTCGTGTGGTCTGGTCACTCTCCGTCGTCATCATCATCAGCGCTCTAGTCGGGGCTGCGTTTAGCGCCTACGAATGGACTCAAACGCGGTACTTCGTGGGGGAGAGCAACGGTTTTGTCGCGATCTATCAGGGTGTTCCGGAGAATGTGGGTCCGCTCTCGCTCTCCACGTTGTATGAAGAGACCGACGTGTCACTGGAGTCACTCCAGGTGTTCGAACAAGAGCGAATTGCGGACTCCCTTCCGGCTGAATCGCTGGAGGATGCTCAGGAAATCGTCGATCGGCTGAGGCGGTGACACGATGAGCGAATCCAGCGTCCCCCCTGTTGCTCCTGTCACCGGCCGCGTCGTGTTGCGGGTCAAAATGCCCCAGAAGCTTCGCAACCTGGAATTAGTGCTGCTGGTTGTTGCCCTGGGATTGAGTGCGCTGGCTCTCGCGCTCGTGCAATGGGGGGCTCTTGGCACCTTGGATTGGAGCCTGCTCACGTACGCTGCAGGTCTCGCTGGTCTCACTCTTGGATTACACCTGGTGTTGCGCATCGTCGCACGAGATGCTGACCCCTTCGTTGTCCCCCTTGCCACCATGCTGAATGGGCTGGGCATCACCATGATTCACCGACTGGATATCGCTGCGGGGGCCAGCGGTTGGGAAGCTGCCGGCGTTCGACAAATGGCCTGGACCGCGGTCGCGTTGGTCATCGCCATCATCGTGCTCATTGTGGTGAAGAACTACCGTGTGCTGCTGCGCTACCGCTACTTAGCCATGCTCGCAGGCGTCATTTTGTTGACCATGCCCCTCTGGCCTGGCATCGGTCGCACGGTCAACGGTGCAACGCTGTGGGTCGATATCGGCGGGATGAATTTCCAACCCGGTGAAGTCGCCAAAATCGCCCTCGCAATCTTCTTCGCCGGCTACCTCATGACAGCGAGAGAAAGTCTCCAAAAAGTCGGCAACACCTTTGCGGGGATTCGCTGGCCACGAGTTCGAGACCTCGGACCACTCCTCATTGTGTGGGTTGTTGCCATGGGTGTTCTGGTGTTCCAGAGGGACCTAGGAACCTCGCTCCTGTATTTCGGATTGTTCCTCGCCATGCTCTACATCGCGACCAACAGGCTCCTCTGGCTGGGACTCGGCGGTGGCCTGTTCGTTGCGGGTGCTGCTGTTGCAGCGAGCCAGCTGGGATACGTCCAAGGCCGCTTGCAGGGCTGGCTGGACTCTTTCAACCCCGAGGTCTATAACGCCCAAGGGGGCTCCTATCAATTGGTCCAAGGCCTCTTTGGGTTTGCCGAGGGAGGCTTCATCGGCGAAGGCTTGGGGCAGGGTCAGCCCGATTTTGTCCCGCTCGCCAACTCGGACTACATCGTCGCCGCGCTGGGCGAAGAACTCGGCATCTTTGGGGTATTCGCACTTCTGGCCCTCTATTTGTTGCTTGTCAGTCGGGGCTTCAGGGTGGGCTTCACCGGCACCGACGATTTTGGGCGCCTGTTGTCCTCGGGGTTGGCGTTTGTTCTGGCGCTGCAGGTGTTTGTCGTCATTGGAGGAATCACGCGCGTTATTCCGGTGACTGGATTGACAACCCCCTTCCTTGCCGCCGGAGGGTCATCCTTGGTGGCGAACTGGGTCATCGTTGCCCTGTTGTTGCGACTCAGTGACGAGGCGCGTGCTTCCGTCCGCCTGGAAGCGGGGGTACGCGCATGATCGCGCCATTGCGTCGAGTCGGGATCGCCGTCATGGCGTTGTTCATGACGCTCTTTCTCTCCGCCAGTTACGTCCAGGTTGTCGCCAGTGAAGAGATTGCTGATGACGATCGCAATGTTCGCAAGCTCTATGAGAGCTTCTCCGCTGAGCGGGGTCAGATCCTTGCGGGCGGAATCCCGATTGCGACCTCCCTTCCCGTGGATAACCAATTCCGTTACTTGCGCACCTATCCCTATGCAGAGCTTTATGCCCCAGTTGTGGGCTACTACACGCTAAACCAGGGGAACGCGGGAATCGAGAGTGCCCTCAACCCCGTTCTCACCGGACGAGCCAGCTCCCAAATCCTCGACCAACTCACCGCATTGGTTACTGGTTCGACGCCTGAGGGAGCCAGTGTCCAGCTGACTCTCGACCCTGAAATTCAACAAATCGCCTACGACGCTCTCGGAGACCGACGGGGAGCCGTCGTGGTCTTGGAGCCTGCTACCGGCCGCGTTCTCGCGATGGTGTCGACACCCTCGTATGACCCCAATCTATTGGCGGCGCACTCCACGTCAGCGGTGCTCGGTGCCTACAACGAGCTCTCCGAGGATCCCGATAACCCTCTCGCGAATCGCGCTATTGCGGGGGACCAGTACTTCCCAGGCTCCGTGTTCAAGATACTGATGACGGCCGCGGCCCTGGAATCTGGTGACTACACGGCGGACAGTGAGTTCCTCAATCCTGCTGAGCTCCCCCTTCCGCTCAGCACCAGAAGTATTAAGAACTCGGGAGGCCGACTCTGTGGCGGGGAAGAAACCACAACCCTCGAGGAAGCCTTCCGACTCAGCTGCAACATTCCCTATGCCGAATTGGGTTTGGAGCTCGGAGAAACCGCCATCGGATCGATGGCGGATGACTTCGGTTTCGGTGCCACCCTCGAGATTCCGCTCCAGGTGACGCCCAGCAACTTCCCCCGAGGACTCGATGACGCCCAACTCATGCTGAGCTCGTTTGGCCAGTTTGATGTGCGGGTGACGCCACTCCAGGTGGCGATGCTGAGCGCCGGTGTTGCCAACGGAGGGGTGCTGATGAAGCCCAACCTGGTGGACCAGGTGATAGCTCCCAACCTCCGGGTTCTCCAGTCTTATGAGCCCACAATCTATTCACGACCGCTCAGCTCCCAGGTCGCCCAGGAGATGACCCGGATGATGGTGCGCAACGTTAGTCAGGGTGTCGCCAGTGCCGCGGGAATTCCAGGCATTAGCGTCGCAGGAAAGACAGGAACAGCGGAGACAGGAATCGGTGATGGTCGCTCATTCTGGTTCACCGGCTTTGCTCCTGCAGAAAACCCTGAGCT
>CAYGLJ010000020.1:0-18265 GCA_964350865.1 uncultured Microbacteriaceae bacterium
TGGTGCCCTGAACTGCATCAGCAGATCCTGCGGCCTGGTCAAAGAAGCCGACGATGTCGGTCATGATCCAGTACATGATTGCTGCAATGAAGGTAATTGCTCCTGCATAGGTTGCAGTGATGCGGTGCTCAGGCTTGAGGTCGCCTCTCTCCAGGATGAAGTAGAGGGTTCCCGCTGCCATAGCAACGAATCCGAGCATGAAGAATGCTTGCGTAATGCTAAGCAGATCCATGATTCTCCCTTGACATGTTTCTGTAGTTATCACCGCCCGCCGCCGCGACGGACCCGTCGGCGGGTGGACGAGGAATATTCCTCTCGCACTCCACGGACGCCTTGCAGCATCCATATCGTGCCTGCGTCAGGCTACTCCGGGAGGCGACCACTTGCTAGACAAACACTCAATTTAAGCTGGAAGTTTCCTGAATGCCACTCAAAATTTCCCGCCGATACCTCCCGAATTTGTGACTACTTTCCCGATAAATCGGTATTAATGCTCGATTGTGCGACTGCGCCGATGTGGCCTTTATTGAAGTCTTTTTATTTATGTCACTACGCAGAAGGCCGGCCCTCCGTGAGGAGGGCCGGCCTGTGCAGAGAGATCGTTACTCGTCGTCGGAGGAAGCCTCTGCTTCACCTTCGGCGAGGACCGGAGAAAGCGAAAGCTTGCCACGGTCATCAATCTTCGAGATTTCCACGAGGACCTTCTGTCCCACCGACAAGACATCCTCGACGTCCTCAACTCGCTTGCCACCGGCAAGCTTGCGAACCTCAGAGATGTGCAGGAGCCCATCCTTACCGGGAACCAGTGAGATAAACGCTCCGAAGGCGGCAATCTTCACGACAGTTCCGAGATACTGCTCCCCCACCTCAGGGTTGACTGGGTTAGCGATAGCGTTCACGCGAGCCCGTGCGGCCTCAGCGCTCTCGCCATCGACGGCGCCGATGTAAACGGTGCCGTCATCATCAATCGAGATGTCGGCTCCGGTCTCATCCTGAATGGAGTTGATCGTCTTGCCCTTGGGGCCAATCAGCTCACCAATCTTGTCCGAGGGGATCTGAACCGTAATCACGCGAGGCGCGGTCGGTGCCATCTCATCCGGAGAGTCAATGGCCTGGTTCATCACACCGAGGATGTGAAGGCGGGCTTCCTTAGCCTGAGTCAATGCCCCGGCAAGGACGCTGGCGGGGATTCCATCGAGCTTGGTGTCCAGCTGGATAGCTGTCACAAACTCGCTGGTTCCGGCGACCTTGAAGTCCATGTCACCCAGTGCGTCTTCTGCGCCGAGGATGTCGGTGAGAGCTGCGTAACGCATCTCTCCGTCGACCTCGTCCGAGATGAGACCCATGGCGATACCGGCGACGGGGGCCTTCAAGGGCACACCGGCGTTCAGCATCGACAGCGTCGAAGCACACACCGAACCCATGGAGGTCGAACCGTTCGACCCAAGAGCCTCGGACACCTGACGGATGGCGTAGGGGAACTCCTCGCGACTGGGCAAGACGGGCACAAGTGCGCGCTCTGCCAAGAAACCGTGACCAATTTCACGACGCTTGGGGGTTCCCACACGACCGGTTTCACCGGTGGAGTAGGGCGGGAAGTTGTAGTGGTGCATGTAGCGCTTCGATTTCACCGGAGCGAGCGAGTCAATCTGCTGCTCCATCTTCAGCATGTTCAGGGTGGTAACTCCCATGATCTGGGTTTCACCACGCTGGAACAGAGCTGAACCGTGAACGCGAGGAATCACATCGACCTCAGCGTCAATGACGCGGAGATCGGAGGTCCCACGACCATCGATACGAATTCCCTCGGCCAGCACGCGGGTGCGCATAATGCGCTTGGTGACCGACTTGTAGGCAGCTGACACCATCGAGTTGGAGCCCTCTGCGAGTTCTCCCGCTTCGACCTTGGCGGCAATGGCCTCCTTGACGCGAGCCTTCAGCTCGTCATCGGCGGCCTGACGCTCCTGCTTGTCAGCGATCTGGTAAATCGAGGCGAGCTCCTTCGCGGCAATACCGTCCACTGCGGCGAGAACCTCGTCGGAGTAGTCGGAGAAGACCGGGTAGTTCTCGATTTCCTTGGCGGACTGGTCAGCCATCTTTTGCTGAGCCTCGACCAGCTGCTTGAGGAAAGGCTTGGCGGCTTCCAGACCGGCAGCGACCACGTCCTCGTTGGGCTTGGTGGCACCACCCTGAATGAGCTCCCAGCTGACCTCAGTCGCTTCAGCTTCCACCATCATGATGGCGACGTCCTCGTTGCCCTTAGCGTCCTTGACAACACGACCGGCAACAACGATGTCAAACACTGCCTCAGCGAGCTGAGAGTGCTTGGGGAAGGCGACCCACTGGTCACCGATCAGTGCCAATCGCACGGCGGCAATCGGGCCACTGAAGGGCAGACCAGAGATCTGGGTAGAGGCGCTCGCGGCGTTGATAGCCAAAGCGTCATAGAACTCATCGGGGGCTATGGAGAGCACGGTGATCACGATCTGGACCTCGTTGCGCAAACCGTCCACGAAGGACGGGCGCAGCGGCCGGTCGATCAGACGACACACCAGGATGGCCTCAGTGGAAGGGCGACCCTCACGACGGAAGAAAGATCCGGGGATCTTTCCTGCCGCGTAGGCACGCTCTTCAACGTCCACAGTGAGTGGGAAGAAGTCAAAACCCTCACGGGGGCTCTTTGATGCACTCGTAGCCGAGAGCAACATAGTCTCTTCATCCAGGTATGCGGCAACCGCACCCTGGGCTTGTTGGGCCAAACGGCCCGTTTCGAAGCGCACGGTGCGCTTTCCGAACTTGCCGTTATCCAATACGGCTTCAGCGAACTTGATTTCTGGACCTTCCATTAAGGTCACATCTCCTTATTTCTCTTCGAACATGCACAACCGACCGGTCGGGCATGGCGGCACGCCACGACGAGAGAGGGAAGGATGAGTCCACCACATACGTGGGGCCTGTTTCTGGCCAACAGTAGAAGTGCACTGTCCCTGGACAGTAGACCACCACCGGTGACCAGCTCCTGACCCACCTACTCCCGTAGAGAGCCATATTCAGTTGTGTGCAGGTGAGATTCACCCACTGGTTTAGGGTACCGCGATTGTCCCTCAAAAGCGATACCCCGCACCTTCGGCGCGGGGTATCGGCAGAAAACTAGCGTTATCGGCGCAGACCGAGCTTCTCGATCAGTGCACGGTAGCGGGTGATGTCGATGCGCTGGAGGTAGCCCAGCAGACGACGACGGCGACCGACCATGAGCAGAAGACCACGACGCGAGTGGTGGTCGTGCTTGTGCTCCTTGAGGTGCTCGGTCAGTTCGTTGATGCGGTGAGACATCAGCGCAATCTGGACCTCGGGAGAGCCAGTGTCACCGGGGTGAGTGGCGTATGTCTCGATAATGCTTGCTTTGGTATCTGGCGCAATAGCCATGTCAGCTCTCCTTCGTCTCGCTGCGCGGCGCCCCATCCGGTGATGAAGCTCTACTCTCCGCGGCCGTTACACGGCACAAACGGCAACTCTAGCTCATGCCAGAGATTCGCGAAAGCGCAGTCCCCATCGTCTCCTGGCGGTCGCCAAGCCGTTATCAAGCTGTAATCAATCAGGCATTGACCAGAAGACTCGTTTTTTGCCACGCTAGGGACAAGTTACTCGCCGCTCAGACGTGCCGGAGGCCAAGCCCCGCCCTGGGCGGCGAGGTTCTTAACCGGCGTCTTCGGGTTCTATGGCCACTGGAGGCAAGGTAATCACGCCGGTTCCCAGAGTAAGTCCGCTCAATCTCTCGGGAGATAACACTCTCTCCAGCTCCGCCTCGTCCATCAAACCCTGAGCGATGACGAGCTCTCGGACAGTTCCCCCTCCGGCAAGCGCTTCATACGCAATCGCTGCCGCCTTTCCGTAGCCGATGTAGGGGGTCAGGGCGGTCACGACCCCCACGCTCGCTTCAACTTGCTGGTGCAGACGCTCCTCATTGGCGGTGATCCCCTCCACACAATTGACCCGCAGTGTCTTGCAGGCGTTGGTGAGCCAGACCACTGATTGCAGGATGGAGGAGGCAATGATTGGTTCAAAAGCGTTCAGTTGCAACTGCCCGCCCTCGGCAGCCGCCGTCACGGTGGCATCAGAGCCAATGATGGCGAAGGCAACCTGGTTGACGACCTCGGGGATTACCGGGTTCACTTTCCCCGGCATGATGGACGACCCTGCCTGGCGGGCGGGAAGGTTGATCTCGCCCAACCCTGCTTGAGGGCCACTGGAGAGCAGGCGCAGGTCGTTACAGATTTTGGAGAGCTTCACCGCTGCGCGCTTGAGTGTCCCGGAAAGGGTCATGAACACTCCCGCATCACTGGTGGCTTCGATGAGGTCAGGGGATGTCCTGATGTCGAGACCAGTGAGATCCGCGAGGTGGGCGCGGACTGCTTCGGGATAACGGGGGTCCGCGGTGATGCCGGTGCCAATGGCGGTGGCACCAAGGTTTATTTCACACAGGAACGGGATGGTCTCTTTGATGCGGTCGTGGTCTTCGCGCAGGGTTGTCGCGAATCCGCCAAATTCCTGCCCGAGTGTCATCGGAACGGCATCCTGAAGTTGGGTTCGACCCACTTTCAGGATGGTCTGGAACTCGCGGCTCTTTTCGGCAAAGGACTCCGCGAGGAGTTTGTGTTCAGCGAAGAGACGCTGGACACCCAAGACCATTCCCAATTTGATCGCCGTGGGGTAGACGTCATTGGTGGACTGTGAACGATTGACATCGTCAATGGGGTGCAGGTGGTCATAATCACCTTTAGCGTGACCCATGAGTTCTAATCCACGATTGGCGATGACCTCATTCGCGCACATATTGGTCGAGGTTCCCGCGCCACCTTGCACCGCACCGAGCACAAATTGCTCGTGGAGAGCTCCCGACCAGAGCTCCTCACACACGGCGTCGATCACGTCGGCTTTCTCGGCGGAGAGCACACCGATTTCTTTGTTCGCTCTCGCTGCGGCCTGCTTCACTCGGGCAATGCCACGAATAAGGTCCGGGTAGTTAGAGATCGCGCGGCGGGTAATGGGAAAGTTCACCAGTGCGCGAGCAGTGTGAATCCCCCAGTAGGCATCAGCGGGGACCTCTAATTCACCGAGCGAATCCTTTTCCACCCGCATGACAATGCCGGAGGAGTCCTCACCGGGGGCCGGGCGGTAGCGGGCTTCGCCGTCAGGACCTTCGTGGAGAGATGGGCCAGGACCAGTGGTGTGGACCACGCGGGCACCCCCTTCGGTGACGGGCAGGAATAAATCCCTACGACCACGAGTTTAGGAGGTCACAGGGTAGCGACGAGCGTCGTTACGCTTAACTGTGCCACCCACGAGAGAAGAGGCAGACCATGTCAACAGACAACACCACAATCGAGTTTTACGGAGCGTCCTGGTGCGGCGATTGTGTGCGCGCTCAGGCCCTGTTGGAGCACTACGGCGTGGACTTCACCTACCACGACGTTGACGCCAGCGAGCAAGACAAGGCAAAAGCCATTGAGCTCAGTGGTCGCCCCAATATTCCCGTGCTCCTCTTTCCCGATGGTTCCGTTCTCACTGAGCCAAGCAACCCACTGCTGAACAGCAAGCTGACCGAGCTGGAGATGATTTAGGCGCTCTGTGGGCGCTCTAACCTAGGCTGTGCCCCATGCAGCGCCTCGGTGATGGTTCATGGGTCATATCGGCCAGTGACCTCGCGGTGTTTGAATCCTGTCCCTGGAGGCTTGCCCGGGTTGCGGATGAGAAGCTTGGGAAAGGTGTGAGCGTCCCCGACATCACCGATCCGATGATGGAGCTGGTGGCGCGCCTGGGCCTGGAGCACGAGGCGCGACAACTCGCCCTGCTGAAATCTCAGATGCGGGTCTCGGAGTTGACCTACGACCAGGTTGACCCCTCAGATGCTGATGCTTGGCGGGCCAATATTCAGCGAGCACGGGACGAGACGATGGAAGCATTGTCCTCGGATACAGGGGCACTCTTCCAAGCCACTCTGTATGAAGAGACCCTCCCGGAGGCCCCGCTTCCGATTGCCTTCCAGGGATTCGCGGACTTCATTGTGAGGACAGGAGACGCCTGGGAGGTGTGGGATTCCAAGTTAGCCAGGCGCGCCAAGGACCACGCTCTCATCCAGCTCGCGGCCTACCAGGACCAGCTGCAGCGAGCTGGAGTTCCCGTCGCGGACACTGTCCGGATCATCCTGGGTGATGGAACCCACAGTGTTCACACCGTCACGGACCTGCTGGAGCCCTACCGGCAGATGCGACAGCAGGTCATGGCTCTCATCGCTCACCGAGTGGTCGACCCCCTTCCTCTGCCGTGGGGAGATGAGAATTTTGCACCGTGTGGAACGAAAGGGTGCCCAGCGTGCAGTGAGCAAATTGTCGTGATGGATGATCTTTTCCAGATTGCCGGGCTGCGCAAAACGCAGCGCGACAAAATCCTGACCGGGGGCTTTGGCACCCTGCGCGAGTTTGCGGAAGCTTCCCGTGAGGAAGTGCGACGCGCTATTCCCGGAATCGGGCGAGACACCCTCGAGGGTTTACACCTGCAGGCGTCTCTGCAGGTCGCCACGAAGGATAACCCCCGGGGTCGCCCAGCGTGGGAAGTACTCTCACGCGGGATGATGGAGAACCTCCCCTCGCCCAGCGCTGGGGATATTTTCTTTGATTTTGAGGGTGACCCGACGTATCAAGAGTTCGCCTCCGATGGCAGTCCGCTCGGATCGCTTTCCCAAGGCGATGATTCGGTCTGGTTTGGCATCGAGTACCTCTTTGGCATGTGGGGAGAGAACCTCAATCCTCACAGCACTGACTCGTCCTTCCTCCCGCTGTGGGCAGAAACATTTGACCAAGAGCGCGAGGTGCTGGATACCTTTTTGCGGTTGTTAGAGGACAGGACGACCGCATTCCCGGACTTGCACGTCTACCACTACGCGCCCTACGAACGCACAAGGCTGAAGCACATGGCGCAGCGTCACCAGATCGACTCCCCCATGCTTCACGCGTTGCTCGATCGGCACCTCGTTGACCTGTATCCCGTGGTCATGAAAGGTCTGAAAGTGGGCCTCCCCAGTTATGGGCTGAAAGCTCTCGAGGCGCTCTATTTCGACCCAGAAACGCGAACAGGAATCGCCGGTGGCGGGGAGTCAGTGGTTGCCTTTGCGGACTATAAACTCGCGCTCTCTCAGGGTGATGAGGAGGCCGCGATGACGCTCAAGAGCAGCATCCTGCACTACAACCGCATCGATTGCTTCTCCACGCAGGCCCTGCGAGATTGGCTCATCACCACAGCACTAGGCCACTAACTCTGCGGTCTTTTCGACCACTTCATGGTCTGAGACAGCACCTCATCCCTGAGACCAATCTCGAAGGTCGCTTCCACAAACTCTCCCGCTAAGGCTCTGGGTAACCACAGGGCTGCATCCGACCACATGCGATTCACCGGAAGATCTTCAAGCGGCCACCAGGTGGCGTCGATTTCAGGGCTGGCCCGGACGTCGCCTCTCCACACGCGGGTGATGAAGGCATGGGATCGCTGCGAAAGCTCGGGTCGGCCTACAAAGGGATAGGTGACACGGGCCAGAGGGACAAGCGTGTCGCCCTCCAGTGTGAGCCCGACTTCCTCATAAACCTCGCGCACCGCGGTCTCTAACGGGGACTCTCCAGTTTCTTGTTTTCCCCCGGGGCCCACAATCTTGCCCATTCCGAGACCCGTGAGTTTTTCCCCCAGGAGGACCTCTTCTCCCCCGATCCCCTGCCGCACGATATAGACGACGGAGACCTCAAACATGGCCCTCAGGCTATCCCGTGTCAGTGGTCGATGCGATGGTCGGTGTATTCACGTCCAGGCCGGAGGACACATGCCAGAACTCTTTGATGACACACCCCCAGAATGTCCTGGGTGCCGAGAAAGAACCGCGACCCCCATCATCTACGGGAATCCAAGCTCTGAGATGCTTCTCGCCTCGCGGCTTGGAGACATTGTTCTGGGTGGCGTTGCCTCGGAAGATGACAGGCCCGCGTGGCTGTGCTCCTGCGGAATCCGCTACGAAGACTGACGTTGCTCGAGCTCAGCTCTCAAAAGAGCGATGAGGGCTGCAACCTGCATAGTGCCTTCAACGCCTGCTTCGACTTCTTGGCCATCGAGAGCACGCGCGGAGAGCCCTGACTTCTGATCGATAAGTTCAGCAATTCGCTGGTCCACAGTCTGGGCCGCCACGATGCGCCAGGCGGTCACCGGAAGTTCCTGACCAATGCGGTGGACCCGGTCAATGGCCTGGGTCTGTTCGGCACTGGTCCACGAGAGTTCGGCGAGCACGACGTTAGAAGCTGCCTGCAGGTTCACACCGACTCCAGCCGCAAGCAAGGAACACACAATGACCTGGACGTCATCATCGTGAGTGAAGGCATCAATGGCGGACTGACGCGCAGTGGTCGATTGATCACCCCGAATGGAGGTTGTCCTGATGCCGACAGAGGCAAAGTGTTTTTCCGCCTGGTTGAGCACGTCGATGTGTTTCGCAAAGAACACCACCTTGCCGACGTTTCTCGCCAATTGAGCGGTGTAGTCGGCGGCCATGACAGCTTTCGCCGAACCAATCTTTCGCACGAGCGTGAAGACGTTATCCCCGGAATCATCCTGCTTGGTCTCCTCGATCTCCGAGGCACACACCAGTCGGACCAAGTCGTCGTCAACAACAGTCGGATCAGCATCCCCTCTAGCCGCGATAACTCGGTCGTAGCGCTCCAACAAACGCTGAACGAGGGCGCGCTCGGCATCCATGATGGAACGTGCTGCCTCGGTGTCGAGCTCGATCGGGATATCGGCAATGCGCCGAGCAGGAATGTCTTTGGCGACGTCTTGCTTGCGCCTGCGCACAATTCCCATGGAAATAACCGCTTTGCGGGCCGCCGGGAAAAAACCAGGGTCGGCCGGAGTGAGGCCCGTCGCTTCGAGCTTCGCCATCAATTGGCCGAGGGGTTTCTTGTCATCAACCCAGCCGAGGAACTGCCAAATCATACGGAAGTCTTCGATTTGGTTGATCAGGGGTGTCCCCGTGAGGGCAATCAAGAGCGGGTGCTGCAAGCGGGCCCGAATGGTCCTCGCCACGGCCTGCACATGCTTGGATCGCTGCGAATCCTTGTTCTTGATGAAGTGGGCTTCATCCACGACCATGCCGCGGAAGTCGAACTTGGACAGCCACCCCACGTGACGATCGAGAATGTCGTAGTTGACGATGAAAACATCACTAAAAGCATTGAGTTCCAGACCATCTCCATGCACGACAGTGGGGCGTCGTTTCGGCAACCACTGGTGAACCTCTCGAAGCCAGTTGGTCTTCACCACGTTCGGAACGACCACCAGCAGGGGGAAAGCCCCCGCGGTTTCAGCGGCGATGAGGGCCTGTGCTGTTTTCCCGAGGCCGGGCTCATCGGCCAGTAAGAAGCTGCGGTGACCATTGCGCACGGCTTCAACAAACTCGGACTGGTGAACCATCAGGTCTAATCCACCGGGAGTGGAGAGATTTGCCGCGGGAGGAAGGTCCATGCTGGCCACACCACCGCCGGAGCCCTGCTCGAAGGACCGGAAGAGTGGCTCCATGAGCTCCCAGTTCAGAAGACGCCCTTCCACAGCGGCTTGGGGCTTCTGGTAGGCAGCAAAATCGGGCGCCATGAAGGGGTTGGCAAGCTGAGCCTGGCGCACAGAGGCGGGAACAACCTGCTTGGCGGTTTCCGGGCTTACCTCCGGTGCTTCATCAATGATGATGAGGTCATCAGGGGCCAATTCCTGCCCGGAAGCCACGAGATAGTCGCGGCGCAGTTTCTTGGCTGCCTCCGACACCTTTGCGTCGGGCGCAAGCAACTGAATCAAGCTGGTGTCTCGTGCCGCTGTTTTCGCCATGATGGAGGCAAGCCCATCCAGACGCTTCAGCGTTTCTTGACGCTCAGCCACAGACAGTGACGCGTCTTCCTTTGCTTTTGCGCGCTCCTCGCGCACCAACAGTGCAGTCACTTGAAACTTGACTCGATTTCCTGCTGTCACTTTTCCGCGTCCCGCGGCCGACTCCACTTCCCGCACGGCTCGAGCGAGGATCGGAATGATGCCCTCATCATCGATGGGCTTCTTCCGCGCCCGCTTAGCGCCCTGTGGGCGCGACCGGGTGCGTGAGGGGCCTGACTGGGCCATTCTTCTCCTTGAGACAACCTAGGGATGTGTGGAAAACGAAGAACTTCTCACCGTGATCACACATTGCCTCGCCCGTGATGCGAGGCCGACACAAACAATCAGACCTGAACGTGAACCGTCTCAGTGATCGAGGTGCCCTTTCAGTGTAACGCCTATGATGCGCTGACCGATACCCGGTCAGCAAAATGCTGCTCAGCGGCTTTACCCATGGACTTGGCCATCCCCGCGAAGACAATTCCGTGCAGGGGCGTGACAGCCGCCCAGTACAGTCGCCCACCGAGCCCTTGGGGGAAAAAGATTGCTCGCTGAGTCAACGTGCTGTGCTCTTCGCTCACCGGTGTCACAGTGAACTCCAGCCACGCAAGGCCCGGCAATTTCATTTCTGCTCGCAGACGCAAGAACGATCCGCGCTCTATTTTTTCGACCCGCCAGAAATCGAGAGCATCTCCGGTGACTAGCCTGTTGGGGTCCCTTCGCCCCCGGCGAAGACCCACACCTCCGACAAGTTTGTCGAGCAGGCCTCTGGCCGCCCACGCGACGGGGAGGGAATACCACCCATTGTCTCCCCCGATGCTCTCCACTACTTTCCACAGCTCCTCAGAGGGCGCATCTACCGTCACTTCACGCGAGTCGGTGTAGACCGTGTGCCCAGCCCACTCGGGGTCGCTGGGTAGCGGATCCGAGGGCGCCCCAATAACTTCCGTGTTTCTCCATGAGGTTTCTACTTCTCCCGAGCGCATCCGAACGAGGGCCAACTCAACAGACTTGCGATAACCGATGAGCCCCTCGGCGGGAGGCGGAATAACTTCGTCAATGTCGTGGTTTTTCATCACCGCATCGTGCAGGAGCGACTCAATAATCGGGACCGCCAGACTCCGCGGAATGGGTGTCACCAGGTTGACCCACTGGGATGCCAACCACGGGGTCAACACCGGAAGAGCAAGAATGAGTCGCTCTTTGAGACCTGCCTCCTGGGCATACCCGTTCATGAGCTCGTAATAGCGGAACACATCAGGGCCACCAATATCGAACGCACGGTTGACCTCAGGGGCAAGCTCCGCAGATTTCACCAAGTAGTGCAAAACATCTCGAACCGCGATGGGTTGAATGTGGTTTCTCACCCATTTGGGAGCTGGCATCGCCGGAAGGATTTCGGTCAGGTGCCGGATCATCTCAAAGCTTGCAGACCCGGAACCAATAATCACTCCTGCCTGAAGGGCGATGGTGGGAACACCTGAGGCGAGGAGAATATCCCCCACCTCTTTTCGCGAACCCAGGTGCCTCGACAGCTTTCCTTCAGGGTGCAGACCGCCCAAATAGACGATGCGCTTCACATGAGCAGCCTTCGCCTCCTCAGCCACAAGGGTCGCTACTCGGCGCTCAACCACTTCAAAGTCACCGGCGCTCGACATCGAGTGAACCAGGTAGTAGAGAACGTCAACGTCTGAGACGGCCCTGGCCACGTCGGCTCGCACCTGAAGGTCTCCCTGGATGATTTCGACATCATCGTGCCAGGGGACTCCTTCAAGACGGTGTGGCTCACGCGCAAGAACGCGGACTGAATGACCCTGTTCCACGAGCTTCGGCACAAGGCGGCCACCGACGTAACCGGTGGCTCCTGTGACTAAAACCTTCATGGGCTCAGGCTATGTCCCCCGTCTGGGAAACACCAGTTGATGGCTATACCGTGGCACCGTGGACATTGCGACTCTCAACCAGTGGTTTGCGCGGCATCAACGTCCGCTGCCCTGGCGGGACCGTGATTGCTCACCGTGGGGTGTCATGGTCTCAGAAGTCATGCTCCAACAAACACCAGTCGCCCGGGTTGAACCCGTGTGGCATCAGTGGATCGAACGCTGGCCCTCCCCGAGCGACCTTGCCGACTCATCGCGTGCGGACGCTGTTGTGGCATGGGGGCGCCTGGGGTACCCGCGCCGGGCCCTTCGTCTGCACCAGGCAGCGACCCGAATCAAGTCTGATCACGGTGGCCTGGTGCCCTCTGAGCTCGATGCCCTGCTGGCGCTTCCAGGGATTGGTGATTACACGGCGAGAGCCATCAGAACTTTTGCCTTCGGTATTCCTGAGCCCGTCGTCGATACCAATGTGCGACGAGTGATGGCTCGAGTGGTTAACGGGCAGGGTGAGGCCGGCCCCCCTCGGGTGACAGCAGACAGGAGCGCACTGTGGGCTGTATTGGAGCCCGAACAGCCCCATGCACAGGTACAGGCCGCGAAAGCCATCATGGAGCTTGGCGCGGTGGTGTGCACTGCGCGGACTCCTCGATGCGATGGCTGCCCCCTGCAGTCCTCGTGTGCATGGCGTAGCGCTGGTTACCCGGAGTATCGGGGCGCCCCAGGCCCCAAGCAGGCGAAGTTTGAGGGCAGTGACCGACAGGTGAGAGGAATCATTCTGCGCGAGCTCCGCCATAGCGATATTCCCGTGCCAGAGGACTTCCTACTCACCCTGTGGCACGATGAGGACCAGCTTCGGCGCGCGCTCGAGTCCCTCATTAACGACGGGCTTGCCGCGCGAGACGACGGCGCTCTTCGGTTGGCTAGCTAGAGGCTTTGTCCCTGCGGATAATCTCTCGCATGCCCTCAATCGCTACGGGAAGCAAGTTCTCCACCTTCGAGGCATCCCACTCTTCGGGACTCATCGGAGACTGATCGGGGTGACCCATCACCATCATCAGCCCACTCGCGCGCACGCGCAGCACTGACGCCACAATGTAGAGGGACGCGGCTTCCATCTCGGAGCAAATCGCGCCCCCTCCCATCCATGCAGTCCAGCGTTCAGCGAGGCGACCCGCGACTGGCATGCGCTCAGGGGAATGTTGCCCATAGAAAGAGTCCTTGGACTGAGAGACACCAACGTGCACGTTCTTGCCCATCCCCCGCGCAGCATCAGAGAGGGCCTGGGTTAACTCAACATCAGCCACCGCAGGAAATTCGATGGGGAGATAGTGAACACTCGTTCCTTCATCGCGGATCGCTGCGGACACAATGGCGATATCTCCAGGCTTGATGTGTTCCTGCATCGACCCGGATGTTCCCACGCGGACAAAGGTGTCTGAACCGATAGCGACAAGCTCTTCGAGCGCGATAGCAGCGGAAGGGCCACCAATGCCGGTGGAGGTTACCGAGACCTTTTCGCCCTCCAGATAGCCCGTCCACGTCTCATATTCACGGTGAGATGCGATCTTCTCTGGCTTGTCGAAGTAGGAGGCAATCAGCTCACATCGACCCGGGTCACCAGGGAGGAAGACGTAGCGACCGACATCACCTTCAGCGAGGGCAATGTGGTACTGACGGGGATCATCGCGTTCCATCGACATGTGGTGCTCCTTCGCGTCCTGTGTCTATTCGGCCGACTTGGGGACCTTATAGGGGTCCTCATCGCCAGCGTATTGCGCCGTGGCCTTCTGGCGTTCAATCTCCGCATCACGCTCGCGAGCTTCCTGCAGCAGGCTCTCGATTGCCGCGGCGTTCTCCGGAATCCCATCGGGGACAAACTCCAGAGAGGGCGTGAGCCTCGCTGTGATGTTCTTCCCCACTTCAGTGCGCAACATTCCCGTAGCGGCTTTCAGCGCTGCATGAGTGTCGGCACGCTCGGTGTCATCTCCGAGAACCGTGTAAAACACGGAGGCGTGTTGCAAGTCGCCCGTCACATGAACATCAGTGATCGTCACATAACCCATCCGCGGGTCGCGAAGACCCTTTTGGAGGCGCTCCGCCAGAATCTGGCGGATCAGGTCCGCCATCTTTCTGGCGCGGGGCGAGTTGCTACTCACGGATCTTCTCTTTCATCTCGATGGTTTCAATCTCGTCACCAATCTGGATGTCCTTGAGCTTGCCCAGTCCGATACCGCATTCGAAGTCGGTCTTGACTTCGGTGACATCGTCTTTGAAGCGACGCAGCGACTCGATGGCCAGGTTGTCTGCGAGGACAACACCATCGCGAATGACGCGGGCTTTCGCGTTCCTCGTGATGGTTCCCGAGCGGACGATACATCCGGCAATCGTTCCAGCCTTGGAAGACTTGAACACTTCGCGAACCTCGGCAACACCGGACTGAACCTCTTCGAACTCTGGCTTGAGCATTCCCTTGAGGGAGCTTTCGATTTCTTCCAGAGCGTTGTAGATGACCGAGTAGAACCGAACGTCGACACCTTCTCGCTGAGCACGCTCCCGCGCCTTGGAGTCGGGGCGGACGTTGAATCCCACGATGATGGCATTGTCGATGGTCGCCAGGTTGACATCGCTCTCCGTAATCGCACCCACACCGCGGTGAATGATGCGCAACTGCACTGAATCATCGACCTCAATCTTGAGCAACGACTCTTCCAGGGCCTCAACAGCACCGGAGACATCACCCTTGAGGATGAGGTTAAGGGCTTCAATCTTCCCGTCTTCGAGAGCCTTGGTGAAGTCCTCAAGACTGATGCGCTTACGAGCCTTCGCCAGCTGAGCGTTACGCTCTGCGGCTTCACGCTTCTCTGCAATCTGACGGGCGGTGCGGTCATCGTCCGTGACAATGAACGTGTCACCAGCGCGGGGAACACTGGAGAGACCCTGAACAGCAACCGGCCGTGAAGGATATGCCTCGTCGACCGACTCACCATTCTCGTCAATCATGGCGCGCACGCGTCCGTAGGCGGTTCCTGCCACAATCGCTTCACCCACTCGGAGCGTTCCCGATTCAATGAGAACAGTGGCGACAGCACCACGACCCTTGTCCAAACGGGCCTCAATCGCCACACCGCGAGCGGTGCGGTTCGGGTTGGCTCGAAGGTCCAATCCAGCATCAGCCGTCAGCAGAACAGCATCGAGAAGCTCGGTGATTCCCTCGCCCTTCAGCGCTGAGACCTTGACAGCCTGGGTGTCCCCGCCATACTCCTCGGCGACGAGCCCAAACTCGGTGAGTTGCTGAAGGACCTTGTCTGCTTTGGCTCCTGGGGCATCCATCTTGTTGATGGCCACCACAATAGGAACGTTGGCTGCTTGCGCGTGGTTCAAGGCCTCAATGGTCTGAGGCATGATTCCGTCATCTGCAGCCACAACCAGGATCGCGATGTCGGTCACCTGGGCACCACGGGCTCGCATCGCGGTGAACGCTTCGTGACCCGGAGTATCGATGAAGGTGATGGCCCGCTCGATACCCTCGTGCTCAGTCCACACCTGGTACGCACCAATGTGCTGGGTGATTCCACCGGCTTCACCGGCCACGACGTTCGCGCTTCGAATGGCATCCAGCAGCTTCGTCTTACCGTGGTCAACGTGACCCATGACGGTCACGACGGGAGGACGAATAACGAGGTCTTCTTCGTTTTCTTCCTCATCCAGGTCGATATCGAAGCTCTCCAGCAACTCTTTGTCTTCATCTTCTGGCGAGACGATCTGGACCTTGTAGCCAAGCTCTGCGCCCAACACCTCAAACGTTGCCGCGTCGAGGGACTCGGTCGCGGTCGCCATTTCGCCCAACTGGAAGAGCACCGTCACCAGGTTGCCGGGAGGCACGGGGAAGCCGGTCAAGTTCTCAATCTTGTCGGCGAAGTCGCTCATCGAAGCGCCCTGACGCAAACGAATGATGGTCGAGCCATCCCCGCGAGGGATAGTGACACCACCTAAGCTCGGGGCCTCCCGCATTTCAAACTCTTGACGCTTTGTCCGCTTCGACTTGCGAGATTTACTCTTTCCGCCGCCACGACCAAACGCACCTGCGGTTCCACCGCCTGGTCCGCGACCACGCCCACCAGCGCCGGGACGACCGCCACCAGGGCGCGCTCCAGGACCGCCACCGGGGGCGCCGCCGCCGGGGCCACCGAAACCAGGACCGCCAGGTCGACCACCGGGGGCACCGGTGCGGCCCTGGAAGGGAGGCCTAGCCCCGCCTTCGCGATCGAGGGGGCGACGAGGCGTAGCGCCCTGTCCTGGTCTACCGGGAGCTGAACGTCCCATTCCTTGAGCAGAGGCAAAAGGATTGTTTCCGGGACGAGGAATACCGGGACGGGCCATTCCTTGTGCGGAGGCAAAAGGATTGTTCCCGGGACGAGGAATACCGGAAGATGCAGGCTTTGCAGCAGGAGGCGTTGAGGGGCTCTCCGCGGCGGGAGCTGGAGCCTCAGGAGCTGGGTTCTCCGGGGTCGCTTCAGGAGCAGGGGCCGGTGCTGGCTTTGCAGCGGGCTTCGGTTCAGGCTTTTCTTCAACAGGAACGGGGACGACGCCCTCTTCGGCAAACGCTGCTTTGAGCTTGCGGACCACAGGGGGTTCCACCGTCGACGAAGGGCCCTTGACGAACTCGCCGATTTCTTTCAGCTTCTCCAAGGTGCGTTTTGAGTCGATACCCAATTCCGCGGCTATTTCGTGCACGCGAGCTTTTGCAGCCACAATTCTCCTGTCTGGGCACACCCAGCCAGGGCGCGCCTCTACCTACAAACGAGGCTCATTTCGAGCCACTCATGAGGATTCCATTAGCCATTCAGCCTTGTCTTAGCGAGGTCGGGTGACCTACTGAGGTTATCCAATGCGGAACAATCCAGCGAGGCTCCGGTTTTGAAAGCCCTGCTCCATGCCCGCCGTTGAAGAGAGCGAGAGAGGCACTCCAGGTTGCGATGCACCCACGCACCCCGACCGGGTTCTCTTTCTTTCTCATCCACGACGACCTGGTTATCTCGCACCACACACCGCAGAAGATTTTCTGTGCTGTCTGATTCGTGACAACCCAGGCACCGCCTGGAAACTCCCATTGTAGTCCCCTCGATCGACTCCAGCACGCCTCAGCGTCGCGGAGACTAAGAATCCATGACGGAATCGGGCTGGATATCGATCTTGGCACCCGTCAATTTCGCGGCGAGCCGCGCGTTTTGGCCCTCTTTTCCGATAGCCAGCGAGAGCTGGTAGTCGGGAACAAGAGCTCGGACCTGTTTGGCGGCTTCATCCAAGACGAAGGCGCTGGATACTTTCGCCGGCGAGAGCGCGTTGGCCACAAACTGGGCGATATCCTCGGAAAAATCAACGATGTCGATCTTTTCTTCACCCAGTTCCGCCTGGACAGCCCGAACGCGCTGCCCGAGTTCTCCGATGCAGGCACCCTTGGCGTTAATGCCGGGCTCCATGGCTTTCACCGCGATTTTGGTGCGGTGACCTGCTTCTCGGGCGATTGACGCAATATCGACGAGCCCTTGGTGAATCTCAGGAACCTCCATGGCGAAGAGCTTCCGCACTAAACCGGGGTGAGTCCGGCTCACCGTGATCGAGGGACCCTTGGTCCCTTTTTCCACTTTGGTGACATACACGCGCACGCGCGACCCGTGCTCATATGTTTCCCCAGGCACCTGCTCCTCCGGCGGAAGAATTGCCTCCACTTCGCCCAAGTTGATGTGAATCATGCGCGGGTTGGGACCCTGTTGAACGATTCCCGAGACGATGTCGCCATCTTTGCCACGGTATTCACCCAGAATTCGGTCATCTCCAATGTCGCGCAAGCGCTGATTAATGACCTGTTTGGCGGCGTGGGCGGCGATGCGACCAAAGTCTTCCGGACTGTCGACCTCTTCGCCGACCTTCTCACCCTCCTCATTGAGGATGGGGGTGAAGACAGTGACGTGTCCGGTCTTGCGGTCGAGTTCAACACGAGCTCTCGGAGCGTCTGGCTCAGCACGCTGACCGCGGTAGTCCGCAATCCCCAAGTGCTTTTCATAAGCAGTCAGAATTGCTTGCTCGATGATGACGACGAGCTCATCAAACGGGATTTCACGCTCGGACTCCATGAGCTTGAGCACACTCAGATCGATATCCATGAGAGGCCCTCCTATTCGATTGTGGACACAACGACATCGCGTCCGTCCCCCCAGAGTACAAGCGGGGTGACGTTTCGGCTACTTAGTCTTGTGCCCAAGCGCTCCTGGTACCTCAGCCAGCGCCATCTCCGTGCGCTCGCCACTGCGTCGATCCCAGTACTCCACAATTCCCTCGGCCGCACCACGTCCCACAATCACAATGCGGGGAACCCCCAAGATTTCCGCATCAGCAAACTTCACCCCGGGGGAAAGCTTGGGGCGATCGTCATAGAG
>CAYGLJ010000021.1:0-16647 GCA_964350865.1 uncultured Microbacteriaceae bacterium
CGATGGTACTGCAGGGGGGACCCTGTGGGAGAGTAGGACACCGCCGGACTTCTTTGTGAAATGGCCACCCGCTAGGGTGGCCATTTTGCGTTAACGAGGAAGACTTCATGACTGAGAACGATAAGCGACCAGCCTCTGGCGATCGTCGACCCCGGAAACCTGGGCCGGGACGTCCTTCTGGTCCTGGTGGGCCGAAGTCAGGCGCTCCCAGGTCGGGAGCCCCGCGGTCATCGACGCCGCGTGATGGAGAGCGTCGCAACACCCCTCGAGCAGGAGGTCCGCGTCGCGACGATGTGTCCAGGGATGGCGCTCGACCGAGACGCGACGACGCCCCTCGAAGCTCCAGGCCCTTCGGCGGGGAACGTTCTGGTCGCCCGGGCGCAGCCAGGAAGCCTTTTGGGGACCGGGGAGCATCTCGTCCTCCGCGAGATGACGACCGCGAGAACGTCCCGCGGCATGATGATCCTGCTGTCGATGAGGACGCGACGCCGACTGAGCTTGATCGGTCAGCCTGGCGCGAACTGAAAGCACTCACCAAAGAGAACGCAGAGTGGGTTGCCGGTCACCTTGTGATGGCATCTCGAGTGGTCGATGAAGACCCCGAGCGCGCCCACAAGCATGCCCTTGCTGCCTCGAGGAGGGCAGGCCGCATTCCAGTGGTCCGAGAAACAGTCGGCATCACCGCCTATTTGCTCGGTGACTTTGCTCTCGCTTTACGCGAGCTTCGTACCTATCGCAGGCTTTCAGGCAGCAATGACCAAGTCCCGATGATGGTGGACTGTGAGCGCGGCTTGGGCCGCCCGGAGAAAGCTCTTGAGCTCGCAGGCGAGGTAAATAGGGCAGAGCTCAGCGCACCCATCGCGGTGGAGCTGGCAATAGCGCGCTCAGGAGCCCGCTTGGATCTAGGTCAGCTGGAGTTGGCGCTCCAAGAACTTGAGATTCCGCAGCTGAACCCTGAACTCGCCTATTCCTACTCTCCGGCACTTTTTGATTCTTACGCCACCATCTTGAGCTTGATGGGCAAAGAGCAGGAGGCGGAGAGGTGGGGAGAGCTCGCCAATCGCGCAGCCGAAGCGCTGGAATCCGCCGGCGATGACACAGACGACGAGATCGTCGTGGTAGAGATGCCCCTGGAGGGTGAGGGTGACTAAAGCGACACCCTTGACCGGTGTGGGTCTCGTGTTAGCGGACCTTGATGGTGTCCTCTATCAAGGACAGCGACCGATTGGTCATGCCATTGAGTCGCTGATAAAGGCTAGGAAAAAGGCGAAGCTCGGTTTCATTACGAACAACGCCTCCAGAACCCCAGCGTCGGTCGCTGAACAAATCGGCGCGTTGGGAATCCCCACCACTGCTGAGGATGTTGTCACCTCACCACAAGCCGCTCTGCGAGTTCTCACGCGCTTGATTCCAGCGGGTTCCCTGGTCTTGGTCGTCGGTGGAGAGGGGCTTACGAGTGAGGTGGAGCGCGCAGGATTTCGCATTACACGCTCTGCCGATGACGCACCCGACGCCGTGATTCAGGGTTTTTCGCCTGAGGTTGGGTGGACTGATCTAGCTCAAGCCTCTTTTGCGCTGCAACGCCGACCCGAGATTCCGTGGGTGGCGACCAATACGGATTGGTCCATTCCTGTCGAGGGCGGAGTGGCGCCGGGCAATGGAGCGTTGGTCTCTGCTGTCCATTTGGCGGTGGGGCGGCTCGCGACGTTTGCGGGCAAACCTGAGAAAGAGATTTTCGATGTCGCTTTGGAGCGTTTTGGTCCGGTAGGCGATGCCCTCATGATTGGGGACCGTCTTGATACTGACATTCTGGGGGCCAACCGGGCAGGAATCCGTTCGGCTCTGGTGTTGACGGGTATCGATACCCCGAAGACGTTGTTGGCCAGCGATGAATCCCAGCGCCCGACTTACGTACTGGAAGATCTTCGGGAGCTCCACAAGCCCTATCCCGAGATTATTCGCTCGGAGGACGCAGACGGTGTGGTGACAGTGGAGGTGGGACGAGCGGTTGTTCGCCGAAAAGGACACGTCATTCGAGTTGCTCGAGCGGGGCAAAAAATAGATCTCATCCGCGCGGGTGCCACCATCGTTCATGATTCAGGTCTGAAGATATTCGGCCTTGATGTTGATCCCCAGATATATTCGTGAGTGTGAGCGTGGATTCTGAAAACTGGCAGCAACGCCTTGACGCCCTTCAAGCGCTTCCCCTCGCCGAGCGAGCGGACGCTTTGGGGGCGGTTTATGACGAACTCAAGGACATGCTCGATCATCCTGAATCCGACTAATTTGGAGAATGAGACTCGATAGCGCTGTGGTCGCGAGAGGGCTCGTTGACTCCAGAACCAAAGCTCAGAGACGTATTCGCGGTGGCGACGTCAGCGTCGGGGGAGTTGTGATCACGAAGGTTTCCCACGATGTGGCTGACGATGTTGACATCGAGCTCAGCGGTTCCCGTGATTATGTGGGGCGTGGTGCGCTGAAACTCCTTGCTGCCTTGGAGGAGTGGGATATCGATCCCAGCGGAGCGCTGGCATTGGATATTGGAGCATCCACTGGAGGATTCACCCAAGTGCTCTTGGAGCGTGGCGCCAGCCGAGTTGTGGCTATAGATGTCGGTCATGGCCAACTACATTCTCTGCTTCGAGATGATCGCCGCGTTGATTCTTTCGAAGGAATCAACATTCGGGATATCACCCGAGAGTGGTGGGAGCGGGAAGTGGGGGCGGCGCCTTCCCTGATTGTGTCCGATGTGAGTTTTATCTCTCTCACCCAGATCATTCCTGTAGTGGTGGAGGCCCTCGGGATCTGTGAATGGATTGTGCTTGTCAAACCCCAGTTCGAAGTCGGCAAGCGTGGAGTTAAGGACGGCATCGTCACCAACCCAGAATTACGCGCTTCCGCACTGGAGTCCGTCCTGGAGTGCGCCTCAACTAGTGGCCTTCAGGCGCGAGGGTTGATGGGCTCACCCATAACCGGAGAGTCAGGAAACCACGAGTATCTGTGTTGGCTGAGTCCCACTCACGGTCGTAATCCGCCACAATGGTCAGAGCAGGTACACACACTGGCTCATTCTTAGGCTGGAGACCCCGATGGCAGCGCAAAGACACATGCTCGTCGTGGCCCACACGGGTCGCGACGATGCGCTCAGCGCCGCCATGACAGTGTGTCACCAGTTAGCGAGTGCAGGGTTAATCCCTGTTGTGGCGCCCGATCAGGCTCAAGAATTTAGAGCTCACTTTGAGGGAGACCTTCACCTTCTCGGGGACGATGTTGCGCTCGCTGATATCGAACTCACGATTGTTCTGGGTGGTGATGGCACCATCTTGGGAGCTGCTGAGCTCACGCGTGGCTCTGGTGCTCCTTTGCTCGGCATCAACCACGGTCACGTAGGTTTTCTCGCCGAGAGCGAGAAGGACGATCTTTCGTGGACTGTCCAACAGGCGTTGGCCGGTGAGTATGACGTTGAGGAGCGACTTGCCCTTGATGTGACTGTTATGCGGGATGGCGTTGAGGTTTTTCGAAGCTTCGCGCTCAATGAAGCCGCGATGGAGAAGGCTTCACGCGCGCGCATGATCGAGGTCGCACTGGAGGTTGATGGTCGACCCATTTCGGCTTTTGGGGCCGACGGTGTGGTGATGGCCACGCCGACAGGTTCCACTGCATATTCTTTCTCCGCTGGAGGACCCATCGTGTGGCCGGGTGTGGAAGCGCTTTTGATGGTTCCCCTGTCAGCGCATGCTCTTTTTGCCAGACCTCTTGTCGTCGGGCCTGACTCAGTGATGGCGGTTGAGCTTCTCGAGCGTTCCTCGGCTCAGGCAGTCCTCTGGTGCGATGGCCGACGGAGCGTCGACATCAGTCCCGGTTCTCGAATTCAAGCATCTCGTAGCGCCGAGCCCATTCGCTTAGCGAGATTGCATCCGGGTCCGTTCACCGATCGACTCGTGAACAAGTTCTCACTGCCAGTCACTGGCTGGCGTGGTCCTAAGGAGTAGAGAATCGTGATTGTCGATATCACCATCTCTGACCTCGGGGTCATCTCTCAGGCGACCCTTCCTCTCGGGCCAGGCTTGACGGTTGTGACTGGGGAGACCGGGGCCGGCAAGACCATGGTGGTTACCGCGCTCGGGCTGCTCCTAGGTGCTCGGGCTGATGCCGCTCGCGTGCGTTCAGGGAGTCAGTCCAGCTGGGTTGAAGGTCGTTTTTCGCTGGAACAAAGCCCCGGGGTGCGAGCTCGAGCTGAAGAACTCGGAGCCGCCATCGATGACCATGACTTGGTGCTCTCTCGTGAGGTCCAGTCTGAGGGTCGCTCCAGAGCGCTGGTAGGCGGTAGGAGCGCACCTGTTTCTGCCCTCTCGGAGTTGGCCGAGGAGCTTGTGGTTATCCACGGACAAAGCGACCAAATCAGATTGAAATCTGAGGCAGCGCAGCGCGATGCTCTCGACCGATTCGCGGGTGACGAGCTCCGGGTTGTCCTGGCTAGCTACCAAGAGTCTTTTGCTCGATATAGGGAGCTCGCTCATCGCCTGGAAGTGTTGACGACCCAGGCTGACGAGCGACGTCGGGAAGCGGAAGACCTGCGCATTTCCTTAGCTGATATTGAGGCGGTGTCGCCAGAGCCTGGTGAGGATGATTCCCTGAAAGAGTCCATCACCAAGCTCTCGAACACCGAGGAGTTGCGCGCGGGAATCGCCCTCGCCTCCCAAGCTCTCGCGTCGGACGAGAGCGCGATGGATTCTCTTGATGCAGCGGCCCTTCTCGACAGCGCGCTTCGGGCCTTAGAGAGGGTGACAACTTTTGACCCGACTCTCGAGGCTGTGCGGAGCCAGCTGGCTGATGCGACCTATCAAATTCAAGAAGTTAGCCACGCTCTTGCGGGGTATGCGGCGGGTTTGGAATCAGGGAGCGGCTTGTCCCTGGAGGAGAGCCATGACCGGTTGGCCGCCATCACGGGGTTGATGAGGAAGTTCGGACCCACCCTCGAGGACGTTCTCTCCTACGCAGAGCGAGGGTCCGCACGACTACTTGAGCTCGATCAAGACGAGACGACCGTTGACGCCTTGGCGCGCGAGGTTGCTGAATCCTTGGAAAGCACACAAGGGTTGGCATCACAGTTGAGCGCTCTTCGTCAGTCGGCCGCCGTGCGCCTTGGCGAACAGGTAACTCAGGAGCTTTCTGCACTGGCGATGCCCACGGCAACTTTCCATGTGTCGGTCGAGACTGGTTTTGAGCTCTCGAGTCACGGTGCAGATCACATCAGCCTTCTTCTTTCCGCACACCCCGGGTCTGCTCCCTTGCCACTGGGTAAAGGAGCCTCCGGTGGTGAATTATCCCGAGTGATGTTGGCACTCGAGGTAGTGATTGCGGGTAATGACCCGGTTCCAACCTTTGTCTTTGATGAAGTTGACGCGGGCGTTGGCGGTGCCAGCGCGCTGGAGATTGGTCGGCGGTTGGATCGTCTCGCGCAGAATGCTCAAGTCATTGTGGTGACCCACCTCGCTCAGGTGGCGGCGTATGCGAATAACCACCTCCTCGTGGTTAAGGACACGGACGGGCAGGTGACAACCTCCAGTGTTGCTGTGTTGGAGGGTGACGAACGGGTTCGCGAGTTAGCGCGAATGCTGGGAGGCATGGAGGACTCTCACACCGCCCTCTCCCATGCCAAGGAGCTTTTGGAGAAAACTCATTCGGTGAGCCGTCGCTAAGTCGACCATTAAACAGTTAGTGTTGAATTCCGTGGCGGACACCTCAAAAAAGACCGAATCGGACATCACGAAACACATTTTTGTGACCGGGGGTGTTGTCTCCTCTCTGGGTAAAGGTCTTACCGCCGCCTCTCTCGGGAATTTGCTGTCGGGTCGGGGCCTTCGCGTTGTGATGCAGAAGCTCGATCCGTACCTCAACGTGGATCCGGGAACCATGAACCCTTTCCAGCATGGTGAGGTTTTCGTCACCGATGATGGGGCAGAAACAGATCTTGATATCGGTCACTACGAACGCTTCTTGGATATCAACCTCTCGCGAGCAGCGAATGTCACGACTGGCCAGGTTTATCAGGAAGTCATTGGCAAAGAGCGACGGGGCGAGTACCTCGGAGACACGGTTCAGGTCATTCCTCACATCACCGATGAAATCAAGCGACGGATGCGCCTCCAGGCCCACGAGGAGCCTCGGCCAGATGTCATCATCACCGAAATTGGCGGCACCGTCGGCGATATCGAGAGCCAGCCTTTCATTGAAGCTGCTCGCCAAGTTCGTCACGAGCTGGGTCGTGAAAACGTGTTCTTTGTCCACGTCTCCCTGGTGCCGTTTATGGGGGCCTCGGGGGAGCAAAAAACAAAGCCAACTCAACACTCCGTGGCTGCACTGCGGTCAATCGGTATCCAGCCTGATGCTTTAGTACTGCGCAGTGACCGGCCTGTCGAAAGCGCGAACCGTCGCAAAATTGCTCTGATGTGTGACGTCAACGAGGCCGCGGTTGTTAATGCTGTGGATGTGGGAAGCATTTATGACATTCCCTCGCTACTTCACAGCCAGGACCTCGATGACTACATCATTGACCACCTGCGCCTAGAAGCAGGAGAAATGGTGTGGGACGGGTGGAAGGATTTGCTGGATGCGGTCCATCACCCACGCCACACCGTCACCATCGCAGTTGTGGGCAAGTACATCGACCTCCCCGACGCTTACCTGTCCGTGAGCGAAGCCATCCGATCTGGTGGATTTGCTCACCAGACCAAGGTGGAGCTCAAATGGGTCGCAAGCGACGAGTGTGACACCCCCGCAGGTGCCGAAAAGGCACTGTCAGATGTGGATGGAATCTGTGTCCCAGGAGGTTTCGGAATCCGAGGCATTGAGGGAAAGCTTGGGGCGTTGCGCTACGCACGGGAGAACGCCATTCCGACTCTCGGACTGTGCTTGGGCCTTCAATGCATGGTCATTGAGTACGCACGAAATATTGCTGGCCTGGAGGGTGCCTCCAGCACCGAGTTTGATCCAGATGCGAAGCATCCCGTGATTGCCACGATGGCCGAGCAGGTCGATATTGTCTCCGGCCAGGGTGACATGGGTGGAACAATGCGACTAGGTCTCTACGAGGCAGCCTTGAAGTCGGGAAGTATCGCACGGGACCTTTATGGCTCCGCGTCCATCACCGAACGCCACCGACACCGTTACGAGGTGAACAACGCGTATCGAGAGCAGCTGGAAGCTGCGGGCTTGGTGTTCTCGGGAACATCGCCGGACAACAGCCTTGTGGAGTTTGTGGAACTTCCTGCAAAAGTGCATCCGTTCTACATATCCACTCAAGCTCATCCTGAGCTTCGCTCCAGGCCCAACCGAGCTCATCCGTTGTTTGCGGGATTGGTAGGCGCCGCCCTGGAGCGCCACAACTCTTCTGCACTATTTGCGGTTACCGATCAGGCCAGCTGATGGCTGCTCGCTTCATCCCTGAAGACGAGCCACTCTCGATTCCTGTCCTCAGCACCGAGACGGTGTACGAGGGTGCGATCTGGAACGTTGTTCGTGACACCTTCCCGTATAACGATGAAGTCTTGAGTCGGGACTATGTCGATCACACCGGGGCTGTGGCGATTGTCGCACTCAACGAGAGTGACGAGGTGATGATGATTCGCCAGTATCGTCACTCGATTCGGACAGTCAATTGGGAGATTCCCGCTGGCCTACTCGACATCCCGGGTGAAGATCCGTTGGTCTGCGGGAAACGCGAATTGGCTGAGGAAGCTGACCTTGAGGCCGATAATTGGGAATTTTTGACCACATTGAACACGACACCTGGCGGGTCGAATGAGTTCATTCATATTTACGTGGCGACGGGACTCCGTCCTCTTGCCCACGATTATGTCCGCACGGGTGAAGAAGCCGACCTGGAAATGCGTTTTGTGCCTTTGCGTGATGCGGTAGAAGCCGCAGTGACAGGAAAAATCCGCAATCAAATTGCTGTCACTGCACTGTTGGCGGCTTATGTCCACCGGCAGTAACCCCGCCCGGGAGAAGTCCCGAAGTGAGCTTGAGAGGTATCTCGAGCACTATGTGCGCTATCTCACCCTTGAGCGTGGGAGATCTCAGAACACCATCTCTGCGTACTCGAGGGACCTGCGCGCCTACCTTGAGTACCTTCACTCGCGTGGCGTACACACACCTGATGACATCAGGGCCTCACAGGTGAAGTCCTATGTTGAAAGCCTTGAGGGGGCCGCCACCACCCTGGCGAGAAAAGTCTCCAGCATCAAGAATTTCCATCGGTATTTGCTTGAGGAAAAAGTCGTTGGTGATGACGTGACTGCCAGTGTTGCCCCGCCAGCACTGCCTGCGCGTCTACCCAAGGCCTTGTCGGTCAGCGAGGTTCAGACTCTCCTCGACTCGACAGTGGGAGATGACCCTCCTGCCCTGCGGGATAGAGCCCTCCTTGAATTCCTCTATGCAACCGGTGCCCGAATCTCAGAGGCACTTTCGCTGAGTATTGACGACATTCTCGATGACGAGCTTCGGTGTGCGCCAGCGGTGAGAGTCACCGGAAAAGGAAATAAGCAACGCATTGTCCCGGTGGGATCCTTTGCCCGCCAAGCCATGGACGCGTATCTCACACGCGCCAGGCCGGCGCTAGTCTCCCCTCGAGGCAAAGCGAGCGCCATGGTCTTTGTGGGTAACCGTGGCGGAGCGCTCTCACGGCAAAACGCGTGGCTCATTTTGAGAAGTGCTGCCGAGCGAGCCCACCTGACGCAAGCCTTGTCACCGCATACCCTGCGGCACTCTTTCGCCACTCATGTTCTGGCAGGAGGGGCTGATATTCGCGTCGTTCAGGAGCTATTGGGACATTCTTCGGTGTCGACGACTCAGATTTATACAAAAGTAACCATTGATACTCTCCGCGAGGTCTACCAGAGCGCCCATCCACGCGCCCGTTAGCGCTTCGCTGTAGACTCTGGATATGGCGAAAACAGCGGTAAAGACGGGGCCTACCGGGCGCCCGGTCCGTGAATTTGCCGAGCCACCAGTGCTCAAATCCCACGGACCCGCGCGTGTTATCGCGCTGTGTAACCAAAAAGGTGGTGTGGGTAAGACCACCACCACGATCAGCTTGGGAGGGGCGCTCGCCGAGTACGGGCGGACTGTCCTCATGGTGGATTTTGACCCCCAGGGAGCTCTCTCCGCGGGGCTCGGGGTCAACACCCATGACACCACCACGATTTATGACCTGCTCATCGGGAGAGAAAAAGACGTTCGCAAAGCTATCCAGCCGACGAAAGTCCCGGGCATTCATGTCATTCCCGCCAATATTGACCTCTCGGCAGCCGAAGTCCATCTCGTTAATGAAGTGGCGAGAGAGCAGATTCTTGCTCGGGTCTTGAAGCCCGTTATGGATGACTATGACGTGGTGTTGATTGATTGCCAACCTTCATTGGGATTGCTCACGGTGAATGCATTGACCGCCGCGCATGGCGTGTTGATTCCTCTGGAGACGGAGTACTTTGCACTGCGCGGAGTAGCGCTCTTAATCGACACCATCGATAAGGTCAGGGAGCGTCTCAACCCCTCGATTCGCGTTGATGGCATTGTCGCGACAATGTTTGATGCGAGGACCTTGCACGCCAAAGAAGTGATGGAGCGGGTGGTCGAGGCCTTCGGCGACACTGTGATGGACACGGTGATCGGAAAGACCGTGAAGTTCCCAGATGCGTCGGTCGCCGGAGTTCCGATTACCGAATTTGCCCCCACCCACGCCAGTGCGCAGACCTACCGCCAGCTGGCACGAGAGCTTATTGCCCGTGGCTCCATCGCCTAGAACGCTAGACCTTCCCGAGGTGGAGGGCGCCGCGGTGGGGGATGGTTTTCAAGTTTCTCTCGCCAACTTTGATGGCCCGTTTGATCTTCTGCTGAGCCTCATCAGTAAGCGCCAGCTCGACATCACGGAGGTTTCCCTCGGGGCCGTCACCGATGAGTTCCTGTCCTATGTGAAGGAGCTTGAGGGGGTTGCGGGACTCGACGCCGCGAGTGAGTTCGTGGTGGTGGCAGCCACGTTGCTCGACATGAAAATTGTGGGACTTCTTCCTCAGGGAGAGTTTGTCGATCCCGAAGACGTAGCGCTCCTGGAAGCGCGAGACCTGCTGTTTGCGCGATTGCTGCAGTATCGGGCGTTCAAGGACGTCTCATCCTGGTTTGCGGAGAACTTTGAGCGAGAGTCTGGTCGACATGCTCGAGCAGTGCGGCTGGAGGACAAGTTCCTGGCATCAGCACCTGAATTGCAGTGGACGCTCAGCCTTGAGGACTTCCACGCCCTCGCCGTCTTTGCTCTTGCTCCGAAAGAGATCCCGATGGTGGGCGTGGAGCACCTGCACGCCCCTTTGGTCAGTATCCGTGAACAAGCCGCCCACGTCGTGGCACTGCTGAAGAGTGGGAAGCCTGTGAGCTTCCGCTCCCTCATCGCGGGTGTGCAGGAACGTGGTGTCGTTGTCGCTAGATTCCTGGCGGTGCTGGAGCTCTATCGTGAGGCAGCCATCACCTTTCAACAACTGGAGCCGCTGGGTGAGCTAACTCTCCAATGGGTCGCCAACGATTTCACAGATGACTCTCTTGCCCACTTGGGCGAGGAGTGGGGAGGCGAGGACCGTGTCGATGACTGAGGTGACGAGAGATCTGCAGCGTGAGCTGGAGGCCATCCTGATGGTCGCAGACGAACCCCAGAGTGTTGTGGCGTTGGCGAGCGCATTGGAAGTTCCGCTCGCTGAGGTGAAAGATGCAATCCTCGCTCTCGCGGCGGATTACAACGGTGACTTAGGTGGCCCCCAACGTGGGTTCGAGCTGAGAGAAGTGGGCGGTGGGTGGCGCATGTATGTGCGTGACACCTATGACTATGCAGTCAAGAAACTGATTCAGGACCAAGTTCCCGCGAAGCTCTCGCAGGCGGCACTGGAGACTCTTGCGGTTATTGCCTACAAGCAGCCCGTCACCAGAGGGCACGTCTCCGCTATTCGCGCGGTGAACGTTGACTCCGTGATCCGGACACTGTTGGGTCGAGGATTGATCCAGGAAGCCCACACTGATTCCGAAACTGGGGCAATCTTCTACGAGACGACACCGATGCTTCTCCAGGAACTCGGGATCGAGTCACTCGACCAGCTTCCCCCACTGTCACCCCTACTGGATGACGGTGCCGAGGGCTTTGACGATGTCAGCTGAGGGCGACGGCTCAAGGCAGAGACTCCAAAAAGTCCTCTCTGCGGCGGGTCACTTCTCTCGCCGACGAGCGGAAATGTTGATGCAGGAGGGCCGTATCCGGATTAACGGAGAGCTCGCAACGGAGATGGGGGTTCGCGTTGACCCCAACGTTGACGTGGTCAGTGTTGACGGGAAAGTTGTTCCCCTGAAGACCTCAGCTCTCTACATCATGCTCCACAAGCCCAAGGGCGTTGTCAGCACGATGGCTGACGAGCAGGGGAGACCGGATCTCTCTGCGTATGTGAAGCAGATTGGCGAGAGGGTGGTCAACGTCGGTCGGCTGGATGCCGACACGACAGGGTTATTGCTGATGACCAACGATGGTGACCTCGTCCATCGGCTCAGCCATCCCTCCTTTGAGATATCAAAGGTCTATACCGCCACAGTGACTGGGGCTGTCGACTCCGCGACACTCAAGAAGTTGACGACCGGCGTAGCTCTCGAGGACGGTGTGAGCTCTGCCGACAGGGTGAAGGTCCTGGGGGAATCACAGCGAGGAACCAGCATTGTCGAGATCGTGTTGCATTCTGGCAAGAACCGGGTGATTCGCCGGATGATGGAGGCTGTCGGGCATCCGGTACTGGATCTTCACCGAAAAGCTATTGGTGGGCTTCATTTGGGTGGACTCAAACCCGGCACATGGCGAGAGCTCACTACGCTGGAGGTCAAAGACCTCTTGACCCTCGCCCACCGCGCAGATGCGCCCACCAAGGATCGAAGCCATGACCGGGAAGACTAACCAGCCTTTCTCGCACGTCCACATTGTGGGGACGGGGCTTTTGGGGACCAGTGCGGGCCTTGCGTTGCGAGAGCGCGGCGTTGACGTGACTCTGGAGGACGTTTCGCCGTCCTCGCTCTCGCTCGCGGAAGATTATGGTGCTGGTGTTCGCCGTGGCTCAGAGCACGCGGATCCCGAACTGGTGATCGTGGCGACCCCTCCTGATGTTGTGGTCGAGGTAGTTCTTCGAGCCCTAGGGGAATTTCCTACAGCGACTGTCATTGATGTTGCGAGTGTTAAGGCCGGTATTGCGGGTGATGTTGCCGCGACGAGTGCCGATTCCGCCCGCTTCGTGCCCACCCACCCGATGGCGGGTCGAGAGCGCGGAGGTGCAGTGTCTGGGCGCAGTGACCTCTTCACGGCGAGGCCCTGGATTATCTGCCCTCAGGGTTCTGATGCCACCGATGCCGTTCGTGCGCTCATCATCAGTTTGGGTGCACTGCCGGTCGAGATGTCTCCCGAGGAACACGACGATGCTGTTGCGCTAATGTCCCACATCCCACAACTTGTCTCCTCCCTCATGGCAGCGCGGTTGCAGGAAGCCTCAGAGTTAGCACTCGGTCTGGCTGGAGGTGGCGTCCGTGACGTTACGCGGATTGCTCAGAGCGATCCAGCCTTGTGGATTCAGATTATGGCGGCGAACAGCCTGCCCATTGCAGAGCACCTCCGTGCTCTTCGCGCCGACCTTGACGGGGTGCTTGAGGCCCTGGAGAAGGTGGAGGCTGCGGGTTCAAAAAAGACTCTGGCCGAGGCCCTCGGCGCCGGAGTGAGAGGGGTGTCACGCCTGCCCGGTAAACATGGCACCTCCACAGCGTTCGCATCCCTGATTGTGGTGATTGATGACAGTCCCGGTGAGCTCGCCAGACTGTTGACCCAACTGGGTGATTGGGGCGTCAACCTAGAGGACCTTCGGCTAGAGCATTCACCAGGAGCTCAGGTTGGCTTTGCCGATCTCACGGTAGGCAAAGACGTCGTCAGCGATGTAGAGACACAGCTCCGGGATGCCGGATGGCGCATTGCGGGGGAGCGATTATGAGTGACGTCGTCGTTGTGGCCGTAGATGGGCCAGCCGGGAGCGGAAAATCAAGCGTATCCAAGGCGGTCGCCGCCAAACGGGGCTTTTCCTATTACGACACCGGAGCCGCGTATCGAGCTCTAGCGTGGGCGGCACTCGATGCTGGTGTGGATCTTGAGTCAGAAGACGCTGTTGTCGCGGTGCAGGATTCAGCAGATTACGTCGCTAGCCAGGATCCTTCGCATCAGGTGTTTTCAGTGAACGGCACTGATGTCACTAGCGCCATTCGAGAAGAGAGTGTCTCGGGTTCTGTGTCGAAGATTGCTCGCCACCCTCGCGTGCGCGCGGGTTTGGTGGCACACTTCCGGGACGTGATTGCATCGTGTGCTCGTCCGGGAATCGTGATGGAAGGTCGAGACATTACTACTGTCGTCGCTCCCGATGCCAGGGTCCGAGTTCTCCTGACCGCGTCGGAAGAGGTTCGCATCCAGAGGCGACAAGCCGAGCTCGCCGGTGTTCAAGCACAACCTGTCGCGGAATCGCTGAAGGCTCGAGATCGAAGCGACCAGAACGTTGTTGATTTTATGAATGCGGCACCAGGGGTCTCTGTCGTGGACTCTGGCCCCCTCACGTTTGACCAAACGGTGGACGCGATGCTCTCGCTCATCGACAATGCCCTAGGAGGCACAGATGACTGACGAGCACGATGTAATCGATGATGACTTCGGGGATGACCCCGAGTTAGCGGAGCGCCTCGCGAGTCTTGACGAGGCCGAAGGCGAGCAGAGAGCGGAAGCCCTCCGCCAAGGGCTCGCAGACTACGAACTCGACGAGGAAGATGAGGTCATCCTCGAGGGTCTCGAGGATGAGGACGGCGAGTATCGCCCTCAGGCGGCTCTCCCTGTGTTGGCCGTGGTGGGTCGCCCTAACGTGGGTAAGTCGGCGTTGGTGAATCGCATCCTGGGACGACGAGAAGCCGTTGTTCAGGATACTCCGGGTGTCACGAGGGACCGAGTGTCGTACCGGGCCCACTGGAATACAACGTCTTTCACCCTGGTGGATACGGGCGGGTGGGAACCAGATGCCAAAGGTATTGCACAGTCCGTTGCGCTTCAGGCCGAAGTCGCAATCGATCTCGCCGATGCGATTCTTTTTGTGGTCGATTCCACTGTGGGGGCAACAGCTACCGATGAGCACGTCGTGAAGTTATTGCGGGGCACCTCCAAGCCTGTCATCGTGGTCGCCAACAAGGTCGATGACCAGCGCCAGGAATCTGACGCCACAGCACTGTGGAATCTAGGCTTGGGGGAGCCTTGGCCAGTATCTGCTCTGCACGGTCGCGGAGTCGCGGATCTTTTAGATCACGTCCTCACGGTGTTGCCCAAGGAATCCGCTCTCGCTAAGCCAGAGTCTGGAGGACCCCGACGCGTTGCGCTGCTGGGTCGCCCCAACGTGGGCAAATCGAGTCTCTTGAACAAGGCAGCGGGTTCAGAGCGAGTCGTTGTGAACGAGCTCGCTGGGACAACCCGAGACCCAGTGGATGAGCTTGTCGACATTGGCGGAAAAGAATGGAGATTTGTCGACACTGCCGGTATTCGGCGTCGAGTCCACATGGCCCAGGGCGCTGACTTTTATGCCAGCCTCCGCACCACTGCTGCTCTCGAGAAAGCCGAGGTCGCGGTCGTTCTGCTGGATGTCTCCGAGCCCATTAGTGAGCAGGACGTCCGCATCATTGATTTGGTGTTGGAATCAGGGCGAGCTCTGGTCTTGGCGTTCAACAAATGGGATCTGCTCGATGATGATCGTCGCCGGTATTTGGAGCGGGAGATTGAGCAGGACCTCGCCCATGTGGCGTGGGCTCCACGAGTGAACATCTCCGCCACGACAGGCCGACACATCGAGAAGCTCGTGCCCGCCTTGGAGATGGCTCTTGAGTCCTGGGATCAACGCATCCCCACAGGGAAGTTCAATGCTTTCTTGGCGGAACTGGTTGCTGCCCACCCGCACCCTGTGCGCGGAGGAAAGCAGCCTCGTATTCTTTTTGGCACCCAAGCCTCAACCAGGCCGCCAACTTTCGTGCTCTTCACCAGTGGTTTCTTGGATCCCCAATATCGTCGATTTATTCAGCGTAGGTTGCGAGAAATCTATGGTTTTGAGGGGTCGCCGATTGTCGTCAACATGCGGGTGCGGGAGAAACGCGGGAAGAAGAAATAACCATTGTGACGAAGCCTCCGCCTCTCCCTCCTGAGCACTTGCGCGACCCCGGAGACGCCTGGGTAGAGGGCCCGGATGGGACGAGGTACTGGGGGCGTTTTGGTGCTGCTGGACTTCTGGTGCTTCATCCACCGCGTGGAGTATTGCTGCAGTTGCGCGCGGAATGGTCGCATAGCGGCGGAACCTGGGGAATCCCCGGTGGGGCTTTGAAGATGGGTGAGGGTGCCGTCGATGCAGCGCTCCGGGAGTCACAAGAGGAAGCAGGCGTTCCCGCCGACTATGTCCGCGTTCTCGAGACGAGTGTTCTGGATCTAGGTTTCTGGTCATACACCACCGTGCTCGGAGTAGCGGATGACTACTTCGAGCCGGTGGCGATGGACCTGGAGAGCGCTGCTCTTGAGTGGGTTCCTATCAACGATGTCCTGGACCGCGAACTTCACCCTGCGTTTCACCGCGCATGGCCTGACCTTCGTGACCGCCTCGCTTTTCACCAGAGTGGCTAGCGCCAAGGTGTGAGGGCATCTGCTCGGGGGTGAGTGACCCACCGTTTTCTGCGGCGAGCTCAAACAGAGGGAGGTGTGATTCCAGGGAGGCCCGTCGCAAGTTCTCCAGCACTCGGATGAGAATCTCGTCCTCGGTCTGGGTGAGCAGTTCGTCATACATGTCGACGTTGGCGATCTCGCCGGCAGCCCAGGCCTCTGCCGCGGTTTGCAGATCAGCCGGGGCTGACACTTCGCCGAGGTAGGGGTTCTCCGGGACTTCATAGCCCATTCGCTCTAGCTGTCGAGTTAGGGCGTCAATGTGGCGCTCTTCGCCTTCTTTGATGCTGACATAGGGTTCGACATCACCGAACTCGTCGATGACTGCTTGATACATTGCTGCAGCTGCATACTCGCCATCTGGCCCGAAGAGTGCTGACCACGCAATGTGGGCGTCAGTTCCTTCGTCGGGAGCGTCGAGGGCATGCTCTTCCAGGACGGAAGAGTCCACTTCAGGAAGGTCTGCTGGGATTGAGCTGGTCTCGGCTTCCACTGCCGAGCTGGCTGTGTTGGGGGAGTCAAGTGCTGCGGTGCACCCGGCAACGGTGAGGCTCACCCCTGTGACGAGAGCGAAAGTGGTGATGAGTGTACGAGCCATAATGTTTCCTCACAATCTGTGTGTGCCATGTCGGCACTTCACACAGTAAGAACACTGCCTTTGGAAACCTTATGAATTATCTAAAGCTAGCCCTATTGTTTTCTATGCATTTTCTATGAAGAAATAGAGCTACCCGCGGCCACCGGTCGCTGGCTTTTCACGAGCAAGGGCCTTACCGCGGTAAATGCCCACTTCGTATGCCGTGACGGCGATAAGGGTGATGGCCACCAGAGGCAAAACAAACCACAGCATGATCGTGGTGAAGCCG
>CAYGLJ010000021.1:16747-17949 GCA_964350865.1 uncultured Microbacteriaceae bacterium
AAGGGTGATGGCCACCAGAGGCAAAACAAACCACAGCATGATCGTGGTGAAGCCGGATGCCGCGTCGTGTTCCGTCGAGGCGAGGACGACATAGAGCAGGTAGGCGACATAGAGCGTGACAAATAGGGAGCCTTCCCACCGGGCAATGATGAAGCCGGTGAAAGCGATAGGCAGCAGCGCGAGGGCAGCCGCAAGCATAAGCGGCAGATCGAGAGCAATTGCTGCATCGGGCAGCGGGATTCCCTCTGCAAAAAGAATCGCGGGAAGTCCCAGGACGAGTCCGATGTTGAAGATATTGCTGCCCACTATATTTCCCACAGCCATATCTCTTTCGCCCCGGCGCAGCGCGACAATCGAGGTGGCCAATTCGGGAAGCGAGGTGCCGATTGCCACGACAGTAAGGCCGACAACAAGGCTGCTTACCCCCAGGTCAAGAGCAATGTTCACCGCACCGGTGACAAGTGTCTGCGCCCCAAAGACCAGGAGGCCCACGCCCAGTGTCACAAGTATTCCGGCCAGCCATAACGGCACGGGCTTGCTGTTCACGGGCATGTCCGCGGGAGCGTATGCCGCGTCTTGAGATTCTTTACGCCCCACGATGATGCTCAGGACTGCATGCAGAATCAGTCCTCCAAGAAGCAGGATGCCATCGATGAGGCCGAGCACTCCGTCCAGGCTGACGACTACCAGCAGGACCGAAATTCCGAGCATCACAGGAATGTCGAATCTCACGACTTGGCGTTGGATGACGAGGGGACTCAGAACCGCTGAGACGCCCAGGATGAGCAAGATGTTGGCAATGTTGCTGCCGATCACGTTTCCAATAGCAAGGCCGGGTTCTCCCTCAAGAACCGCTCCCACAGTGACGGCAAGCTCCGGGGCCGACGTGGCGGCTGAAACCACCACGAGTCCGATAACCAAGGGCGATATGCCTACTTTGACAGCAAGTGTGGAGGCTCCGCGGACAAGAGCCTCTCCACCGGCTATCAGCAGCGCGAGACCCACCACAACCAATCCGATATCAAGCAGAAGCACAGGCTGAGCCTATCGAGCGAGACTGGCAAACGCGCTGTAACGTGCGGTGTCGAGGTGGCCGGCTCGAAACGCTAGACTCTCCTAGTTGCCGACAACGTATTGTCGACTGCCACGGGCTGTGGCGCAGCTTGGTAGCGCACTTGACTGGGGGTCAAGGGGTCGCAGGT
>CAYGLJ010000022.1:0-17548 GCA_964350865.1 uncultured Microbacteriaceae bacterium
TGGTGACCAGATTGAGCAACGACCGAGTCGAGAGATTCTCGCCATTCCGTGGTCTCGGTGGGATCCGAGTCCATCTCGTTGAACGAATAGGGATCTTGGTCGTTGACAGCCACCCTGACCTCTTCCTGTGTCTGGTAGATCGGGACATGTCACCCGGCAGGGATTGCCCGCATGAGGTGAGCTACAAGTCTAGTGGGGTCGGTTTGGGCCCGGGAAATGTTTCGGGCTATCGTCCGACGTGGTTTAGCATGAAGCGTTGGGCCTGTAGCTCAGTTGGTTAGAGCGCCACGTTTACACCGTGGATGCCGGGGGTTCGAGTCCCTCCGGGCCCACCACATCGCTAGCCGAATAGTGCGACCATCAGAGCTACGAAGATCACGACAAAGATGGTCGGCGTCACGAATTTGATGACCCACAGCCACCGCGCGCTCGACGCTAGTGTCGCGTCGTCTGCGGCAAGTTTCTCTGCCTCGCTCGCGGTGAAAAACTGGATAAGTGCGCCGAGAATGCCCGATGCCAGCAGGATGCCGGCTGCGGCAATCCGCACCGCTAGGTCGGTCTCTGCTAAACCGAACTGCAACAGCGCCACTGTAGTGATGAGCAGAGCAGTGGGCGCCATTTGCGACACGACAATGGTCTTGCGAAGCTCCAGCCAGTGAGTGTGAGTCTGGGATGTCATGATGTCTCCGACGTTCGGGTGAGGGCGTCCCCAGTGTATTCCAGGGCGAAAGGCCGGTCATGCAGCGCTCCATTATCTGGGTTGTGCTCGCCGCAAGCCTGTGGGGGACAACCGGAACTGCTGCTTTCTTCCTCGGCCCTGACGTTTCCCCGCTGGCCATTGGGGCCGTCACCATGGGGGTTGGAGGGGTAATTCTCGCGCTGTGGGGTGGCTCTGCCACGCTCGGTCTCTGGCGTGATCAGAGTTCACGGGGCCTTGTCTTTATCGGAGCGGTAGGGACGGTGGCCTATCCTTTAGCGTTTTATTCGGGAATGGCGACCGCCGGGATCGCGCTCGGCAATGTCATCGCACTCGGGCTGGGCCCCCTCACCGCAGCGATTCTCGAATGGGTCATCGATCGGCGACGCCCCAGTATGTCCTGGTGGATTGCCTCGGGCGCTGCGCTCGGAGGCATCCTTCTGATGGCCGGGGCAAAAGTTGAGCTCGGGGGAGGTCGCCCCAGCAACGTTGTTCTCGGTGTGATTCTTGCGACAGTGGCGGGTCTCGCCTACGGCAGCTACACGTACGTATTTGGAAAACTGGCGGACCGGGGCCACTCGCCTCGCGCAGCGGCGGGCGGAGTGTTTGGCGCTGGGGCGCCGGTGCTCCTGGTGGTTTTGCTGGTGACGGGAGCGCCCCTTGTTGCGACCGGGGAGCGAGTGGCGTTGGTGGCCTATCTTGTCCTTGGGCCCATGGTCGTCGCTTATCTCGCCTTCACCGCGGCCCTTGCCACACTTCGGGCAAGCACGGTGGCGACCATTGCGCTCGTAGAGCCCGTGGTGGCGACCGCACTGGCGATTCTTATCGTGGGCGAGGTATTGGGGCCACTCGCCATCACAGGAATTGTGTTGGTGTTAGTTTCTCTTGCCGTGTTTTCGGCCTCGAAGGGTCCCCAACTGCGCACCTAAGGTCCTATTCTTGAGGCTATGACGGACGAGACTGTGGACGAGGGAGCTCCCGAAGGTCCGCGTCGCAGAACGTACGAACCACCTTCCGAGGAAGCAGTCTTCACAGGCACTATCCCCGTTATCGATGACGCCCCTGCACAGGGTGATCCGACCACGATCACCATTCCTGAACCGCCAGTGCGCACCTCCCTATCGGAAGCCGCCATCCTAGAAAAGTTTAGGGACGGCTCAGCGGGTAGCACCAGTGACATGATGGCTGAACTCGAGAGACAGGTCCTCCTCAAGGAAGAAGAGGAAGAAGCGTTCACGTCATGGACCCAGATCGTCCTCAATCTGAGGGGCGCTGAGGCCGAGCCCTTTATTGCGCGCCAGCGCATCATCTTTGACGGCGGTGACCCCAGCGTCCTCGAAGAAGAGGAGCTGCCGGAGCAGCTGGTGGATGAGGACGACCCTTCCGCTGGGGAGGATTTCTCCGAGACTGGCCCTGCCGATACCGCCGATGGCGAGGTGGAGTCCTCGGCTGAACCTGAGTCAGACAGTGCTGAGAGTGAGAATCTCTCCGAACAGGACGAGGAGTCTTTATCCCCTGATTCTGAGGATTCAGGGGATCAAGGGGAGACTGATCATTGGCCCCTTACTCAATCGGAGAGTCCAGAGGCGCAGACTTCAGTAGCCGAAACCTCGCTGTCATCTGGCTCGGCGCAGGCGCTTCCGCTCGCAGCGGCATCATGGTGGGGGTTAGGGCTTCCTGTAGCTGCGGTGATGACTGGTGGTTACCTGTCATTCCGGGGTCTAGGGATTCTAGAATCCCTCGTTGTTCTGGGTGCGCTCGCACTGGTCACCGGAATCATGGTGGGCGTTTTGTCCCATCAGGGTTTCCTTCGGGGGCTCACTTCCCAGGACCTCCTGCGGGGAAGTTTCGGGCGCAGAGGCGCCGTTGCTCCTGCACTGATCATCGCTCTGCTGCAGAGCGCCGCGGTCACTGTCCTTGTCTGGTGGGCCTCAGACCTGGTCGTCGACATCATCAGTGGTGCCGGTTTGTGGCCGTATGAAAGATGGATTGGTCAGGCGGGAGCGTGGGCTCTGCTAATCGGTATCACGGCAGCCCTCACGCTGGTCGGTCCTCGGGTTCTAAGGGGCGCCCTCTTTGCCGGATCGGGTGCGGCCTTCGCTGCGCTTGTTCTCGTCATAGTTCTGGCGCTTCCCTCGCTCGATCCTTCTCTGGACTGGAGCTGGAGTGCGGACTGGATGACCGTGGTCTCCGCGGGATCTGTGCTGCTCTCGCTTGCCACACTCCTGTTTGTCTTCAGTGCGGCCGATGTGGCAACCCTGACCGGTTCGTCCAAGAGCCGAAGCGGTGGGGTTCTCTCCGCCGCGGTTCTGGTGTTGCCGTTCCTCGCGCTTGCGGGTGTGGCTTCATGGATGGCCCAGAGCTCACCGGTGGACTCTCTGGGGCTTCTGGCAAATCCAGTAGGAGTGTTCACCGATGGTGCTCCGGCCTTCTATCCTTCACTGGCAATTGTTGCCGTCGTGGTCCCCCTGGTGGCGTTTGCCGCCCTGCTCACACGGTCTGCGAGCCTTGTGGTACCGACAATCCCATTTCCTGGACCATCTCGACTTCACGGGGCCGTCGTCCTCGGACTCGTGGGTGTTCTGGGAACGCTGGCGCTGGTGTTCGCTCTGGACCTTCTGGATGTCGCTGCGGATCTAGCTCTCACCTTCGGCGTCATCGTTGCTGCGCTCGCAGCGATTCTTGCGAAGGAGTGGGCGGTGATGGGTCCGAAGAAGCCTCACCAGGCTCCTACGGTCCGAGTTCTCCCGCTCGTGGCGTTTGTGGTGTCGGTCGCCGTGGGTCTGGGTCTTCTGGATTCGAGTGTCAGCTGGCTGGCGTGGCAGGGCTACCTCTTCCCGCTTCTTGACATGGCGGGCCTGATAGATCTTTCCCCTGCTGCTCCCGGGGTTCTCGTGTCCTTTGTCATGGCAGGAATCATTTCGGGACTAGGCGCACTGGCCGAATGGTTCAGTGCCAGAAAGCGCGCAGATGTCGACGCCCTCTAAGCCCCTGTCGGAGGTGTTGGGAGTTATCGACGCCCTCTGGCCGGTCTCCGGAGCAGAGGAGTGGGACGCACCCGGTCTCGTCGTGGGATCCCCAGATCATGCCGTGAGCTCCATCCAGCTCATGGTGGATGCAACGATCGAGTCCGTTGCGGAGGCGCTCGAGCAGGGCGCCGACCTGATCGTCGCCCACCACCCTTTGCTGTTGCGAGGCGTGACGAGCGTTGCGGAGTCCACATACAAGGGACGCGTTGTTGCTGACCTCATTCGAGGGGGTGCTGCGCTGTATGCCGCGCACACGAATGCGGACGTAGTCCCCACGGGAACCTCCGCGCAGTTGGCGGACCTGCTGGAACTAGTGGAGCAGTCGCCCATCACGGAGGGTGGTACGCCTGGCCATGGGCTCGGACGCGTGGGTGTTCTGCCAGCGCCGATGAGTCTGTACGAGCTCGCTGTGAAGGTGGGGGAGTTTCTGCCCCAGACTGCAGTAGGACCTGTCGTGGCAGGCGATCCGGAAGCTCTCATCTCCACCGTCTCGCTCTGCGCGGGCGCAGGGGATTCCTTGCTGTCACACCCCCTCGTGACGGCTAGTGACGTGTACATCACGAGCGACCTCCGACACCACCCAGCGAGCGAAGCCAGAGAGCAGGCGCACCTGGGGGGAGGCCCAGCGTTGATCAACATTTCGCATTTTGCGGCCGAATGGCTATGGCTGGAGCAAGCCGCCAGCGAGCTGCGGGCCGCCACAGGCCTGAGTGTTAGCGTGAGTGACCTCAACACTGATCCGTGGACATTCCAAGTCCACCGCGTAGGAGGCTAAGCCGTGGGAGTCACTGCACCCCCCGAACTGCAAGCTCGATTGCTCGAACTCGCTGAGTGCGATCTCGCGATTCAGAGGGCGGCCGCGAGCCTAAGGTCTTTGCCGGAAACCCTCCACATTCCAACCCTCGAGGCGGCCGTGGAAGAAATCAAGAGTCGACGTCACGACGCGATGATTGAGAAGGAAAACATTCAGGCTGAGCTCACGAGGGCAGAGTCTGATGTGACGCTCGTGGAGGCCCGCATCCAGAAGGATGAGGAGCGACTGACACACACCTCCTCCGCGAAGGATGCCCAAGGCCTCGAGCACGAGTTGGAGTCTTTGCGCAAGCGCCGCTCGGACCTCGAAGATATCGAGCTCGCAATTATGGAGCGGCTCGAGCAGGCGGACAGTGTGCTCACTGGCCTGATCGCCGAACTCGCGACAGCTGACGAGGCCCTGAGCGAAGCTCGAGCACAGTTCTCATCTCACAGCGCGGCCCTCGAGGGGGAGACCCTGTCCCAGCGTGCGACTCGCGACAGCATTGTCGCTGTCCTGCCCGAGGATCTCTACGCCCTCTATGAGCGCCAGCGCGAGCGTTACGGGGTCGGAGCCTCGCATCTGCGTGGCGGCGTTTCCAGTGCCAGTGGAGTGGCCCTGACGGAGTCGGACTTGCAGGACATTCGACGCGCTGCTCCGGAAGAAGTCGTCATGTGCCCCGACAGCAACGCGATTCTGGTTCGCACAGCGGAGTCTGGTCTGTGAGCTATTCACGATTGGTTGTGGAGGCAGATGGCGCCTCTCGGGGAAACCCCGGCGCGGCCGCCGGTGGTGCGGTAGTTCTGAATCCTGAGACTGGTCAGGTGGTGGCCAGAGCGGGGGTGTTGTGCGGGCACGCCTCCAATAACGTGGCTGAGTACCGCGGCATGATCGAAGGGCTCGATATCGCCCTGGCGATGGCGCCTGAAGGATCAGTGCATGTGCGCATGGACTCGAAGCTGGTGGTCGAGCAGATGTCAGGTCGCTGGAAAATCAAGCATCCCGACATGCAAGACCTCGCTAAGGCTGCCAGAGAGCTCATTGGTTCGCGATCGGTAACGTTCGAGTGGATTCCCCGTGAAGAGAACGCGCGCGCTGATGCGGCAGCCAATGTTGCCCTTGATCGGCAAGAGACGTACCGAGAGCTCTAGTGCCACAGGCCCTAGTCGCGTACCCTAGAAGTGTTGGAAGGGGTCGGCCAGGCAATCGCGTCACTGCTTCGGTAGTGCCGAGGAACGTCCGGGCTCCCCAGAGCAGGACGGTGGGTAACACCCACCCGGAGCAATCCGCGAGATAGTGCCACAGAAAATAGACCGCCCAGGAGACTGGGTAAGGGTGAAACGGTGGTGTAAGAGACCACCAGAGGTTCGGGTGACCGAATCTGCTTGGTAAACCTCGTCCGGAGCAAGGCCAAACAGACACCCATCAGGTTGCTCGCCTGAGTGTCGGGTAGGCCGCTAGAGATGGCTGGTAACAGTTATCCGAGAAAGATGATTGCCACCGAGGAAACTCGGGACAGAACCCGGCGTACCGGCCGACCCCGCCAACACTAAACGCTACGCAATACCGTGACGACCTTGCCCATTACTGTGGCGTGGTCGCCCAGAATGGGCTCGTATGCGCTGTTTTGAGGAAGTAGCCACGTGTGGCCATCGCGTTGCTTGAAGACTTTGACGGTGGCTTCATCATCCAACATGGCCGCCACAATGTCGCCATTGTCGGCGGTGGCTTGTGATCGGACGACGACCCAGTCACCATCGCAAATGGCGGCGTCAATCATGGAGTCACCGACAACCTTCAACATGAAGAGATCGCCGTTGCCTACGAGCTGACGAGGCAGCGCCATCACATCGTCGATGTTTTGCTCTGCGGTGATGGGAATACCGGCGGCGATTCGTCCCACGAGCGGAACAGAGACGACGTCATCGCTTGCTGGCACCAGGGGAGTCACAGGAGCGCCGGAATCAGGGGTGAGCCTCTTGATGACTTCCAACGTCCGTGCTGTGTTGGCGTGACGTTTGATGTATCCCGCACGCTCCAACTGACTCAGCTGGTGGGACACACTCGAGGTGGAAGAGAGTCCGGTGTTGTCGCAGATCTCACGCATGCTCGGGGGCACACCCCTGGAGTCCAGAGAGTGCTCGATGAAGGCCTGGATTTTCTGCTGCTGTTCGCTCAACATGCCTCCAGAGTAGCGCTTTTCGAACACTTTTTCTATACATCCGTTCGAAGCGTGTCAGAGCGTGTCGGTGGTCCCCGGAAGAATCACCCTAAACCAATGCTTGACATGTTGAGCATTCGAACATATATTCGAAACAGAGGTTCGGGCGGGTCCTCCCGGCCGAGGGTCCAGCCCGAACCTCTCAACCACACGAGAGGTCATCATGACAAACCACACCACGTCCTTACGCATCACTCGCCGCGGACGAGTCGTCCTGGCAACACTGATTGCGCTCCCCGTGCTTGTTGTGTCGGTCTTCCTCGCCACCCCTGGTGCGCTTGCAGAGAGCACCGGTAGTGCCGACACCCACGACTATGTGACTGTTCTCGCTGGAGACACTTTGTGGACCATCGCCGAGAGTGTTGATCCTGAGAGCGACCCTCGTGACGTGATTCACGAGATCATGACTCTCAATCAACTGTCCTCTGCTGCTTTGACCCCTGGGCAAGAGATCGCCATTCCTCGTAGCTAGGAGGGGTGAGGCTCCGCCGAGTACGATTGGCGGGTGGCCTCCCTCGATGACCTTCCTCTCCGCGATGATTTGCGGGGAAAGAAGCCTTACGGGGCGCCCATGGTCCCTGTTCGCTACGCCCTGAACGTCAACGAGAACACGCACCCTGTCCCGGATTCAGTGCGCTCCGCAATTCTCGAGTCGCTCGCTCACGCGTTGGAAAACATTAATCGCTACCCCGATCGAGAGTTCCTCGAACTTCGAGAATCTCTCGCGAGATATGCGTCGGAGTCTCACCAGGGTGAGTTGATCACCCCCGACATGGTTTGGGCGGCCAATGGCTCTAACGAGGTTCTACAGCATGTTCTCCAGGCCTTCGGAGGGCCGGACCGTTCTCTCTTGGGATTCCCCCCGACCTATTCGATGCACCCGATCATTGCCGAGTCCACCGGAACGAGATGGATTCCAGGGCACCGGAATGAGGATTTCAGCCTCTCCACCGAGAGTGTGGTCGCTGACATCGCAACTCACCAGCCTGATGTGGTGTTTTTCTGCGCCCCGAACAACCCCACCGGCACACCTGTGTCCTTGGACACCATCGCTGCTGCCTATGAGGCGACGACGGGGGTTGTTCTCGTCGATGAGGCTTATGTCGAGTTCCTCCCGGAGGGCACTTTGACTGCTTCGCAGCTCCTGCCTGGACGCGAACGACTCGTGGTATCCCGGACTATGTCAAAGGCCTTCGCCTTTGCAGGTGCGAGGGTTGGGTATCTCCTTGCAGATCCTTCTGTCATTGACGCGATGCGCCTCGTCAGACTTCCCTATCACCTCTCCGCCTTGACTCAAGCTGCAGCGGTGGCGGCACTGTCGCACCGGGCGACGATGTTGACGATGGTTGCGGATATTCGTGCACAGCGGGATCGGCTCTTGGTCGAACTTCCCCAGCTGGGGTACCCAGCGGTCTACTCCGAGGCCAACTTTGTCCTGTTTGGTGGAGTGGCTGACCCTCACTCCACTTTTGAGCGCCTACTCGAGCAGGACATCTTGGTGCGAGACGTTGGTATACCGAATCACTTGAGGGTGACAGCAGGTACCGCAGAGGAGACAAGTTTCTTCTTGGAGACCCTGGCTAAACTGAGCGGGTGAATCCAACACCCCGCACAGCGCACAAAGAACGATCCACCTCCGAGTCGAGTGTGAAGCTGTCGCTCAACCTGGATGGCACTGGGTCCTCGAAAATTTCCACCACGGTCCCTTTTTATGACCACATGCTGACTGCTCTGTCCAAGCACTCGCTGATCGACCTAGAAATTGATGCCTCGGGGGACACCGATATTGATGTCCACCACACTGTCGAGGACACGGCAATAGTTCTGGGTCAGGCCATTCTGGAAGCACTGGGTGACAAGAAGGGCATCGCCCGATTCGGTGACGCCCTGGTTCCCCTCGATGACGCGCTCGCGCGGGCAGTGGTGGATGTGTCGGGTCGTCCCTACCTCGTGCACACCGGTGAGCCGGAGGGTTTCGAATATCACGCCATCGGTGGCCACTTCACCGGGTCACTCGTTCGCCACGTCTTTGAAGCCATCACGATGCACGCGGACTTGACGGTGCACATCACTGTGCTGGATGGTCGCGATCCCCACCACATCGCCGAGGCCGAGTTCAAAGCGTTTGCGAGAGCTCTGCGCCAGGCGGTGGCGAGGGACACGCGTGTTGAGGGTGTTCCCTCCACCAAGGGCGCTCTTTAGTCGTGGCAAAAAAAGTCGTTGTCTTTGATTACGGTTCCGGCAATGTTCATTCGGCGGTAAAAGCTCTCGAGCATGCTGGTGCGACGGTAACTCTCACGAGAGACCGCGCCACCGCTCTCCAGGCGGACGGTCTGGTGGTTCCCGGCGTCGGAGCTTTTCAAGCGGTCATGGAAGCCCTCGTCGATGCTGGCGGAGATCAGATTATTGACAGTCGCCTCGCTGGAGGCAAAGCGGTGCTGGGAATTTGTGTCGGACTTCAGGTGATGTTCGAGACAGGTTTTGAGCACGGAGTCGAGACCCAAGGGCTTGGTCAATGGCCTGGTGTCATCGACAAGTTGGAAGCACCGCGGCTTCCGCATATGGGGTGGAACACCGTGGAGGTGCCGCCAGGAAGCACACTTTTTCGGGGCGTTGAGAATGAGCGCTTCTACTTTGTTCACTCCTATGCCGCGACGAAATTTGAGCTCGAAGGTGGCGGACCGTTCGCGGCCCCGTTGGTCACCTGGTCTGAGCACGGTCAGCGCTTCGTCGCTGCTGTGGAGAATGGCCCCTTGTGTGCCACACAGTTTCACCCCGAAAAGTCAGGTCCCGCGGGCCTTGCATTGCTCACCAACTGGGTTGATTCCCTCTAGCTCTAAGCTCCGCGCACCGAGGGTTCAGAAACCGGAGTAGTATCTCTTTCTTGTGCCACACATGGCACAACTTTCATACATCACCAGAAGGTTTTGTCTTCACTTTTCTCATGAACGAGTTCTCTCAATCTCCCAAATTAATCCTGTTGCCCGCCGTTGATGTTTCCGGTGGGAAGGCTGTTCGACTCACCCAAGGCGAATCCGGAACCGAGACGTCCTATGGCGACCCGGTTGAGGCCGCCGAAGAGTGGATGAAGCAAGGTGCCGAATGGCTGCACCTTGTCGATCTCGACGCGGCTTTTGGACGAGGTGATAACCGGGCCGTCATCCGCAAGGTCGTGAAGGCGGTGGGCAAGAAAGTCAACGTTGAACTTTCTGGCGGTATTCGAGACGACGAGTCCCTCGAGAACGCCCTCTCGACCGGTGCCATCCGGGTGAACCTGGGTACGGCCGCTCTCGAGAATCCTGAATGGACCGCACACGTCATCTCGGAATACGGCGAAGCGATTGCTGTTGGTTTGGATGTCAGAGGCGAAACCTTGGCCGCCCGTGGGTGGACCAAAGAGGGTGGCAACTTGTTCGACACCCTTGACCGCCTCAACGAGTGCGGATGCGCCCGCTATGTTGTCACCGATGTGACCAAAGATGGGACCATGCGTGGCCCCAACGTGGAGCTCCTGGCCGATGTTCTCTCGCAAACCGATCACCCCGTGATCGCCTCAGGGGGAATTTCATCGCTCGATGACATTGCTGCCCTGCGCGAACTAGTCCCACTCGGCTTGGAAGGTGCAATTCTCGGAAAGGCCCTCTACGCGGGAGCATTCACGCTCACCGAGGCCCTGGATGTCGCCGGTCGCTGATTCCGCTGGCCAGCCATTTGAAGGCAGGTCCTTTGAACCTAATCCCTTTCAGGGAGACACCGGCGAGGCTGATCCCACTCTTGCTGCCGCGCTCGAGAGTTTCCAGACAGCACGGTCTGACTCCAGCCCGGACGACATAGAACGCGCTTTTGACGAGGTAATTCGTGCCCTCCACTCCGCTCGACTACTGGTTCCGCTCCTGGCGGAGGCCGGCGACTACGGCGTGACCGACGAGGGAAAAGTGGTGGAGAAATCTCAAGAGCTCTCCATCGTCCACGTCGAGGGCCCCGATGGCCGAGGGGTTGCCCCTTTCTTCAGCTCGGTTCAGGCGATGAGCAAGTGGAATCCCACAGCTCGGCCCGTTCCTGTTGAGGCGGCGAGGGCGGCACTCGCCACAGCGTCGGAGGGCTTAGCGCTGCTGGTCCTTGATCCGGGATCAGATCATTCTGTGGTGTTTCGTCGCAGCGCACTGCAGGCAGTGGCGACAGGAGAGCCTTATGTTTCGCCCCTGCGCGATGAGGTCGTGCGAGAAGCGCTGCAAGCGGGCTGGGAGTCCCACCGCGATGCTGTCGTGTCCTTCTCGGTGCACTCCGGAGATATTCCCCGGACCCTCAGCGGCCCTGAAATAGTGGTGTCACTCGCTCTGACCCCTGGTCTCACCCAAGAACGTCTCACCACCGTGCTGGGAGAAATCTCCGCATCATGGACCGAGAATAGAGTGCTGCAGGCCCGGGTCGATGGGCTTGGCATCAAAGTGGTGCAGGGCTAGTTGACCGGTCCGGTGTATTTCTCGCCGGGTCCCTGACCGGGCGCATCGGGAAATGTTGACGCCTCCCGAAATGCCAACTGCACGGATCGCAGGCCATCGCGCAGGCTTCTCGCGTGATGATCACCAATCTCGGGCGCTGCGGCAGTCACCAGACCGGCGAGCGCGGTGATCAGTTTTCTGGCCTCGGCCAGATCAGTCTCCTCGTCCGGGTTGTCGGAGAGTCCACACTTCACGGCGGCCGCCGAGAGAAGGTGCACCGCAACGGTGGTGATGACCTCCACTGCCGCCACCTCGGCGATATCGCGGCTCAAGTCATCGAGGGGTTCGGTATCCACCAGGCTCCTATGTTTTTCTCGCTAAGTCAGTCAAAGACTGCTATTGTTCCAGAGGTTCACAACCTCCGGGTTGAGGACGTGCGAAGTGGAGAAACCTCCCACCCGCGTATGCCGCAAGGCTACCGGGTCGTTGTACTCCGTGATGTCTCAGGTCATCACAGCGTTAAGGGTGCGAGAGGGCCAGCGTGCTCTCTGAAGTTTCCTTCGCTCGCGTGAGTAACCGCATAACGAAGGGAAGATTGGTATCAGCGATCCCAGAATCAACGACCGTATTCGGGCAGCCGAGGTTCGCCTCGTGGGTCCCGAAGGGGAGCAGGTCGGAGTCGTGCGCATTGATGTTGCGCTGCGTCTAGCCCAAGAAGCTGACCTTGACCTAGTCGAGGTATCCCCGAACTCAAACCCACCCGTGGTCAAAGTTATGGACTACGGCAAGTTCAAGTACGAGGCAGCTCAGAAGGCTAAAGAAGCTCGCAAGAATCAAGCGAACACGATCCTCAAAGAGGTTCGTTTCCGTTTGAAGATTGACACACACGACTACGAGACCAAGCGCAAGCGGGCAGAAAGCTTTCTGAAAGCTGGCGACAAGGTCAAAGCCATGATTCTGTTTAGAGGACGAGAGCAGTCTCGCCCCGAGCAGGGTGTGCGCCTGTTGCAGCGGTTTGCCGAGGATGTTGCCGAGTACGGAGTCGTGGAGTTCACTCCCATGATTGACGGTCGCAACATGGTCATGATCATCGCCCCACTGAAGTCAAAAGCAGAAGCCAAGGCTGAAGCGGTGAAGACGAGTAAGAAAACCCAGGTGAGTGAGCCAGCGGGGGAAGAAAAGCCCGCTGAGAAGCCCGCCGCAAAGACCACAACACAGAAGGAAGAAAACAATGCCTAAGCAGAAGAGCCATTCGGGAACGAAGAAGCGCTTCAAGGTCACTGGCTCCGGCAAAGTGATGAAGCAGGGCGCAGGTATGCGTCACAACCTGGAGAAGAAGTCGAGTCGTGTGACTCGTCGCCTCAACCAGGAGCAGGTGCTGGCTCCGGCTGACGCCAAGGTTGTCAAGAAGCTTCTCAACAAGTAGACGTCATAGCGAAGGAAAAGAATCATGGCACGTGTCAAGAATGCGGTTAATGCCGCCAAGAAGCGTCGAGTAGTCCTCGAGCGCGCACAGGGTTACCGCGGTCAGCGTTCACGTCTGTACCGCAAGGCCAAAGAGCAGGTCATTCACTCGCTCGTTTATAGCTACCGCGACCGTCGCGCACGCAAGGGTGACTTCCGTCGCCTGTGGATTCAGCGTATTAACGCTGGAGCCCGCGCGAACGGCATGACCTACAACCGTTTCATCCAGGGACTCAACCTCGCGGGAATCGAAGTTGACCGCCGCATGCTCGCGGAGCTCGCCACGAACGAGCCCACCGCATTTGCGACCCTGGTCGAGGAAGCTAAGAAGGCTCTGCCGAAGGACACCTCGGCACCAGCCGTCAAGGCCTAGGTCAGACGAATCAGGGGGTCGCGCTGGGCGCGGCCCCCTTTCGCTTTAACGTCAGTTGTTTAGCGAGTCTTCACCTTCTGGTGGGTTGCCCCTCATACTGTTGACACGTGTTAGACAACCCCCGGTCACCGAGAGTTCGTGCGGTGGCAAAGCTTGCGAAGAAGCAGCGTCGTCAAGAAGCACGCCTCTTTTTGGTCGAGGGACCGCAGGCCACCAGGGAGGTCCTCACCTTTCGCCCGGAGCTGGTGGAGGACATCTTCCTCACGCCCGCCTCGCGGGATAGAAACCCCGATCTCGTCGAGTTGGCGGAGCGAGCGGGCTGTGAACTAACTATTGCCTCCGAAGCCGTGATTGATCACATGGCGGACACTGTGACGCCGCAGGGCGTAGTGGCGGTTGCCCGATACCTCGAGGTGTCCCTTGATCAGGTTGTCTCTGCCGGGCCAACTCACCTCGTGGTGCTCCACCAGGTGAAAGACCCTGGCAACGTGGGGAACATTATTCGCACAGCGGATGCTGCAGGAGTGGACGCGGTGATTGTCACCGCGGAGAGCGTGGATGTCTTCAACCCGAAGGTTGTCCGAGCTACTACAGGGAGCCTGTTCCACATTCCCGTGGTCACTGGTGTCGATCTCGTTCCTACCGTTGACGTTCTGAAAGCGTCGGGGGTGACCATCTTCGCGGCGGATGCCAAAGGGGAGAACCTCGGTCACCTTCGAGAGAGAGGAGGACTAGCGTCCTCTTTGGCGTGGTTGCTGGGAAACGAGGCACACGGACTCTCGGCGGAAGATGAGGTTCTGGCTGATTCGACAGTGTCCGTGCCGATGTTTGGTCAGGCTGAATCGTTGAGCCTGCAGACTGCTGCCGCCATCTGTATTTACGAGGCGGCATTCGCCAAGAACTCCTGATCCCAACGATCATGCCCAGTAGACTGGGCGCTCGTGTCAGAGTCTCTTTCCATCACCCCCGATAACGCCCAGAAGGCTGTCCAGGACGCCCTTGGCGCAATCGCTGGTGCCACGACACTGGCAGAGCTCAAGGAGGTTCGAAGCCTCCACGTTGGAGAGAAATCAGTCCTCTCCCAGATGAACTCAACCCTCAAGGACCTTCCTGGCGATCAAAAAGCTGCCGCCGGAAAGCTGATGGGGGAGTCCAAGGCTACTGTTCAGCAGGCTTTCGAGCTCAAAGAAGCAGAGCTTCACGCTGCTGAAGAGGCTTCCAGACTTCAGGAAGAGGCGCTAGATCTCACCTCGCTGGGTGCTAGGCGACCGACAGGTGCCAGACATCCCCTCAGTGTCTTGATGGAGGACATGGCGGATGTCTTCGTGGCGATGGGTTGGGAAATTGCCGAGGGTCCTGAAGTGGAGCACGAGTGGTTCAACTTCGATGCTCTGAACTTCGATGCCGACCACCCGGCTCGTGCGATGCAGGACACCTTTTTTGTTGAGCCGGTCGATCGGCACCTTCTTTTGCGCACCCACACCAGCCCCGTGCAGATTCGATCGTTGTTGGAGCGTGAGCTTCCGGTCTATGTGGTCGCACCGGGCCGGGTGTATCGCACCGATGAACTCGATGCCACCCACACTCCGGTGTTCCACCAGATTGAAGGAATCGCAATCGACAAAGGTCTCACGATGGCTCACCTCAGGGGAACCCTCGAGCATCTCGCGCGGGCAATGTTTGGCCCCGACGCCAAAATTCGACTCAGAGCTAACTACTTTCCCTTCACTGAGCCCAGCGCCGAGCTTGATATCTGGCACCCCACCTTCGTCGGGGGAGCCCGCTGGATCGAATGGGGAGGCTGCGGGATGGTGAACCCCAACGTGTTGCGTGCGGCAGGTATCGACCCCGATGTTTACCAAGGATTCGCTTTTGGCATGGGGATTGAGCGGACTCTCATGTTCCGCAATAACGTCGCAGATATGCGGGACATGGTGGAGGGCGATATTCGATTTTCCTCACAGTTCGGGATGGTCGTCTGATGCGCGTCCCACTGTCATGGCTCGCTGAGTATGTGGAGCTACCCGAGGGCGTGACCCCGGAGAGCGTGCACGAATCTTTGGTGTCCATCGGGCTCGAAGAGGAGGACATCCACACTTTCGAGGTCAGTGGCCCGATCGTGGTGGGTGAGGTGCTGGAGTTTGTCGAGGAGCCTCAGTCCAATGGCAAAACGATTCGGTGGTGCCAGGTAAGGGTCGCCCAGAGTGACGCTCCGGAGAGCCCAGCGGTTCGCGGCATTGTCTGTGGCGCTGCCAACTTTGACGTGGGGGACCTGGTCGTAGTGTCCCTACCGGGTGCCGTACTCCCCGGGCCGTTCCCCATTTCTGCCCGAAAAACCTATGGTCACACCTCGGACGGCATGATCGCTTCCGCCAAAGAGCTGGGTCTTGGTGAGGACCATTCCGGAATCCTTCGACTCGCGACGCTAGGCCTGGATGTTCCGGTCGGGACTGATGCCATCACCCTTCTGGGACTCGACGACGTCGCTGTTGAGGTCAATGTCACCCCCGATCGGGGTTATGCATTGTCGCTTCGCGGGATTGCTCGGGAATACCACCACGCCACCGGAGCCACTTTCACCGATCCCCGGGATATGGTCAGCCCGGGAGTGGGGAGTGGTTTCGCGGTCAACCTCGAGGACTCGGCACCGGTTCGGGGGGTCGAGGGGTGCCAGGTTTTCATCACACGGGCAGTGGACGGCGTCAATCCCCTCGCGCCCACTCCCGCTTTCATGGTGGCCAGGCTGGCGCTTGCGGGAATGCGCTCAATTTCGCTCCCAGTTGACATCACGAACTACGTGATGTTGGAGATGGGGCAGCCCATCCACGCCTACGATCTGGATACCCTCTCCGGCGGGATCACTGTTCGCCGCGCGACACCTGGCGAAAAACTTGTCACCCTCGACGATGTCACGAGAGTCCTCGACCCCGAGGACCTCCTCATCACCGACGAGAGTGGTCCGATTGGACTCGCGGGAGTGATGGGTGGTGCCTCCACCGAGATCTCTGACTCCACCACCAGGGTGTTGGTGGAAGCGGCCTGGTTTGATCCGGTGTCCATTGCCCGCACCCAACGACGTCACAAGCTACCCAGCGAAGCGTCGAAGCGCTTTGCCAGGGGAGTCGATCCGTTGGTAGCAGAAGCTGCTGCGGAGAGAGTTGTGGAGTTACTCGAGCGCTATGCCGGGGGAACTCGGTCAGAACTGGGCTCGCGCGTGATGGCCGAAGACGCTGGGGTTATGCCGAGCATCGCCCTCGCTCACGACGCAGTGGCGTCTCTGGCCGGTATCGAGGTCACCGCGTCTCACACGGAAGACATCCTGCGTGACATTGGCGCTAGCGTGACGACCACCACCGAGAGCTTCACCGTAATTCCTCCCTCGTGGCGCCCCGATCTGGTGGATTCTCCGGGACTTGTGGAGGAGGTAGCCCGGATTGTCGGCTACGACAGGGTGCCCTCTGAGTTGCCCATCGCTCCTGCGGGTCGGGGCCTGAGCCCCCAGCAGGCGGCCAAGCGCCGAGTGTCCCATTCTCTGGCGGCGTGGGGGTTGACCGAGGTCTTGTCGTATCCCTTCGTGTCAGAAGCCGACAACATCACTTTTGGTGACACAGGCGAGCCCGGTGTTGCTCTGGAAAACGCTCTGGACTCGCTCGTGAATCGTATGCGGGCGTCACTCATACCAGGGCTTCTGGGCGTTGCTCACAGAAACGTGTCCCGAGGTTTTACCTCTCTTGCGCTCTTTGAGACAGGGCTGGTTTTTGTCCCAGGGAAAAACCTTGGGACTCCAGGAATTCCCGAGGGCGCGAGAAAGCCTGACGAGGCGACGCTGGCAGAGTTGTATTCGGCAGTGCCCGAGCAACCGTGGTGCGTAGCGGGGTTGTTCGTGGGTCCCTCACGGGAGAAGTCACCGGGGGTTCGGGAACAGCAGAGCGACGTTCGCGACGCTCTGGATGCGGTGAGGGTCGCACTCGAGGCGCTGAGCGCCCCCTACGAGATTCGCCAAGATTCTCACCCTGCTTTCCACCCGGGTCGTTGTGGACGCATTGTGGTCAAGGGCGTCGAGGTTGGTCGCGTGGGTGAATTGATGCCCTCTCTCGCGCTCGAGCGCGATGTTCCGGCGAGAGTGTCGGTCTTCGAGCTTGATGGTGATGCCGTTCTCGCCGCTATGGGCACCGCGCCCCACTCTGCCCACGCGCTCTCTGTTTTCCCTGCAGCAACCCAAGATGTGTCGCTGGTGGTGGACGCCTCACTTCCGGCCGCTGAGCTTCGAGCAACCCTCGTAGAGGGGATGGGGGAGCTGCTGGAGTCACTCGATGTTGTCGATGACTATCGAGGCGATGGCGTTGCCCCGGGCACCAAGTCCCTTACCTTTGCACTTCGTTTCCGCGCTGCGGATCGCACTCTGACTCAGGCAGAGGCCACGGAAGCAAAAGAGGCGGGAGTGGCTTTGGCTGCATCCCGCCACGGCGCTACTTTGCGGGCCTAGAGCCACTGTTCTGACCTTCAATAACTGGTCTAAGGTTGTCCTA
>CAYGLJ010000023.1:0-5960 GCA_964350865.1 uncultured Microbacteriaceae bacterium
GCTCGTCGACCGAAAAAGACACCGGAAGGCGATTAGACACCACCACCAGGGGAAAAGTGGCACTGGTCATTTCGCTCGACACCCTTCGGAGAGTAGCAGGGTCACCACACTTGCACCCTTTTGCCTCCAAGGCTTCGGTCCTAGGCTAGGAGCATGCGCGAGTATCTCTTTAGTGCCTCCATCCTCAGTGCCCTGACGGCCGGGATTGGGCTTTTGCGGAAGACGCTGCGCTCACCCCTGAGCTGGCAGGTGTGGTTGCTCTGGGCAAGCTGGGTGATCTCGCTAGTGCTGGCCATAGCGGCAGTGCGCGATCGACGAAGTTTTGACCGCTAACACTCTGGAGTGGGGCCGGCTACGGGACTTGAACCCGTAACCTTCCGATTACAAGTCGGATGCGCTACCAATTGCGCCAAGCCGGCACGCTTCAGCGAACCGAAGCACTCTCAGACTAGCGGAGGAGTGTTTTACTCGCTCTCCTCCAGAGAGGCCACGAAGCTCGCCAAGTCACCGTGCACGTCAGGCTTGTACTGCTTGCCATTGACCAATACTGCCGGCGTTCCGGTCACCAAAGGGATCTCAGAATCCCGAACAGGAACCGGTCCTGTGCTCATCGCACGAGCGGTTGCCTGAGAAACCCAGTTGGAGAAGGTTTCATCGGCAATACAGGCTTCGATCTGCTCCAGGTTCTGAACTCCAGCGGCCTCAGCGAGCTGCACCATCTGATCATCGGTCAGCTCATAGGACGCGGGAGGGAGTGGCTGGCTGCGCAGCAGCAAGTCGTTGTAGGTGAAGAAGGTGTCGGGTGAGAACTCTGCAACACACGCAGCGCTGTTGCCTGCGCGGGTTGCATACCGAGTCCCCGCTGTTTGAGCGTCACGGAAGGACAGGATGTGGTACTCGACTGTGGCGGTGCCACTGTCTGCCCAGGTGCGCAGGAGCTCACCGTAGACGGACTCGAACTGTGCACACGCGGGGCAGGAGTAGTCAACAAAGATGTTGATGGCGGGGACGCCATTGGCGTTTGGTTCCGAGGGAACAGGGAGCTCATCGGGAAGGAGAGCTGGGGTGCGCTCCGCAATGAGACCCTGTCCGATTTTGATGCCATCGCTTTGCATGTTGGCAGGACCGGGGCCTGGAGGACGCAGAGACGAGATGATGAGGACTGTCACCAAAGCAATGACACCGATCACTCCCAAGGCCAGGGAGGACTGAATGATGACCTTGTTACGCTTTGACTTCTTGGACTGCTCTTCGCGCAGTGCGCGAGCCTTGTCTCGTGCCTCTTGGCGCTTCTGATTCTTCGTGGGCTTCGATTCAGCAGCGTTCACGTCAGGACTCTCTTTCGATAACTTTTCCCCAGCGGGGACCTCAGGTCGTCACGTATGGTGACAGAAAATTCTTGGGACAAGCTTGGATATCAAATCCAGCGCCCCATACTAGCCCGGTGACCAGAGCATTCCCTAGTTGAGGATGCCCCGCCCTCCCGCACCGGCTGGATGACTGCCATACTGGTGAGTAGGTTCCTGTCCAATGGTGGGCAGGAATTGTTTCCATTCACTACGGATCGTCCGGCACGTACCTGCCGGTGAAGGAGAAAACAATGGCGTCTGTGACGTTTGATAAAGCAAGTCGCATTTACCCGGGAACCACTGTCCCGGCTGTGGATGCTCTCGACCTCACCATCGATGATGGCGAGTTCCTCGTTCTCGTGGGCCCTTCGGGCTGCGGGAAGTCCACCTCACTTCGCATGCTCGCGGGCTTGGAAGAAATCGACGATGGACGAATCCTGATCGGTGACCGTGATGTCACCGATGTTGCGCCGAAGGACAGGGACATCGCCATGGTGTTCCAGAACTACGCCCTCTACCCCCACATGACGGTGGCGGAAAACATGGGATTCGCTCTCAAGATTGCCGGCGTCAACAAGGATGAGCGAGCATCTCGCGTCCTCGAAGCCGCCAAGCTTCTGGACCTCGAGCCCTACCTGGACCGTAAGCCCAAGGCTCTGTCCGGTGGTCAGCGCCAGAGGGTTGCCATGGGTCGCGCCATTGTGCGGGAACCCCAGGTATTCCTCATGGACGAGCCCCTGTCGAACTTGGATGCGAAGCTCCGTGTTCAGACCAGAACTCAGATTGCTTCTCTGCAGCGCAGGCTTGGCGTCACCACGGTCTATGTGACTCACGACCAGACTGAAGCGCTCACCATGGGTGATCGCATCGCCGTCTTGAAAGATGGTGTCCTCCAGCAGGTCGGAACACCCCGTGATCTTTACGAAGCCCCTGCCAACTCCTTTGTCGCAGGATTCATTGGCTCCCCTGCCATGAACCTCTTCGATGCTGATGTGGTCGAGGGTGGAGTTCAGTTTGGAACCGCCACCGTCCCAGTGGACCGCGAGACCCTGTCGGGTGCCACCGGCAACCGTGTCACCGTCGGAATCCGACCTGAGGACCTCACCGTGTCGACCACGGGCACGGGTCTTCAGACGACCGTGGAGCTCGTCGAAGAGCTGGGAGCCGATGGCTACCTTTATGGCAGCACCGAAGTCAACGGAGAGAAGATCGAGATGGTTGTGCGAGTAGATGGGCGTGATCACCCAGTCGCAGGCGACAAGATCGCACTTCTCCCCATCGAGCACCACATGCACGTGTTTGACACGGCAACCGGTGTTCGTCTCACCAAAGAAGCAATTTCTGCCGGGTCCTAATGACCAGGCACTGTGGGGTCACCAGTTTTGCCTGGTGGCCCCACAGCTTTGAGAGGAGACACGAGTGAGCGCATCGCTGTCGATCACAGCCTCGGAGATGGCTCCTGAGCTTTTTGAACTTCCCTGGGACATTGCCTTGGAGGATTGGCCTGAGGAAACTATTGCTGCGCTACCCAAAGGTATTTCTCGGCACATCGTGCGCTTCATCCACTTGGGTAATCACATAGTCGCGGTCAAAGAAACCACCGAAGCCTTGGCAGTCCGTGAATACGAGATGCTGCAAAAACTCAACCGTCTCGATGTCCCCTGCGTGGAGCCCGTGGCGATTGTGTCGGGACGTGTCGACAAAAAGGGTGAGGAGCTCCCCGCTGCACTTGTGACCCGCCATCTCCGGTTTTCTCTGCCCTATAGGGCGCTCTATTCTCAGACGCTCCGCCCTGACACGGCGACCAGGCTTGCGGATGCTCTGGCCGTGCTCTTAGTGAGACTCCACATCGTGGGCTTTTTCTGGGGTGATGTTTCTCTCTCGAATACCCTGTTTCGTCGCGATGCCGGCTCTTTTGCGGCCTATCTCGTCGATGCCGAGACAGGTGAGCTCATGCCTGGCAGTTTGTCGGATGGACAGCGGGAGAACGATCTAGAGATTGCTCGCATCAACGTGGCTGGGGAGCTACTGGATCTTCAGGCGGGTGGGCGTCTTGATGAAGACATTGACCCTGTCGCTGTCTCCAACTCGATCATGGATTCTTACCGTTCACTCTGGGATGAACTCACCGGGTGGGAGAGTTTTGACCAGTCCGAGCGGTGGAGAATTACGCAACGAGTATCCCGGCTCAACGAACTCGGCTTCGATATCGAGAACATGTCCATCTCCAGCGACGACGCCGGATCCTCGCTCCGTATTCAGCCCAAGGTGGTGGATGCGGGACACCACACAAGGCGTCTACTCAGACTGACCGGCATTGACGCAGGCGAAAACCAAGCCCGACGACTCCTCAATGACATGGACTCCTACCGAGCGATTCATTTTCCAGGCGACGATGTCGACGAGGAGATGGCTGCCCACCAGTGGCTCTCTGAGGTGTATGACCCGATCATCCGGGCTATCCCCCGGGAATATCGAGGCAAGCTCGAAGGGCCAGAAATCTTCCATCAATGGCGTGAGCACCGTGCAGCCCGATCACGGGACGAGGACCGCGATGTGTCTCGTGAAGAAAGCCTCCAGTCCTATATCGAGGATGTTCTTCAACACCGTCGCGATGAGGCCGTCGTCACAGGTCCGCCAACCGAAGCGATCACTCTTCCGAACCCCACCATCGAGCTCAACTGGCGAGATCGGATCTAGGACTTCTTTTTCGCAAGCTTCTGGCGAGAGATTTCATACAACACAACGCTGGCCGCTATTCCTGCGTTGAGTGACTCTGTCTTGCCTGACATCGGGATACTGACAATGACGTCACAGGTCTCCGTGATGAGCCTCGAGAGGCCTTTACCTTCGCTTCCCACCACAATCAGCAGCGGTGTTCCCGCAAGCTCGGTGACGGGGAGACTCGAGTCGGCTTCGCCATCGAGCCCCACCACAAAGTAACCCCGATCCTTGAACGACTTGAGTGTCTGCGTGAGGTTGGCTGCCATCGCCACAGGAGTTCTCGCAATAGCTCCCGCCGAGGTCTTCCAGGCGGCCGCGTTCACACCCACCGAGCGTCGTTTGGGGACGATGACGCCGTATCCGCCAAAGGCAGCCACGGAGCGCACAATTGCTCCGAGATTCCTCGGATCCGTGATGCCATCGAGAGCCACAAAGACCGGTGCGGAGTCTCCGGCCTCTGCCTTCTCGGCAAGCTCGAGTGGGTGGGCGTAGGCATAGGGCGGAACGCTGAGTGCAATTCCCTGGTGAACCGTGTCCGCTCCGGTCAAGCGATCAAGCTCGGGGCGAGGAATTTCCAACAGCGGAATTCCTCGCTTGTTCGCCAGTGCAATGGACTCCCGCACTCGATCATCCATGTCGATTTTGGTGGCGATGTGAAGAGTGGTGGCAGGGATCTTTGCCCGAAGTGCCTCGATCACAGAGTTACGCCCGGTCACCATCTCCGCTTCCACAGAAATCGGACGAACTGTCCTCTTCTGAGGTGCTGGAGTCGACCCGAAGCGTGACTTCACGGTCTCAAGGCGCTCCTTTGCGGCTTTCCGCTTCCCGGCAGGGTGCCAGGACCGGTCCTCGGCCTTCGGGGTGGGCCCTTTGCCTTCCAGCGCTCGACGGCCGTGACCGCCAGTCCCGGAGGTGGCGGGTTTCTTGGCTTTGCGGGCAGAGGGGTGTCCTTTTTTAGCCACGAAGACTCCATGTGCTCCCGGTGGATGAATCCTTCACGTCGATACCTGCTCTCTCGATGGCGTCTCGAAGAGCATCCGAGAGGTCAAAGTTCTTGTCTGCTTTCGCACTCCACCGCAAGGCAATCACGGATTCCACCAAAGAGTCCAATGCTGAAGAGACATCCGCACTACCCGCCGTGGTCCATTCCTCCGCCAGTGGGTCAAGGCCCAACACCTGGACCATGGCGCGAACCGCGCGTGCATCGAGTTCTGCTGTCTCCCTGTCTCCGGTGTCGAGCGCCTGGTTTCCATGGCGGACCCGCTCGTGAACAACCGCAAGCGCCGAGGGAATCGAGAGGTCATCATCCATGGCGGCCTCAAAATCTGCAGGAATACTTCCCTCGGTGCTCTCAATTCCCTCCGAGCGTGCTCGGAGAAGAAAACCTTCAATCCGCTCAAACGCAGCTGATGCCTCCGTGAGGTAACCCTCCTGAAGGTCAAGCTCTGAGCGGTAATGAGCACTGGCCAATGCATACCGAACGACTATCGGCCGAGCCTGTGTGATCAAGTCGGCAGCAAAGATGCTGTTGCCCAAGGACTTGGACATCTTCTGGCCACCCACCAGAACGAGAGCGTTATGCATCCAGTGGTGGGCGTAGTCGTGTCCTGCCGCCCGGGACTGAGCGAGTTCGTTCTCATGGTGGGGGAAGCGCAGATCCATCCCACCTCCGTGGATATCGAACGCTTCTCCGAGGTATCTGGTCGACATGGCCGAGCACTCGAGGTGCCAGCCTGGTCGACCGCGACCCCACGGCGCTGGCCACGCGGCGGTCTCTGGCTCATGAGCCTTGTGGCCTTTCCAGAGTGCGAAATCTTCGGGGTTACGTTTCGCGCTGGAGGTGGTCTCGCCCTGGGTCAAGTTCTCGACGCTTTGATTCGTGAGCTC
>CAYGLJ010000023.1:6060-17141 GCA_964350865.1 uncultured Microbacteriaceae bacterium
TAGGAAAACCATCGGCTCCAGAGGTCATAGACCAGAGCGCTTCTGAGGTGACCCACGTGGGGCGAAGACTGCACAGTGGGCCCACACACATACATCGACACTTCACCAGAGCGCAGTGGAGAAAACTCCACTGACTCGTGACGCTTCGAATCAAACAGTGTGATGGGCACTGCTTCATGCTAGCGAGGAAGGGCCATCAAGCCAGGGAGGCTATTCGAGGACCACCACTCCCGCTAGACGCGTCGGAGAACAGCCGTGGCAATAGCGAGGAGACCTTCACCGCGTCCGGTGAAGCCCAAACCATCCGTCGTGGTCGCGGATACCGACACAGGCGCACCAACCAGAGACGACAGTGTCGCTTCTGCTTCTTCCCGCCTGGGGCCAATTTTGGGCGCCTGGGCAACGATTTGGATGGCCACTGAGCTGACCTGAAGGCTGTGGTTCTTGAGCAACTCCAGAGTGTGATCCAGGAACACTCGACTGTTGGCACCTGCGAATTCTGGCCGTGCACTGCCGAAGTGTGTGCCGAGGTCACCCAGGCCGGCAGCTTGCAGGATCGCATCGACGATCGCGTGCAGGACGGCGTCGCCATCGCTGTGGCCGGAGAGGCCGGGTTCTCCTGGCCACTCCAATCCCGCGAGGTGGAGAGGTTCTGTGGAATCAAACTGATGAACATCCATCGCCACTGCGACCAACGGAGTTGAGGAAGAGCCCAGTAGAGACTCAGCCCGCACAAGGTCATCCGGGTAGGTGATTTTGAATCCCCGGGGATGCCCTGCCACGCCCACAACATCGTGTCCTGCACGTCGGAGCACGGCTGCGTCATCCGTAAATTCTTCAGTGGTGGCGGCATAGGCCTGTCTCAGCGCTTCGACATCAAACCCTTGCGGGGTCTGCACGGCACCGAGTTCGTCACGATCAACACCACCCTCTGTCAACGAGGACTTGACCGTAACAAGAGTGTCAACAACAGGCACGTGAGGGATAACTCCGATCGCGCCTGCCTCGAGGGCATCCAGCACCCGATCAAAGACGTCGCGGGGCATCAGGGCTCTGGCGGCGTCGTGAATAAGGACATTGGTCGTGCCGTCAGGGAGGGTGTCGAGGCCTTGTTGAACGCTGTCACCCCTGGTCTCCCCACCAACCACCACGTGCACAGAGTCCATGCCGGTGGCTAATGCTCGCGCTGGTGCTTCGTAACCCTCGGGAACGACAAGAACGAGGGAGTCCCAGCGAGTCCACTGCGACAATTCGGTAAGCGAATGCTGAAGCATCGGCACACCCGCCACTGAGACAAATGCTTTGGGAAGAGCGGAACCCAGTCTGGTTCCGCTTCCCGCCGCCACAATGATGACTGCGGTGGTCATCTCAGGGCCTTAGACGCTCTCGCTTAGGAGGCGAGAACTTCGTCGAGAACGGTGGAAGCTTTCTCTTCGTCAGTCTTTTCTGCAAGCGCCAGCTCAGAAATCAGGATCTGGCGTGCTTTCGCAAGCATTCTCTTCTCACCAGCACTCAAACCGCGGTCTTGGTCGCGACGCCACAGGTCACGGACAACCTCAGAAACCTTGATGACATCCCCGGAGGCAAGCTTTTCCAGGTTCGCCTTGTAGCGGCGAGACCAGTTGGTGGGCTCTTCGGTGAAAGGAGCGCGGAGAACTTCGAAAACTTTGTCCAGACCTTCTTTGCCGATCACATCGCGAACGCCGACGAGGTCCACGTTTTCCGCAGGAACCTCGATAGTCAGGTCACCCTGCTTCACGTTGAGCTTCAAATACATCTTCTTTTCGCCCCGAATTGTCCGGTTCTTGACCTCGACAATGGTGGCCGCTCCGTGGTGGGGGTAAACCACCGTTTCGCCAACTTCAAACAGCATGCGTGTAAACCTTTCCCAAACACAGCAGTTTACCACAGGAAGTTCCCAGCTTCTGAGGGCTTCTAGGCCAGGAACCGCGGGGATTCAGCCCGGGCTAGGCCCATCCGGTAGGCTGGGTTTAGCTTCACTGAGAGTGACTCTGAGGCCCCTGGTCTCCCGTTCAATTCGGAGGAATGTTTCGTGCGACGCAGACTTTTTGCGCCCCTTGCCCTCGCTTTCTCGGTCGCTCTGGGAGCCACCGGGTGCACTCTCAACGCCGAAATTGCGACCATGAAGGAATACGACCCCTCCGACGGTGTCGGAACGGAAATTGGCGAGCTTGCGTTGCGGAACATCATGCTGATCACCAACGATGCGGGCGAGGGCAACCTCGTCATGACGGTCGTGAACTCTGGGGGGAATGACGTCAGCCTCAATGTTCAATACACCGATGGCGGATCACAGATAAACAAGACGATCGATGTTCCGAGTGAACCAGCGCTGTTGAGGGTCGGAGATGACCCGGGCGCAGCAGTTCTCTTCTCCGGTTCAGACGTAATCCCCGGCGGACTCGCCCCTATTTACTTCCAGTATGCGGAAAACCCCGGCGAGCTTGTCTTGGTCCCGGTCCTTGATGGAACCCTTCCCGAGTACGAGCTCCTCGTTCCTTAGAGAATCCCTAGGCCTCGAAGCGGTAGCCGAGGCCTCTGACCGTCACGATGATGGTCGGCTCTGAAGGGTGCACCTCGATCTTGGAGCGAAGACGCTTGATGTGCACATCGAGCGTCTTCGTGTCACCGAAGTAATCAGATCCCCACACTCGGTCAATGATTTGCCCACGGGTGAGGACTCGTCCGGCGTTCACCATCAACAACTCGAGGAGTTCAAACTCTTTGAGCGGCAACGAAACCGGCTCCCCCCGGACTTGCAACTGGTGACGATCTGAATCCAAGAGGATGTCGTGGTATTCCAGAACCCCGTCCCCAGTGTCGGGGTCGCTCGAGCGACGACGAAGCACGGCTTTGATGCGAGCGAGAAGCTCCCGGGAGGAATAGGGCTTTGTCACGTAGTCATCAGCGCCGAGCTCCAGCCCCACCACAATGTCGACCTCGGAGTCTTTCGCGGTCAACATGATGATCGGCAACGATGAGCGATTCCTCACCTCACGGCAGACCTCGGTGCCGGCAAGACCGGGAAGCATGAGGTCCAGCAACATCAGATCGGGTGGTGACTGGTCCACGGCATCAATGGCGGAGAGCCCATTGTCAACGACTGAGACTTCGTAACCTTCTCGCCTCAGGAGATACGCCAACGGTTCGCTGAGGGACTTCTCGTCCTCCACCACCAGGATCTTGGTCATGCGCTCCCTCTCAGGGTTTCGTGTTGGTCATCATCCTCGAGCCCCGCCAGGGGAATTTCCGAGGTCGCACTGTATTCGGCAGGTCTGGCGGGTTTCCGTCTCCCCTTCAGCGGCACGACGTCCAGTCCCTCATCATCGAGGAGAGCGTCTGCTGGAGCCTGCTGCAGACGAATCGTGAAGGTAGAGCCCTTACCTAATTGCGACCATACCCGCACCTCGCCTTTGTGGTTGTTCACCACGTGCTTCACGATGGCAAGGCCCAGGCCTGTGCCACCAGTGTCGCGAGATCGTGCGGGGTCTGAGCGGTAGAACCGCTCAAAAATACGTTCCAGATCGGTCTCGGCGATGCCTTGGCCCTGATCCGTGATGGAGATCTCCACCATCTTGTTCTTGACACTCACTCCCACACCAACTCGGCCGGGACCCCGTGAGTAGGTCACAGCATTGCGCACGAGATTATGAACGGCAGTGACGAGTGACGAGAAATCTCCCATCACATAGGCATCGGACTTCGCCGAGGCAACCAACGTGATGTCGGATTTCTCCGCGAGAATCTTGTTGGTAGAAAGCGCCTGCTCCACGACTCGGTCAATCGGGACAGGGTCAGGATCCTCAATAGTTCCCAACGACTGCAGCCTGGTGAGCTCAATGATGTCGTTCGTCATCTCCGCCAGGCGGTGACCCTCTTGTTCCAGAGTTGCCGCAAACGAGCGAACCTGCTCCGGGTCATCGGCGGAGTAGTGCAGGGCTTCTGCGAGCAGTGACACCGCACCAATCGGGGTCTTCAGCTCATGGGAGATATTGGCGACAAAGTCTCGTCGGACAGCGTCCAGTCGATACATCTCGGAGCGATCATCAGCCACGAGGAGCATCAATCGGAGACCCAGTGGTGCCACTCGAACCAGGAGGTGAGTAGTGAGGGCTGAGGGAGAGTCTCCTTTGAGCTCGAATTCTCGGGAAAGTGGCACACCCTCGAGTCGAGACTCTTTGACCAGGTCAAGAATGGGTCCATAGGTCAAGTCACGATCTTTCACCAGACCAAGTTCGATGGCCGACTTTGCTGCACGAAGTACCCGGTTATCGGCATCCAACACAATTCCTGTGGCACCGATAACTTCCAGGGCTGTGTCGACACCGTCAGGCACTGGTTGCTCAAAAACAGTTTCCGCACGTTGTTGCCACCGCAGTGCGAGCACCACCATTCCCGCCAGGGCAATACCCAGCGCGATGCCTATTCCCAGGCTCCAGCCAGAGGACCAGAACAGCTCCATAAGTGCTTAGCCTACGGCGTGAGCTTGGGCTCACCGAGAGTGTGGAGCGCTAAACTGGCGCCCACAGAGCGAGTGTTAAGCAAAGCCTCACCGTTTGTTAACCCAACTGTGGGGGGATTGAGTTCACACCGACCACGCTCGACCAAGGAGCATAATGCGCGATCTATTCCAGCAGGAACTACGCGAAGTTCAAGACCAACTCATCTCCATCGCTGAACTTGTTGCCTCGTCGATCACCGACGCCGTCGAAGCCTTCAACAAGTCCGATGTGACACTGGCCGAATCCGTTATCGCCCGAGACAACCAGATTGATGACGCCGTCGTTGAACTGGACGAGCACGCCATCACCATCCTCGCTCGTCAGTCACCAGTCGCCAAAGACCTCCGCATTGTTGTGAGCGCCTTGCGCATCAGCTCCTCGCTCGAGCGCATGGGCGACATGGCGGAGCACCTGGCGCAGCTGGCTCGCTACCGCTTCCCCGAGAAGGTAGTCCCGAAGACCATTCGCCCCACCTTCAAGGAAATGGGTGCACTCGACATCGGCATGGCCAACATGCTGGTCGAGTTGCTGAAGAACGGTGACACCGACTTGGCTCAGAAGATTCGCGATGAGGACGACAAGGTTGACGCCTTGCACCTGTCCGTCTTTGAGACAGTCCTCAGTGATACCTGGTCACAGGAGACCGAGACCACCGTGGACGCGACGCTTGCCTCCCGCTATCTCGAGCGCTTTGCCGACCACGCGGTGTCTATCGCGAAGAAGATGGTCTACCTCGCCACGGGTGAGTGGAACCCCCAAACGGGAGCTATTCAGCTCTAGCGCTTCTTTTTTCCCTGACCAGCGACGGCTGCAGCGCCTGCCTGCGCTGCAGCGGGGTCAAGGTAACGGCCAGGAGCTGTGGGCTTCAGGTCATCACCTAACTCATAAACGAGCGGAATTCCGGTAGGAATGTTGAGCTCGGCGATGTCGTCATCGCTGATTCCCTCCAGGTGCTTCACCAACCCGCGAAGGCTGTTGCCGTGCGCGACAACCAAGGTGACCTTCCCCACCGCCACATCGGTCGCGATATCTGAGGACCAGTAGGGCAACATCCGATCAATCACGATCTTCAGTGATTCGGTCTTGGGGACAAAAGCTTCGATATCGGCGTAGCGGGGATCACCCTGCTGTGCCCAGGTGTCAGAGGGGTCAATCGGGGGCGGGGGAACATCAAAACTTCTGCGCCATAACTGGAACTGTTCCTCGCCGTATTCCGCCAACGTCTCTGCTTTGTCTTTACCCTGCAGCGCACCATAATGACGCTCATTCAGTCTCCAGGAGCGCTTCACCGGGATCCAGAGGCGATCTGCGGTGTCGAGTGCGAAATTTGCAGTTTGAATAGCGCGGGAGAGCATCGACGTGTGGAGAACATCAGGCAGCAGGTTGTGCTCCTTGAGGAGCTCACCTGCCCTCTTGGCTTCTGTGATTCCCAGGTCGGTCAGTCGAACATCCACCCACCCGGTGAAGAGGTTCTTCTGATTCCATTCAGACTGGCCATGGCGCAACAAGATCAGAGTGTGAGGCATGGTTTAAGCCTACTGAGCAATCAGGCCTGGGTGAGACCCCGTGCTTTATCGCAGCCGTCCGAGCCTTGGTATATCTCTCGTGGCCCCGGCATCAATAGGAACAAGAACCTCCTGGTTTGCTCCGACTGACCTGCCACCAGTGATTACCGTGAGAGCTTCCTCCACGGGCGTGGTCCTTTTCAGCATGGCCAGTGCAATTGGACCCAGTTCGAAGTGCCACGCAGCGCGGGTGATGCGCCCCACAGTCTTCTCTCCGAGCATCACCTCGTCTCCTGCGGACGGCAGGAGAGACTCTGATCCATCGAGATGCAGCAGGGTGATTCTCCGGGGAGGGTGTCCGAGGTTGTGAACCTTCGCCACTGCTTCCTGGCCTCGATAGCAGCCCTTATTGAGGTGAACTGCGGTGCGAAGCCAATCAAGTTCGTGGGGAAGTGTCTTCTCGTCCACATCCATCATCGTCGGCCTCGCAGCAGCAATAGAGAGCGCATCCAGGTGCTCGGGTGTCACGGTATGTACTGACAAAGTGACGACGTCAGCCCTAGACACCACAGCACTATGAATGTCCCAATCGTGTCCGGGGTGAACGTCCTCTGCATATCCCACAGAGCCAACCCCCACCCGAGGCCAGGGGTCTGAGAACACGACTCTGGCAGTGAGACCCTCCAGGGCAGCCTCTGACGTTGAGGTCACCACGAGGAGATCGTCTGGTCGCTCGAGGGTGACATCCATCCGGAACACCATCGAGCGAAGCCAGGACTCCAATGCATCCACTCTCTCGGCCGGGACCAGAAGCCAGGTGGTCACACCGTCATCGGTGAGAAGGAAGGCATGCTCCACTCGACCCTGGGGGTTCAACAGCAATGACTCAACGGTGTGACCAGGGGTGAGGCCCAGCACGTCCTGGGTGATCAAGCTGTTCAACCAGGTCAGTCGGTCAGGCCCAGTGACGGTGATCAGGGCACTGCGGTCATCTGCGATGACAGCCCTACCGAGGGCGACATCTCGCTGAGTGCGGAGAAAGTCACCGGCTGCCCGGGTCGGGCCAGAGTGCTCAGGGTGAGCAGACGTCACGCGATTATCGCTGGCCCTTGTAGAGGTTTCGCAACACGATGAAAGAAACCCAACCAATGGCAATCGACGCCAGGACGAGCAGTCCAATAAAGAAGATTTCGATGGCGAGGAGCATGTCTTTAGTCTACGACGCTCAGTACCTGAAAGACCACGGCAGCCACAGCAGTTAACAGAACACTCCCGGTTATCGCCAGGGACAAACGACTGACCAAGCCCTCTCGATGGTAGGCCACCACCTGCACGATGAAAGCCATCAAGAGTGACGCCGCCAGGACTGCAACCATGCTGGCCACACGCCCATCAACATCAACAACAAAGCCCACCACCACGACACCCACCGCTGTCACGACCCAGACCGGAACCACATTGCTCATTACATGCGCCACACCACAATCGTAGAGCCCGGTTACACTGGGGACAGCAGTCATGACACAGCTGGGAGGTGAGGCCCATGGCCAGCATCCTTGTGTTGAGCTCTGACGAAGGCTCCAGCGTCCTCCCCGCACTGAGTTTGCTCTCGCACCGCGTGCGCACGATCCCTGCTCAGCCTGCAGCCCTGGTGAATGCCCCCACCGCCGACATTGTGGTGGTGGATGCTCGCCAGGATTTGGCTGGAGCCAAAGCCCTGTGTCGCATTCTGACCACGACCGGGCTCTCCGCAGCTCTCCTGGTTGCCGTGAACGAGGGAGGAATGCCTGCACTCAACAGCGAGTGGGGCTTTGACGATGTCGTTCTCTCCAATGCTGGCCCCGGTGAGGTTGATGCCCGCATTCGCCTCCTGACCACCAGGTCGAGCAAAGACTCCGAGGATCAGATGATTTCTGCCTCAGGCGTCACTATCGACGAGGTCAGCTACCAGGCCAAAGTCAATGGACGCGCACTCGATCTGACCTTCAAAGAGTTCGAACTTCTGCGATTCCTGGCCGGTCATCCGCAGCGCGTGTTTACCCGAGAGCAGCTGTTGAGCGAGGTGTGGGGGTATGACTACTTCGGGGGAACCCGCACGGTCGACGTCCACGTTCGTCGTCTTCGGGCGAAACTTGGCGACATGGAGTCCCTGATTGGGACCGTGCGAAACGTTGGATATCGCTTCACCGTGGCTGAAGCGTCCGACGAGGTCCGTGAAAAAGAAGAGTCTGAAGCCAGGAAGTCTTCCGAGGCTTAGGCACTTTACCCACAGTTCACTTTCGCGCCCCCCGGCCCTCAACCATCGGTGACACAATGTCACCCATGAACGAGCAGAACCATCCGGCCTACGACGTGAGCCTGGGCGTCAGCGGTGACCTCGCGGATGACTTCGATGATGTGCTGATTCCCCCTACCGATGATTTACCTGTCGACCGGTTTCTCGACCGGGAACTCAGCTGGCTCGCCTTCAACAAGCGTGTGCTGGAGTTGGCAGAGGATCCTGACGTTCCCCTCCTGGAGAGAGTCAACTTCCTCGCCATCTTTGCGAGCAACCTGGATGAGTTCTTCATGGTTCGGGTAGCAGGACTGAAGCGCCGCATCATGACCGGTATTGCGGTGCCTACCAACACCGGTCGCTCACCCCAACAGGTCCTCGATGACATTTCCGCCATGGCGCACGAGCTTCAAGAACGCCACGCTCGGGCTTTTCATGACCTCATTAAGCCTGCACTCGATGCTGAGGACATCCACATTGAATCGTGGAGTGACCTGGGTGAGGACGACCGCGAACCCCTCGATGATTTCTTCAGTGAGCAGATCTTCCCTGTTCTCATGCCTCTGGCTGTGGACCCAGCTCACCCGTTCCCCTACATCTCGGGCCTCTCACTGAACCTGTCAGTGCGCATTCGAAACCCGAAGACTCAGGCCGTGGAGTTCGCCCGTCTCAAAGTTCCCTCGATCCTCTCCCGCTTCATCCAACTTCCGGATGATGGATCAGGTCGATTGCGCTACATCGCCATTGAGGACCTGATCTCGAATCACGTCCAGGAGCTTTTCCCGGGGATGGAAGTTCTTGAACACCACGAGTTCCGTGTGACCAGGAATGAAGATGTGGAAATCGATGAGGACGAGAGCGAGAACCTCATCCAGGCTCTCGAGAGAGAGTTGCTCCGTCGACGCTTCGGTCCCCCCATTCGCCTCGAAATCACCGATGACATGGACCCGGTCACCCTGGATTTGTTGATTGGTGAGCTTGGGATTACGGAGAACGAGGTCTATCGCCTCCCCGCCCCCCTGGGTCTCAACGGACTCTTCGAGATTTCCAGCCTCGATCGCCCTCACCTCAAATACACACCACACCTTCCCATCACCTCGACCCAGCTACTGCCCTCAGAGCCCACAGAGGAGCCGGACATCTTCCGCTCCATTCGCGCAGGTGATGTGCTGGTCCACCACCCTTATGAGTCCTTTGCCACCAGCGTTCAGGCATTCCTGGAGCAGGCCGCCGCTGACCCTCACGTGTTGGCGATTAAGCAGACCCTGTATCGAACCAGTGGCGATAGCCCCATCATCGAAGCCCTGATTCGGGCCGCCGAATCAGGGAAATCCGTTCTTGCACTCGTCGAGATCAAAGCCCGCTTCGATGAACAGGCCAATATCTCGTGGGCCAAGAAGCTGGAGAAGTCCGGAGTTCACGTTGTATATGGGCTAGTGGGGCTGAAGACCCACTGCAAGCTCGCGCTAGTGATCCGCCAAGAATCGGACGGGACGCTCGGGCACTACACGCACGTCGGAACCGGAAACTACAACCCCAAGACGAGCCGCATCTATGAAGACTATGGATACTTCACCGCGGACAAGCAGGTGGGGAAAGAGCTCACCCGGTTGTTCAATGAACTCTCCGGCTATGCGATTGAAAAGAAGTACAAGCGGATGTTGGTCGCACCCCGTTATCTTCGAAACGGGCTTCTCAAGCACATCGCCGACGAAATCAAAAACCACCTGGCAGGCAAGCCTGCCCGCATTCGCCTCAAACTGAACTCTCTCGTCGACGAGATTGTGATTGATGCGCTCTATCGTGCGAGCAATGCGGGAGTGCCCGTAGAGATCTGGGTCCGAGGAATCTGCGCACTGATTCCCGGCCAACCGGGGCTCAGTGACAACATCACCGTGAAGAGCGTGCTCGGTCGCTATCTGGAGCACTCCCGGATTTTCTGGTTCGAAAACGCAGGGAAACCCACGGTCTATATCGGCAGTGCCGACATGATGCACCGGAACCTCGACCGTCGCATCGAGGCACTTCTGCAGATCACAGATCCCACCCACATCGATCAATTGGATCGGCAATTTGCCCGGGGAATGAGCGACACCATGCAGTCCTGGTCTCTCACCCCAGAGGGTGAGTGGGTCCGCCACTCCCACGCCGAAGATGGAACAACGCTGGGCGATGTCCAAAACGAGACCATGATGGAGATTATGGGAAGGAAACGCGGAGCACCCACCACATGAGTCGCTCCCCTGAGACAGTCGTCGCTGGTGGAGCTGTCTGCTGGAAAATCGTGGACGGCGAGGTGCGGATACTCCTGGTGCACCGGACCCAGCACAAAGATGTCTCACTCCCCAAAGGAAAAGTTGATCCGGGAGAGACCGTCCCAGAGACCGCGCAACGCGAAATCCTCGAGGAAACCGGACTCCACATCACCCTGGGTGCATACCTCGGGCGAGTCGATTACCTGCTCCCGAGCAAAAAACCCAAAGAGGTTCACTACTGGGCAGCCGAGGTGGACCCGGGCGAGGCAGAGCGTGCCCCGTTTGAATCCAACGACGAGATTTACGCGCTCGAGTGGGTCTCTCTCAAGAAAGCACCCAAGAGACTCACCTACGAACATGATGCTGACATCGTCGAGAACTTCCAGTCACTTTTCGACAGCGGTCGAGCACGGACCTTCCCCCTCATCTTGTTGCGTCACGCAAAAGCAATGCCTGCCGAGAACTGGGATGGCCCCGATCACACCAGACCACTTCTCCACAAAGGCCTCACCCAAGCGAAGAA
>CAYGLJ010000024.1:0-16419 GCA_964350865.1 uncultured Microbacteriaceae bacterium
CAATCCAACAACACCGTGATTGCTCGAGCATTTGCCGAGCAGGTCTCCGAAACGCACAGCATCCCTGTCACGAAAGACATGCTCTTTCACCTGGAAGTTGGTGTGACGATGGGGTCTGCGATCATTCACCGCGCTTTCATGTATGACCCCACGGGCGACACACGCTTCATTGAGCATGCCCGAGAGTTCATCGGCGACTACCTCCGCACCTACCTCCCTATCTCTCCCTCGTGATTCCCCGGCATTCTGTAGGAACTCTGCAGAGAATGCGCCCCGTGGGCGCATTCGTCGCTGATGTTCTCACCCGGGTTTCCCGCGCTGCCCAGCCCGGTGTCAACCTTCTAGAACTTGACGCCATGGCCCACGATCTCATTCGTCAAGCCGGCGCAACCTCCTGTTACATCGACTACCACCCCTCGTTTGGAGGCTCACCCTTTGGCAAAGTGATGTGCACATCCGTCAATGACGCGGCACTCCACGGCCTCCCCCACGACTACTCGCTGCAATCCGGTGATCTCCTCTCCCTCGATTTTGCAGTGAGTCTGGAGGGGTGGGTCGCTGACTCGGCTGTGAGCATGATTGTGGGGGGCGAGGGCGATCCCCGCGATCAGCGACTGATTGACACCTGTGAAGAAGCATTGGCCGCGGGAATTGCCGCTGCAATTCCCGGTAATCGCTTGGGCGATATTTCCGCGGCAATTGGCGCGGTGTCGAGAGCGGCCGGTTACACCGTCAACACCGACTTCGGTGGACACGGGGTGGGCAAAACCATGCACGAAGACCCCTCTATTCCCAACGATGGCCAGCCTCGCACCGGGCCGGTGCTCAAGCCCGGGATGGTGTTCGCCATTGAACCCTGGCTAATGCACACCACGGATGAGATTTATACCGCCGAGGATGGCTGGACGCTGATGAGCGCGGATGGCTCCCGCTCAGCTCATGTCGAACACACGGTGGCCATCACCAAGGATGGTCCTCTCGTGTTGACGAAGCGGTCCTAACCCTCGAGGAGGTCGGGCCGCACTCGGCGAGTTCGCTCCAGTGATTGCTCCTCGCGCCAGGACTGGATGGCCCCGTGGTTGCCCGAGAGCAACACCTCCGGGACATCGAGACCCCTCCAAGACCGCGGTTTGGTATACGAGGGATACTCCAGGAGCCCCTTCTCATGGCTCTCCTCTACCAAGGAGTCGGGGTTCCCCATAAAACCCGGGAGCAGGCGCACCGTGGCCTCAATCATTGCTAGCACCGCTACTTCTCCGCCGTTGAGGACATAGTCACCAAGACTTACCTCGAGGACGCGGTGGGTGGAGCTGTAGTGCTCGATCACTCTCTGATCGATGCCCTCGTAGCGTCCGCACGCGAACACCAGATGGGAGGCGCTCGAGAACTCGGTGGCGAGGCTCTGCGTGAAGAGTTGACCGGCAGGGCTTGGCACAACCAGCCAAGACTCTTCCTGCAGCAAACCATCGAGCATGGTCCCCCACGGCTCAGGACTCATCACCATTCCCGCACCCCCGCCATAGGGAGTGTCATCCACGCTCTTGTGAACATCGGTGGTGGCATCGCGGAGGTCATGCACCGCAACATCGACAAGCTTGCTCTTCGCCGCTTTCCCCAGAAGCGAGAGCTCCAGCACATCAAAGTAGCCGGGGAAGATGCTGACGATGTCGATCTTCATGACTCGTCAGCAATACTCTCGAAGAGGCCTCCCGGTGGGGTGATCTCGACCACACCGGCCTCGATGTTGACCACCGGAACAAAGTCCTTCACAAAGGGCAAGAGCACTTCGGAATCGTCGGTCGTGACCACGAGAAGGTCTTGGGCGGGGAAATGCTCCACACGCGCCACAGTGCCGACATCGACACCGTCTCGGACGACTCTCAAGCCCACCAGTTCATGATCAAACCACGCGTCACTTTCGGTGGGTCTGGTTGACGGGTCATGCTCCACCCACAAAATCGCCTTCACGAGAGACTCCGCAGCGGTTCGATCCTCTACACCCTCAAAGAACGCAACAGGAGAAGCATTCACCTCGCGAATACTCGAAAGTGTGATGGTCTTGCCAAACCAGGGTGAATCCTGGGGAACCTGAAGAGTGAACTGGTTCCCCGGAACAAACCGAAGCTCAGGATCGTCGGTGTAGACCTCGAGCTTCAGACCACCCTTGAGGCCGTGGGCTTTGACCAAGCGGGCAACCCTCAGCTCCACCCGCTCCGGCTTGGGCGCCGTGGGCTTGGAGGCCTCAGACATTAGGAGTCTGTGTCGACGACGTCGACCCTGACCTTACGGCCACCGGCCAACGCGTTGATGACGGTGCGCAGAGCCTTCGCGGTGCGACCTTGACGACCAATCACACGACCCAAATCATCGGGGTGGACACGAACCTCAATGAGCTCACCTCGTGGGGTGTCGATAACGCTCACGCTGACCTCGTCCGGGTTATCAACGATTTCCCGGACGAGGTGATTCAGCGCGCGATCCAACATTGCTACTTGGTCTCCTCGGCGGGAGCCTCGTCAGCGGGTGCCTCTTCGGCTGCAGGGGCTTCCTCAGTCGGAGCCTCCTCAGCAGGTGCTTCCTCAGCCACGGGTGCCTCTTCGGTTGCAGGAGCCTCGGCAGGAGCTTCTTCGGCCGCAGGAGCTGCATCCTCAGCAGGTGCAGCAGCTTCGGCAGGTGCCTCGGCGGCTGGTGCTTCAACGGCCTCGGCAGGAGCGTCAGCTGCGGGAGCTTCCTCTGCGGGAGCGTCAGCGGCTGGCGCTTCAGCTGCAGGGGCCTCCTCGACGGGCTTGACCGTCTTGGGGCGAAGGACAGGCTTCTTCTTGGTGTCAGGCTTAAACTCGGGCTTGGGCTCGGCAACCTGAACGGTGCTCTTCGCGCCCTTCTCACCCTTGAACTGGCCCCAGTCGCCGGTCAGCTTGAGGATCGCGGTGACCTGCTCGGTGGGCTGTGCTCCCACGCCGAGCCAGTACTGAGCGCGCTCAGAGTTGACCTCGATGACTGACGGGTTCTCAGTCGGGTGATACTTGCCAATTTCTTCAATGACACGACCATCACGCTTGGTGCGTGAGTCAGCGACAACGATGCGGTAGTACGGCGCACGGATTTTTCCCATGCGCTTCAAACGGATTTTTACAGCCACGTTTCTCCAGGTAGATGAGTAGTCATAACAGCCGACGATTACGTGGGGACACAATCGACAGGACGTCTAAGGGGGAGCTCAAGCGCCAGATAGAGGGTCGGGCGAAGTGCTCGAGTGCTTATTCTGTCAGATTTTCTGGCACCGTGGGGACCACGGAGGGCTTCTGACCTATTCGGTCGGCGAACTGGGCAAACCGAAGCTCGACCCCGATCCACCCGATGAACTTTTTCCCAGAGCTTCCTGGGCGCGCTTCGCCGGGTTTCCCGACCGCGAAGCGGCCTTCTTCTTGACGTTCTTTTTCTTTCCCCGGCCTGCTCCCCCAGGAATCGGCCCCATACCGGGAATCTGGGGAACACCACCCTTGGCCACGGTTTTCATCATCTTGGCAGCCTGGTCAAAGCGTGTGACCAACTGGTTGACCTCGGTGACCGTGGTGCCAGAGCCGTTCGCGATGCGCATGCGCCTCGAACCGTTCAATATCTTGGGGGTGAGGCGCTCCTTTGGAGTCATCGACTGAATGATCGCCTCAGTGCGGACCAACTCGCCTTCATCGATGTTGTCGATCTGGTCTTGCATCCCTCGGGCGCCAGGCAACATGCTGAGCATTCCCCCGAGCGAGCCCATCTTTTTCAGTTGTTGCAGCTGAGAGAGGAAATCCTCCAGGGTGAATGTCTCCGAGCGGAATTTCTCTTCCAGCTCTTTGGCTTCCTCCTCATCGAAGGCTTTCTGGGCCTGCTCGATGAGGGTGAGGATGTCTCCCAAATCGAGGATGCGAGACGCCATACGATCGGGGTGGAACACCTCAAACTCGTCAATCTTTTCCCCGGTCGAGGCAAACAGGATGGGTCTACCGGTAACACCGGTGACACTCAGAGCCGCTCCACCCTTCGCGTCACCGTCGAGCTTGGTCAACACGACACCGGTGAAGTCCACACCCTCTTGGAACGCTTTAGCGGTCTGGACGGCGTCCTGACCGCTCATCGAATCGATAACAAACAAAACTTCGTCCGGGTCGGTCACTCTGCGGATGTTTGACGCTTGCGCCATCAGCTCCTGGTCCACACCCAAGCGACCCGCGGTATCGATGATGACCACGTCGTGGGCTTTGTCATTCGCGTACTTCACCCCCGCTTTCGCCACCGCTACGGGGTCGCCCACACCATCACCGGGCTCGGGAGCGAAAAAAGCGGCCCCGGCGTTCTCCGCCACAATCCCCAGTTGCTTGACAGCTCCCGGGCGCTGCAGGTCACAGGCCACCAGAACAGGGGTGTGTCCCTGGTCCACGAGCCACTTGGAAAGCTTTCCCGCCAGCGTGGTCTTACCCGAACCCTGAAGGCCCGCCAGCATGATCACCGTGGGGCCAGTCTTCGCAAAAGCAAGACCCCTCGTTTCTCCACCCAGAATGGCGACCAATTCCTCATTGACGATGGTCACGACCTGCTGGGCCGGGTTTAGAGCCTTATTGACATCATCCGAGAGCGCACGCTCGCGCACTGTTGCGGTGAAATTCTTGACGACATCGAGCGCCACATCTGATTCCAGGAGTGCACGACGAATATCGCGCACCGTTCCGTCAACATCGGCGGGGGAAAGTTTGCCCTTTTGTCGCAGTGAGGAGAAGGTGGCTGTTAAACGCTCGGAGAGAGAACCAAAGGCAGCCATGGTCCTCAAGATTAGCCGACAAAACTGTGCCGCCACCTATCCTGGAAGCATGCCACTGGTCCCTTTCGAGTCTCATGAACCCCAGGTTCACCCCACCGCCTTTGTGGCCGACTCGGCGACCCTGGTGGGCCAGGTCACTCTGGGTGAGAACAGTGTGGTGATGTTCGGTGCGGTCCTGCGGGCCGATCGTGATGCCATTTCTCTCGGCGCGGGAAGCAACCTGCAAGACAACGTGGTGGTCCATGGAGATCCCGGGTTTCCCGCCCACATCGGAGCTGGCGTCAGTGTGGGGCACTCAGCGGTGGTGCATGGCGCCACGGTGGAGGACGACTGTTTGATCGGCATGAATGCCACGGTGCTCAACGGCAGTGTTATTGGGCGGGGTTCGCTGGTGGCGGCAGGATCGGTTGTCTTGGAGGGCGAGATCATTCCACCGGGTTCGCTCGTCGCCGGTGTTCCCGGAAAAGTGCGGCGCGAACTGAGTGACGACGAGCGTGACGCGATTCGCCAGAACGCCCTGACCTACCAGGAGCTAGGTCGCTCGTACCGCGGCGCCTAGTCCTCGACGAGAGACTTTGCGAACGAGGCCGGGGCGAAACCGGTCATATCGCCAATCCCTTCGCCCTGACCCAGCAATTTGATGGGAAGCCCGGTCTTCTCCTGAACGCTCAGCACAAAGCCTCCCTTAGCGCTGCCATCCACCTTGGTGAGAACAAGCCCGGTCACGCCGGCGTGCTCGAGAAAAGCTTGAGCCTGGACTACCCCGTTTTGACCGGTGGTCGCATCGAGCACGAGAAGCACCTCGGAGACCGGGGCAACCTTCTCGACGACGCGACGGATCTTATTGAGCTCGTCCATCAGTCCTGATTTGGTGTGTAAACGACCCGCGGTATCGACAATGACAATGTCGATACCCTCTTCTTTGGCTGTGGTGACCGCCTGAAAAGCCACCGAGGCCGGGTCTTGACCCTCTTTGTCCGGTCCCACCAGGGGAACTCCGGCTCGATCCGCCCAGGTGGTCAGCTGCTCCACCGCAGCGGCACGGAATGTGTCTGCGGCGGCGATCACGACGCTGCGACCTGCATTGGTCAAAAACTTGGCAAATTTCCCAATCGTGGTGGTCTTCCCCACACCGTTCACGCCCACGACCATCACCACAGCGGGTCGCTCGGTGAGACGAAGAGTGGGGTCATATTCCGCGAGCTGAGCTTCGAGTGAGTCCTTCAGGATCGCCTGGACATCATCGGGCTTGGTAGTCCCAATGCGGTCTACTTCTGCTCTAACCGAAGCGAGGAGAGCATCAGTGACGTCGGGGCCAAAATCCGCACCCAGGAGGGTGTCTTCTAAGTCTTCCCAGGTCTGCTCGGTGATCTCTGGCTGAGACACCAGGTTTCGCAATGCTTTTCCGAGTGACCACTTGCCACTCCCCCAGGCCATGGCTTAGTCCTCGCCCGCTGGTTCAAACTCCAGTGCCGGCAGAGTTTCAGAGGACTCCGGGCTTTCCTGGGTGGCCAGGGTATAGATCTCCAGAGACACGATTCCTACGCTGAGGGCTCCAGCGAGGGCGATAAGTGCCCATCCGATGCGCTGATTGCTGCCCATAGGCCCAGAGTACCTCTCGCCCCTACGCGGCGGGAGCCTCAGAGTCCTTCACTCGTTGACCCACCACGGCGCTGACGCCGTCCTTGCGCATAGAGACTCCATAGAGAGCGTCAGCAATCTCCATCGTGCGCTTCTGGTGGGTGATGATGATCAGCTGGGAATCATCACGAAGGGTCTGAATCACGGCCAGCAGGCGTCCCAGGTTGGAGTCATCGAGCGCTGCCTCCACCTCATCAAGAATGTAGAACGGGCTGGGCCGCGCCTTGAAGATTGCGATCAACAGCGCTACCGCTGCCAGAGAGCGCTCCCCACCGGAGAGGAGTGACAGGCGTTCAATCTTCTTGCCGGCAGGCTTTACTGCCACATCGATTCCGGTGGCGAGCAGGTCCTCCGGCTCGGTGAGTTTTAGTGATCCTGTGCCGCCGGGGAACAAAATCGGGAAGACCTCATCAAACGCCTTCTGGGTGTCGGCAAAGGCTTCGGCAAAGATCGTGTGCATCGTGTCATCGAGCTCGGCCATGATGGCTTCAAGATCCGACCGGGTTTTCTTGAGGTCCGCCAGCTGTTCGGTCAAGAAGGTGTGACGAGACTCCAGAGCCTCAAACTCTTCGAGAGCGAGCGGGTTGACGCGACCGAGCTGGTCGAGGGTCCGTTCTGCTTTCTTGAGCCTGGCCTCCTGTTGGCTTCGCACAAAGGGCATCGCCTCGGCGCCCTCGTCTGTTCCATCGGGCGGCACCATCTGGTCCGGCGAATAGTCCGCAAGGAGCGCTTCCTCGTCAAGACCAAGCTCCTCAAGTGCACGCTCCAGCAGGGTGGTGCGCTGGAGCTTCTTCTCATACACCTGCATTTCCAGCGAGTGCACCGAATCCGTAATCGTGGTGAGACGCTCACGCACAGAAGTCTCGCTTTGGCGCAGAGCCAACAGTTCCTGATGGGAAGCCTGGCGTGCTGCCTCCGCAGCGACCAGAGCAGTTCCTGACTCTTCGACACTGGCAGCAGCAGCCTGGAGGGCTGCGGGAATCAGAGCGAGAACCTCGGAGGCTCGCTTGGCTCTGCGCACGCGCTCGAGGTGGCGGGCTTGCTCGCGCTCCCGCGCGAGCTCCTCCTGCTTAACCCGAGCAATGAGGGCTTCTACCTGATCACCCAACGCTGCGGCGCGCTGACGTGCGGCCTCGAGCGCAATGCGCGCCTCTACCTCTTCGGCGGCAATCGCATCCACCAGGGCGCGGGCTTCGAGACGCTGGGACTCGTCCACGCCGGGGCGGGTTGTCTTTTCGAACTCCTCCAGGGCACCCATGCTCGCCTGGTGGTTTTCCCGAGCAGCCACCAGCGCCTCTTCTGAATCAGCCAATGACTGTCCCAGTCGCGTGATCTCCTGCTGTGCGGCATCGAGGGACGCCCGAACCCTCGACACTTGCTCGCCGAACTCGGCCCTTGATGCATCCGCTTGACGAAGATCAGCGAGAGCGGTCTTCACTGCCTCCGCGGCCTGAATGCGCTGTGACTGCGCCTGCTCTGCAGAAAAAGTGAGCCTCTCGAGCTCAGTGGAGAGAGCCTCGAGTGTGATCTTGGTGGCATCGCGCTCGGCAGCGAGCTCGAGGCGACTCTGCGCTTCACCGGAGCCCGTGCGGACGACGTGCTCACCAAAGACATCACCCTCCCGGGTGACCACGGTCACGCCGGTCGGAACACTGCCCCATGCCTTTTCGACTGCAGCGAAGTCATCAGCAACATAGGTGTTAGCCAGGAGCGCCAAAACACCAGCCGGACCGCTCACCACACTGATGGCTGGGGTGAGCCCCGGGATGTCTTTCGCGGAGACACTGGAGCCCTCCCCAATGACAAGCTCCAGGCGGTGGTCTGTGCCAGCCCGAGAGGACACCACCGAGAGGGCATCTTTTTTGCTGCCCACCAGATGGGCGTCTGCAAGCGAGCCGAGTGCCCGGGCTATTGCCGTTTCGAACCCCTTCTGAACGCTCAACGCGTCGGACACACTTCCCGTCACACCGGGAAGGGATCCCACGTCAGCGCCCTCTGCATCGCTTCGCAGAGCAAGCTCGAGTGCAGACACCGTAGCGGCCAAAGCTTCACGCTCACGCTCGGTGGCGTGGAGGGCATTGCGGGTCTCTGCTTCTTTCTCCTCAGCAGCAGCCAAGACTCCTTCCGCTTCCGCGAGAGCCTTCTCGAACGCTTCGGCCACAGCATCGGGGGCTTGATCCTTGGATGCCTGGACTTCTCGAAGGGCTTCCTCAGCGTCGCGGGCGCGGTCAGTGGCACTGCGCAACGCGGTCTTCTGGCGCTCCACATCGGCTGCGGCCGTGTCGACCCTGGAGCTATGAACCTCGACCTGTGACTGTGCGGTGCGAAGCGCCTGATCCCACTCTTCAACGGCAGCAGTCGCTGCCAGCACATCCTGATCGAGAGCCGTCAGCGACGCACGAGCGGTGGCGAGCCGGGATGAAATTTCTCCCACCGTGCTCTCCTGGGTTGCCATGACCGCAATGGCCTGGTCTCGCTCGGATTCTTTCTCGGCGATCATCTCGGGGGTGACGCCCGACGAGATGACTTCCTCGCCATCACCCTCCGCCACGGCGCCAGACCGCTCGGTGGCCAACGAATGCAGAGCTTGCAAGCGCTCATGAACCCGCCGCAAGGAGAAGTCAATACTCCGAGCGGTATCGAGCTCCACATCGTTGATGCCCGACTCCAGCTGGGCGATGCGGCGACGGTAGCCCTCGAGCTGCTCTTGGAGCGTTGCACGCTCCGTGCCGCGCTCTTGCTCGCTCTGGTGGAAGGACTCTAGGGCGTGGGTGAGGGACACCACATCATCGGCGAGGACACGAGCTTTCGCGTCGCGGACGATGGCTTGAATGGTTTGCGCCTGCTTGGCGATTTCTGCCTGGCGCCCCAGCGGGGTGAGTTGGCGACGAATTTCGCCGGCGAGGTCATTCAAGCGAGTGAGATTAGCCTGCATGGATTCGAGTTTGCGCACCGTTTTCTCTTTGCGACGGCGGTGCTTGAGAATTCCCGCGGCTTCTTCGATGAAGCGTCGGCGGTCTTCGGGGCTCGCGTGCAAAATCTGATCAAGTTGACCCTGGCCCACGATGACATGCATCTCTCGACCGAGTCCGCTGTCACTCAGAAGCTCTTGAACGTCGAGAAGCCGGCAGGGTTCCTTGTTGATCGCGTACTCGCTCCCCCCATTACGAAACAGGGTCCTGGAGATGGTGACCTCGGTGTAATCAATGGGCAGGGCGCCATCAGAGTTGTCAATCGTGAGGATGACTTCAGCGCGACCGAGGGGGGCTTTGTTCGCGGTTCCCGCGAAGATGACGTCCTCCATGGACCCACCGCGCAACGTCTTGGCGCCTTGCTCACCCATGACCCAGGCGAGAGCGTCCACCACATTGGATTTCCCGGAACCATTGGGCCCCACCACACAGGTGACACCGGGTTCGAATTCGAAGGTGGTGGGTTGAGCGAAGGACTTGAATCCCTTGAGGGTGAGGGATTTCAGATGCACCTGCCTACCAACCTTCCAGGACAAACCGAGACCAGTGCGTTCTTCGCACCCTCAAACCTACCGGTTTCTGGGGGTCCTTTGGCAGGAGGGACACCGATGGGAGGAGCGGTTCATGAACGGTTCGCGGCGGATGATTCCCCCACACCGATCACAGGGTGTTCCCTGCCGCCCGTAGGCGTGCAGGGAGTGTGCGAAGTAGCCGGCTTGACCATTCACGTTCACGTACTGGCTATCAAAACTTGTCCCACCCTCCGCCAGGGCCTTATGCAGCACTGCTCGTATTTCGCCCAGCAGTTCTCGAACTCTGGCAGGCGTGAGTCGCTTGGTGGGAGTGAGGTAGTGCAGCTTCGCTCCCCACAGCGCCTCGTCAGCATAGATGTTGCCGATGCCACTGATCAGGTTCTGATCCAGTAGCGCGCGCTTGACATCGGTGTTTTTGGCACGCAGAGCCCGCGAGAACGCACGGTCATCAAAGTGCGGGTCCAGAGGGTCTCTCTGAATGTGGGCCACGGACCGAGGGATGCGAGGGTCATCAGAACCCTTGCCTGCGGGAGCGCCATCGCGAGTGGGAATCAGCTCATCAATCGCCATGGAGCCAAAAATGCGTTGGTCGACAAATCCGACGACCATGGGGTCGCCGTGGGCTGTGGTGATGTCGAATCGGATGCGCAGTAGCGACCCAAAATCGGAGCTCTCGTCACCCAAGAGCACTTGACCACTCATTCCCAGGTGAACCACCAGGGCTTCGCCAGTGCCCTGCAGCGGGAACCAGAGGAACTTGCCGCGACGAATTGCCGCCTCCACGACCTGACCTTCCAGGCGCTCGACAAAATCCTCGGGCGGACCCGGATGACGCTTCAAGCTTCGAGGCTCCAGAACCTCGACCCGGTCAATGGTCGCGCCGGTGAGGGCTGGCTCGAGCCCTGCTCGCACCACCTCAACCTCGGGAAGTTCAGGCATTACTGGAGCGTGGCCCGCGGAGAGTGTCCAACGCTGCTTGGGCGGCTGCTAGCTCAGCAGCTTTCTTTGAGCTTCCCGTGCCATGTCCCACCGCCGTGCTGGAGCGGTCGTGACCATCGAGGAACACATCTGCGGTGAACACTTTCTGGTGATCAGGGCCCGAGTCGGTGATGTTGTATTTCGGGACTCCGTGTTGGTGGGCGGCAGCCCACTCTTGCAGGGCCGTTTTGGGATCACTGGATTCGCGCAACTCATCGGCGCGCTTCACCAAATCTCCCATGAGTCGATGCACCGCATCGTGGGCGGCCTGAGGGCCTTTGTCCAAAAAGATGGCCCCCACGAGGGCTTCCAGTGCGTCTGCTAACAGCGAGGGCTTCTCGCGCCCACCGGTGAGCTCTTCGCCGCGACCTAAACGCAGGTAGCCACCGAGGTTGATACCCCTCGCCACCTCGGCGAGAGCTCCGGTGGAGACAATGCTCGCGCGACGCTTCGCCAATTCCCCCTCGGGAAGGTCGGGATAGTGGTGATAGAGCGCAGCGGTAATCGCTTGTCCCACCACAGCGTCGCCAAGAAATTCCAGGCGCTCGTTATCGAGACCCCCCTGCTCATAGGCATAGGAGGAATGGGTCAGCGCCTGCTGGAGAATCTCCGGCGATAAGTCAACGCCCACCGCGGTGAGCAGTGTGCTGGGGTCCAAAGCCTCGGAGGCTTCGTCGATACCCTCTGGCACGTTAGACGTCGGCGACCTTGCGGCCCTTGTATTCCATGAACAGCGGGGTGCCAGCAGAATCCTCGACCACGCGGGCGCGGTGGGGGAGGCTGTAGACGGTCTTGCCGTTCTCGACGGTCTTGACCAGGGTGGGCACCTCAGCCTTCCACGCCGAACGACGGTGACGAGTGTTCGAGCGCGACATTTTCCGCTTGGGTACAGCCATGGTCTTCTGCTTTCGTAGGGGTCTTAGGGTTTCTCAGGATCAGACTCGAGAAGCTTACTGAGTTCCTGCCATCTCGGGTCAATCTCATCTGCCAGGCTCTCACCCGGCGGTTCTGTGCGCTTCTCGCCAGTGGCCGGGTCTAATCCGTAGCAGTCCTCTTTGCACACAGGTTGGAAGGGAAGTTCAAGAACAACCGCATCCCGAATGATGTCCTCAAGATTGAGGGAGTCATCCACCACCGTGTACGAATCGGAATCGCTAGAAGAATACGCGAAAAGCTCCTGAAAATCGACCCGGAGCTCAAAGCTAAACGGGTCGAGACACCGCACGCACTCGGCGGACGCGTCCACCACCACATCACCGGTGGCCAAAATACCCTCGTGGAGACCCTCGAGACGCAACTCGAGAGTCATCGGTGTTCCTCCAGGAACAGTGGCCATCGCCTCACCGTATTTTTCGGGTGCCACCAGCTCGAGGGTGAGCTCACGCATCTCCCCTGCCTGGTGGACAAGGTCCTTGACCCCTACAACGAGGGGATTCTTACTGGTGGCCATGCCCCCAGTCTAGAAGCCTGCGGCCGTGAGAGCTTCGTCGTAGATGTGAAGCGCGGTCTTAATCTGCTCGGGCGTCACAATCAGCGGGGGAACCACGTGAATCCGGTTATCCACCACAAAGGGCAAAAGCTTGCGGGCCACCATTTCACCCTTTAGGCGACCCATCGCGCCGGCATCCAGGGGAGCCTTCGTGACGGGGTCTGCCACCAAGTCCAGCGCAAAGAAGCATCCCAGTCCTCGGACATCACCGATGACGGGGTGCTTGGCCTGGAGGGAGAGAAGACCCGGACGCAGGTGATCCTCCCCCATTGCCGCCGCGTTCTCCACCATTCCCTCGTCCGTCATGGCCTGGAGGGCAGCGTTGATGGACGCCATCGCGAGGGGGTGACCTGAGTAAGTCAGGCCTCCCGGGAACATGGTGTCCTCAAAGAAATCAGAGATGCGCTGGTGGAATATCACGCCACCGACTGGCACATAACCGGAGTTCACACCCTTGGCGAAGGTGATGAGATCCGGCACCACATCGTGCGCCTGGAAGGCGAACCAGTGACCGGTCCGACCAAACCCTGCCATGACCTCATCCAGGATCATGACCAGGCCATAGCGATCACACAGTGCGCGGACACCCTGGAGGTAACCAGGGGGTGGGACCATGATGCCGGCGGTTCCCGGCACGCTCTCGAGCAAGATCGCAGCAATCGTGTCGGGTCCCTCTGACTGGATGACCCGCTCTAAGTGATGCAGGGCGCGCTCGCCCTCCTGCGCTTCAGACTCTGACCAGAACTCGCTGCGATACAGGAAGGGTCCAAAGAAGTGGGCATGGTGGGTGGAGTACTCATTAGGTTGGCGACGCCAGTCACCGGTTGCCACAATGGCCGCCCCGGTATTCCCGTGGTAGCTGCGATAGGTGGAGAGGACCTTGTTCTTCTTGGTGAACAAGCGGGCGGCCCGGATCGCGTTCTCGATGGCGTCAGCACCACCGTTAGTGAAGAAAACCTTCTGAAAATCTTTGCCGGCGAGCTCAACAATGCGCGTGGCGGCCTCGACGCGGGGCTCGGAGGAGTAAGCGGGACCGACGGTGGCAAGCGTTTCGGCTTGCTCTTGGATGGCTCTGACCACCGCGGGGTGTGAGTGACCGATGTTGGTGTTGACCAACTGGCTGGAGAAATCGAGATACTCGGCGCCCTCGGTGTCATAGACATACATACCTTTGGCGTGCGAGACCATCATCGGAGCGAGGGTGCCCTGCACCGACCACGAGTAGAAATTGTGGGCTTTATCGAGCTTCTTCAGCTCAGCGGTGTCCTTCGATGCAGCCACCAGTTCTCCTTCACTCCACGAGTAGTGAGAACAGACTAAGGCAACTCCGTCTTCGCCAGATAGTCAGCCACGGCGGGGGGAACATACGGGGAGACATCTCCGCCCAGTGCTGCCACCTGGCGCACCAGGGAGCTCGACACGTGAGCGTTTGCGGGGTGCGGAAGAAGGAAGACCGTCTCCACTCCTGCGAGGTTTCTATTCACAATCGCCATCGGCTGTTCATAGGCAACATCCACTTGGGATCGAATGCCCTTCACCAACACGGTGGCCCCGACATCGGTGCAGTAATCCACGAGCAATCCCACGCTCCACGACGTGACCACGAGTTTTCCCTTGAGCCCCGCCTGCGCGATCGCCTGCTCCAACAGTGTCACCCGCTGGGCGATGGGGAACATGGCCTCTTTGCCGGGGTTGTGCACGACCACCACGTGGACTTCATCAAACAGGCCAGCAGCACGCTCAATGACGTCCAGGTGACCCAGTGTCACGGGGTCAAAGGACCCGGGAACAACGGCAACAGTGCTCATGGAATAAGCCTAGCGAGGTCCATGTTTCAGGGATATGACATCGCCAACGTTGTCTAATTCTTTTCCAGATAATCCTCGGAGCTCTCATCCAGGCGCGCCTGAATGGTGGCCAACAGCTGGGGATGACCCGCGAGGTCGGGGTCCGAGGCGAGAATCGACTCCGCATACTCTCTCGCTCGATCAATCAACTCACCATCACTGGTGACACGGACCAGCCTCAGACTGGAGCGTCGACCAGACTGGCTTGCTCCCAACACATCGCCCTCACGGCGAAGCTCGAGATCTTTCGCCGCTAACTCAAAACCATCCAGCGTGCCAGCAACCGCCTCCACCCGCGCGCGGGCGGTGCTGCCCTCCTCGGCGTGGGTGACCAGTAAACAGGTCCCCTGGTGTCCGCCTCGGCCCACTCGACCGCGCAACTGGTGGAGCTGGCTAACCCCGAAACGATCAGCATCGAGAATCACCATAATCGACGCGTTCGGGACATCGATTCCCACCTCAATAACTGTGGTCGCCACCAGAACATCGATGTCCCCGGCCGCAAAAGCCTGCATGACCTCGTCCTTATCGGCAGTGGGCATCCGACCGTGGATGGCCTCCACTCGAAGAGAGGCAAACGCCGGGAGTGCACGAATCATGGGCAGCGTCTCTTCGACACTCGCCCGCGGCACAGAAGGGGTGCCATCGGTCTCTTCATCGCCAAGCTCCCCATCACCCAGCTCGCCCTCCTCTTGGACACTGGCGGAGATAGCCGAGGTGACCACAAACGCTTGTCGCCCAGCCGCCACCTCCTCCGCGACCCGAGACCAAACACGCGGATACCAGGTGGGGTGATCGGCCAGCGCCACAACATGGGACTCAATCGGTGATCGCCCCTGGGGCAACACGGCAATGGTGGACACATCGAGATCGCCAAAGACTGTCATGGCCACGGTCCGAGGAATCGGGGTGGCGGTGAGGACGAGAACGTGAGGGTGGGAGCCCTTGTGGCGAAGAGCATCGCGCTGATCCACTCCAAAGCGGTGTTGCTCATCAATGACTACCAGCCCCAGGTCCGCAAACTGCACGTTCTCCCCCAGAAGCGCGTGCGTTCCCACCACCAACTGGGATGCCCCCGATGCTGCAGCGAGCAGTGCCTTTTTGCGCTCTGCAGCACCCAATGCACCCGTCAGCAACACGGGATTCAGAGAGGCCGCCATGTCGGGGCCGAGCGTCTGAATGAGCGAGCGGAAATGCTGGTTGGCGAGAACCTCCGTCGGGGCAAGCAACGCGGTTTGACCGCCAGTACCCGCCACCGTCACCATCGCGGTGGCAGCCACGACAGTTTTTCCCGAACCCACCTCACCCTGAACTAAGCGATTCATCGGGTGACCACTGGCCATATCGTCGTGGATCTCCTCCACGACCCTCAATTGGTCCTCAGTCAGGGTGAAGGGAAGACTCTTCAGGAACGTATTGGTCATCTCACCCGGTGTGCGAGGGGTGCTCTGTACCAACTGGTTGCGACGTCTCCTGCGCACCAGAGCGGTTTGGAGTATGAGGGCCTCGTGAAAACGGAGGGTCTCCCGCGCTGCTTTCCAGTCTGAGTCTTCAGCAGGTCGATGAATCTTCTGCAGTGCCTCTCGGAAACCGAGTAGTCCCTCGCCCGCTCGAATGTCGTCCGGAAGCGGATCTGTCACCTCATCGAGGACATCGAGCACGATTGTGAGGGATTTCGCGATCTGCCAGCTCGCCATGGTGGAGGTTGCCGGGTAGAGAGGAATAGGGCGTTTCGCCCATTCCTCACTGTTCTGAGCCAGGGCATCCTCGTCGCTAAAGAGTTCATAGTCGGGGTGGGCGAGTTGACGCTCACCCCGATACGCGCCGACCTTGCCTGCAAACATTCCCCGGGAACCCGGGACTAGGTCTTTTTGGCGCCAGGCTTGGTTGAAAAAGGTCAGGGTGACCAATCCGGTGCCATCAGAGATGACGACCTCCAGGACGGACCCGCGCTTCTGGCGCATAGGGCGCTGTTTCGCGGACACCACCTCAGCCACCAGAGTGACCTGCTCCCCCAGTGGGACACCCGCAATCGAGGTGAGCTCACCACGACTGGCATAGCGCCTCGGATAGTGCTGGAGGAGATCTCCGACGGTGGAATAGCCAAACGCTTTGGACAGGGCCTTCTGGGTGCGATCCCCCAGAATTCCCTGCAGTT
>CAYGLJ010000025.1:0-15882 GCA_964350865.1 uncultured Microbacteriaceae bacterium
CCACGCTCGATGGTGAGCTCCAATTCGAAGCTTGCCTTGTCGTTCAGGGTGGCGATGTGCAGCTCGGGGTTGTGGATTTCCACACCGGCGGGAGCCTGGATGTCAGCAGCGCTGACGGCTCCAGCTCCAGTCTTGCGGAGGTAAGCAGTGATGGGCTCGTCGTGCTCGCTGGAGACGACGAGGTTCTTAATGTTCAGGATGATCTCGGTGACGTCTTCCTTCACACCGGCCACAGTGGAGAACTCGTGCAGCACACCGTCGATACGGATGCTGGTCACGGCCGCGCCGGGGATGGAGGACAACAGGGTACGACGCAGCGAGTTACCGAGCGTGTATCCGAAGCCTGGCTCCAGAGGCTCAATCACAAAGGCTGAGCGGAAGTCGGACAGTGTTTCTTCTGACAGGGTGGGGCGTTGTGCAATGAGCACTGTGGTGTTCCTTTCGGCTAAGTGTCCGCTATATGACACTTGGTTGAGGATGCGACCGGAGCCGCGACGAACTATGAGGTTGTGGTGGGGGTGAGAAGGTCAGCGGGCAGACCCGCAGTCCTTCTCGGAACTACACGCGACGACGCTTGGGCGGACGGCAACCGTTGTGAGCCTGAGGGGTCACATCGGTAATCGAGCCCACCTCCAGGCCGGCGGCCTGGAGTGAACGAATCGCTGTCTCACGACCGGAGCCCGGTCCCTTGACGAAAACATCGACCTTCTTCATGCCGTGCTCCTGTGCCTGGCGGGCAGCAGACTCGGCAGCCAGCTGTGCTGCGAAGGGGGTTGACTTACGAGAGCCTTTGAAGCCCACGCCACCGGAGGATGCCCAGGAGATAACAGCTCCGGACGGGTCGGTGATCGAAATGATGGTGTTGTTGAATGTCGACTTGATGTGGGCCTGGCCCACAGCAATGTTCTTCTTGGTCTTGCGACGAGGCTTTCTCGCTGCCGCCTTGGGTGCTGCCATTGTTTTCTCTCCGTAATTCTTAGTCGGTTAGTGAACCAAAACTGGGTCTAGCTGGCCTTCTTCTTGCCAGCAACGGTGCGCTTGGGACCCTTACGGGTACGAGCGTTGGTCTTGGTGCGCTGACCGCGCACGGGGAGGCCACGGCGGTGACGCAGGCCTTCGTAGCTACCAATTTCCACCTTGCGACGAATATCGGCGGTTACCTCGCGGCGAAGGTCACCCTCCACCTTGTAGGTTCCTTCAATGTGCTCACGCAGCTTGAGCAATTGCTCGTCACTGAGATCTTTCACGCGAGTGTTGGGGTCAATGCCCGTGTTCTCGAGTGTTTGCTTGGAACGGGTGCGACCCACACCGTAGATGTAGGTCAATGCGACCTCAACCCGCTTATCGCGGGGAATGTCGACTCCGGCAAGACGTGCCATGGTATTTCTCCTGTGGAACTGGAAGGTCTGTGACAGAATCTGCGCCCGGGCCTTCCCCCGAGGAGTCCCCCACGAATGGGTTCTTGATCCTGCCTTGTATGTATTGAGTTATTTAGCCTTGGCGCTGCTTGTGACGCGGGTTCTCGCAAATCACCATGACATTGCCGTGACGACGAATGACTTTGCATTTGTCGCACATGGGCTTAACACTGGCGCTAACCTTCATGGTCTTTCCTTTTTCTCGCTGGCCTCGTGCCCCAGTGGTTCCCGGGGCCGTTCCTTCTCAGTGCTTACTTGTATCGGTAGACGATGCGGCCACGGGTCAGGTCGTAAGGGCTGAGCTCCACAATGACTTTGTCTTCCGGCAAAATTCGGATGTAATGCTGACGCATTTTCCCCGAAATGTGGGCAAGAACCTTGTGACCGTTGGTCAACTCCACGCGGAACATCGCATTCGGAAGAGCTTCGACAACCGAGCCTTCGATTTCAATGACACCGTCTTTGTTGGCCATAGCCTCATATCTTGTTGTAACGAGTTGTTGCACTGGTCATGCGTGGTGGTTGAAAGCCATAAGAGCCTTTTTGACACCAAAGCACTATCTTAGACCGGCTTCTGTGCCGGCACAAGTCCCGGTTTCAGGGTTTAGGACCCTGAAATTCCACGCTCTGCGAGCTTTTCCATAATTCGACCGCTGACCTCGGAGATTTCTCCGATTCCATCGATCGCGACAACCAACCCTCTACTCCCGTAAACATCGATGAGCGGGGCGGTTTGCTCTTCGTAAACCTCAAGCCTGTGGCGGACGACCGATTCGTCATCATCGGATCGCCCCTGCTCCAGCGCACGTTTCCGTAACCGCTCGACCACTACGTCAGCATCGGCAACGAGCTGAACCACCACATCGAGCGAGGTGCCGTGGTCCGCGAGGAACCCATCGAGGTGTCGCACCTGATCTGTCGTCCGGGGGTAACCATCGAGCAGGAACCCACCTGCGCAGTCGTCTTGCTCGAGCCGATCATTGATCAGGTCGTTCGTCAACGAGTCAGGGACATTGTCGCCTGCATCCATGAACGCTTTCGCTTTGAGCCCCAGAGGAGTTTCGTTCTTCACGTTGTGACGAAAAATATCTCCTGTGGAAATTGCAGGGACCCCCAAAGCCTCAGAAAGCTGAGCTGCCTGGGTTCCCTTACCTGCCCCGGGAGGGCCAATGAGGAGAAGGCGGGTGCCGCCGGTCACTTGAGCAATCCCTCATAGTGACGCTGCTGCAATTGCGAATCAATCTGCTTCACCGTGTCGAGACCGACACCCACGATGATCAGAATGCTGGCGCCACCAAAGGGGAAGTTCTGGTTCGCGTTCACCGTAGCCAACGCGATGAGCGGGATCAGCGCCACCAAACCGAGGTAGAGCGACCCAGGCAAAGTGATGCGGGTCAACACGTAGTCGAGGTACTCCGCGGTGGGGCGGCCGGCACGGATGCCGGGGATAAAGCCGCCATAGCGCTTCATGTTGTCGGCGACTTCCTCGGGGTTGAAAATAATCGCCACGTAGAAGTAGGTAAAGCCGACGATAAGCAAGAAGTAAATGGCCATGTAGAGAGGGTTGTCACCGGAGGTGAGGTTGTTCTGAATCCACACAACCCACTCCGACGCAGTGCCTCCCGCTGTGGGCTGGTTGAACTGAGCAAAGAGTGCGGGGAGATACAACAGCGAGGAGGCGAAAATGACGGGGATTACGCCAGCCATGTTGACCTTGATGGGGATATAGGTGTTGTTACCGCCGTAGGCGCGACGACCCACCATGCGCTTTGCATACTGCACGGGGACACGACGCTGGGATTGCTCGACGAACACCACAAGGCCCATGATGACCAGACCCACCGCCAAGACGATGAGGAAGATTTCAAAACCGTTCGCCTGAGCGATAGCCCACAGAGCCGACGGGAACGTTGCGGCGATGGACACGAAGATCAACAGCGACATTCCGTTACCGACACCGCGCTCGGTAATCATTTCACCGAACCACATGATCAGACCGGTACCCGCGGTCATGGTGATGACCATCAGCATGATGGCGTACCACGCGTCATTGGAGAGCAACTGGTTACAGGCGGGCACACCCGAGGAACCAAAGAGAGCACCACTTCGGGCCACCGTGATGAGGGTGGTCGACTGGAGCAGGGCCAGCCCAATGGTCATGTAGCGGGTGTACTGAGTGAGTTTTCCTTGACCCGCTTGGCCTTCCTTGTGGAGGGCTTCGAAGTGCGGAATAACGACGCGCAAAAGCTGGGTGATAATCGACGCCGTGATGTAGGGCATGATGCCCAGCGCAAAGATGGAGAGCTGCAAGAGCGCCCCACCACTGAACAGGTTGATCAGTTCATAAAGACCGGCAGTTCCGCTGGTGCCCGCCAGACACTGTTGGACGTTGCGGTAGTCCACAAACGGAGCCGGAATGAAAGAGCCAAGACGGAAGAGGCCGACCATCGTCAAGGTGAAGAAGATTTTGCGGCGCAGGTCAGGCGTCTTGAAGATTCTGCCTAATGCACTAAACACGTCTTCTCCCTGCTCCGGCCTGGCGGCACGTGGATTCGAGCTTACCTGTTCGGTGACCCCAGCGGAAAAGCCTGAAGCCTCTCCACTGGGTCACCCACAGAACTTATTCCTTGATGGAACCGCCGGCTTTGACGATCTTCTCAGCGGCCTGCTTCGAGACCTTGTCAACGCTCACGGTCAGGGCAACACTCACGTCACCGTCGGCCAAAACCTTGACCTTCTGGTTCTTGCGAACAGCGCCCTTTGCCACCAAATCAGAGACTGTGACGTCACCGCCCTTGGGGTAGAGCTCGCCGAGTCGGCCAACATTAACCACCTGGTACTCGACCCGGAAGGGGTTAGTGAAACCACGGAGCTTCGGAGCCCGCATCACCGAGGTGAGCTGACCACCCTGGAATCCGGGACGAACCTGGTAACGAGCTTTCGTTCCCTTGGTTCCGCGACCGGCAGTCTTACCCTTTGAACCCTCACCGCGACCCACACGGGTCTTGGCCTTCTTAGAACCGGCAGCAGGTCGCAGGTGGTGAAGCTTCACCACACCGGGACGTGCGTCCTTCTCCGTAGCGGCTTTCTTGGACTTGGTCTGCTTGGCAGGAGCATCTGCTTTCGCAGCGGTCTCCTTCTTGGGGGCTGCAGCTTTAGCCTCTGCGGGCTTCTTGGCAGCAGGTGCCTTGGCGGCAGGCTTAGCAGCAGAAGTCTTGGTGGCGGGAGCCTTGGCCGCAGCAGGCTTCTTTGCTGCAGGAGCTTTCGCTGCCGTTTCCTTCTTCGCTGCAGGCTTAGCAGCAGCTTTTGCTGCTGGTTTCGCTGCGGCTGCCGGCTTCTTCGCTGCAGGTGCCTTAGCAGCGGGAGCTTTGGCGGCAGGTTTCTTAGCCGCGGTCTCCTTCTTCGCTGCGGGCTTAGCAGCGGGCTTCTTAGCCGCTGGCTTCTTCTCTTCGGCCATTAGTCAATCTCCTCGACCTTCACCAGGTGTGCACAGGTGCGGATGTATCCGCGGTTGGCACTGGTGTCTTCACGAACAACGGAGTCGCCGATCCTCTTGAGACCCAAGCTGCGAACGGTTTCGCGAATGTTGGGCTTCTCGCTGATGAGCGACTTGATCTGGGTTACTTTGAGCTTTTTCGCCATCAGGCACCTGCCTTTGCAGCGGCAGCTTCTGCTTCAGCGCGAACCAGGTGAGCGGGAGCAATGTCCTCGAACTCCTGGTTGCGGCGAGCAGCAACACTGCGAGGCTCTTCGAGCATCTTCAGTGCAGCGACTGTCGCGTGAACGATGTTGAGGGTGTTGGAGGAACCCAACGACTTGCTCAGCACGTCGTGAATTCCGGCACACTCGAGTACGGCGCGGACTGGACCACCGGCGATAACACCGGTACCCGGCGTTGCGGGGCGCAGGAGCACCACACCAGCGGCGGCTTCACCCTGAACGGGGTGGGGAATGGTCTGGGCGACGCGGGGAACCTTGAAGAAGTTCTTCTTAGCGTCCTCGACACCCTTAGAGATCGCCAAGGGCACCTCGCGGGCCTTGCCGTATCCCACACCAACCATGCCGTTACCGTCACCGACGACCACCAGTGCGGTGAAGCTGAACCGACGTCCACCCTTCACAACCTTGGACACACGGTTGATCGTGACAACACGCTCCAGGAACTGGCTCTTGTCGTTATCGCGAGTACCGCGCTCACGAGCGTTGGGGTTACGCTCACGGCTGCCACGGCGCGCTTCGCGCTCCGGGGCTGCTTCTGCTTCGGGCTCGGGGGCTGGAGTGGTTTCTTCGACCACTGCCTCGTCCTTAACTTCTTCGCTCACAGTTCCAATCCACTTTCTCTGGCGCCTTCAGCAATAGCGGCAACGCGTCCGGCGTAGCGGTTACCTCCACGGTCAAAGACCACCGAGGACACACCTGCCTTCTGCGCACGCTCGGCGATGACTCCACCGATTTTCTTAGCTTTCTCGGTCTTGGTTCCGGCAAAAGACCGGAAGTCGGGCTCCATGGTGGATGCCGATGCGACGGTGTGACCCTTCGCGTCATCCACGACCTGCACGAATACGTGACGGGCTGAGCGAGTCACGACCATGCGGGGCTTGAGGGCAGTGCCCTCAATCTTCTTACGGAGTCTCGTGTGGCGGCGATCCCTCGCGGCGGAACGGCTCTTTCCTCTAACGAATGGCATGACTACTTACCAGCCTTTCCAGCCTTGCGACGGACGTGCTCGTCGACGTAGCGCACACCCTTGCCTTTATAAGGCTCAGGCTTGCGAAGCTTACGAATGTTGGCAGCGACCTCACCCACGGCTTGCTTATCAATGCCGCTCACGTGGATTTTGTCGTTACCCTCCACCGCCAGTGCGATGCCTGCAGGAGGCTCGACGGTGATGGAGTGTGAGTAACCCAGAGACAGCTCGATGGCCTGACCCTTGGAAGCAACACGGTAACCCGTGCCAACCACCTGGAGCGACTTCTGGAAGCCCTCAGTCACACCGACGATCTGGTTGCGAATCAGGGTCCTGGTCAAACCGTGCAATGAACGAGACTCACGCTCGTCATCGGGGCGGGACACAATGACCTGGTTCTCGACCAGCTTGGCTTCAATGGGCTCCTTCACGGTGAGCGAAAGCTCACCCTTGGGACCCTTGACAGCAACGTTCTGGCCCTCGATGGTGACGGTAACACCAGCGGGAACATCAATAGGAAGGCGACCAATACGTGACATGACAGATCACCATACGTAGGCGAGGACTTCCCCACCTACGCCTTTCTTGGTTGCTTCTTTGTCGGTCAACAGACCGGACGAGGTCGACAAAATCGCGACACCGAGGCCTCCGTGAACGTGAGGAATCTCAGTGGACTTTGCATACACGCGAAGACCGGGCTTCGATACGCGCTTGATGCCCACAATGGAGCGCTCGCGGTTCGGGCCGTACTTCAAATCGAGTGTGAGGGTCTTGCCAACGCGTGCGTCGGCAACCTTCCACCCGGCGATGTAGCCCTCACGCTCGAGGATTTCCGCAATGTGGGTCTTCAGTTTCGAACTGGGCAGGGACACGGAATCGTGCTGTGCCTGGTTCGCGTTACGCAGTCTGGTCAGCAGGTCTGCTACCGGATCTGTCATTACCATGGGTGTCTCATTTCTCTGGCCGGTTTCGACGCCGGGGTCACCCGGGCCGACCTCGTCAGCTTGTGGCCGCTAGGCCTCTTCGGTGTTCTGCCCAGCAAACGGGAATCCGAGTGCGAGCAGCAAAGCACGACCTTCATCGTCGTTCTTGGCGGTGGTGACAATGGTGATGTCAAAGCCGCGAACGCGATCAATGTCGTCCTGGTTGATTTCGTGAAACACCGACTGCTCGGTGATTCCGAAGGTGTAGTTTCCGTTGCCATCGAACTGACGGGGCGACAGACCACGGAAGTCTCTGATGCGGGGCAGTGCCAAGTTGACCAGGCGGTCCACGAACTCCCACGCGCGGTTACCGCGCAGGGTGACGTGAGCGCCAATCGGCATACCTTCGCGCAGTTTGAACTGCGCGATGGACTTGCGAGCGAGAGTGACAACAGGCTTCTGGCCGGTAATCAACGTCAGGTCCTTGATGGCACCTTCGATGACCTTGGAGTCACGAGCTGCCTCGCCCACTCCGGTGTTCACGACGACCTTAACAAGGCCGGGAACCTGGTGGGGGTTCTTGTACCCAAACTTTTCGGTCAAAGCAGGAATGATGACCTCGCGGTATTCCTTCTTCAAACGAGGGGCACTGGCTCCTGTGCGCACAGCTGTTGCGTCTGCCATTAGAGCTCTTCTCCTGACTTCTTCGCGATGCGCACGCGCACCTGCTTCTTCACACCACTCTTGGTCACAGTCTTCGACTCGAATCCAACACGGGTGGGCTTCTTCGACTTGGGGTCTACGACCGCGACATTCGAGATGTGGATGGGAGCCTCGTGAGTCTCCAGGCCACCGGTCTTTCCGCCACGCTGGCTCTGACCGACGCGCACGTGCTTGGTGACATAGTTGACACCCTCCACAATGACGCGGTTCTGCTCAGCGAGGACCTCAATCACGTGACCCTGCTTGCCGCGGTCTCCGCCGCGCTCCTGCTTGCCACCTGAGATGACCTCGACGAGGTCGCCCTTCTTGATTTTCGCCATGACTAAATAACCTCCGGGGCGAGGGAGATGATCTTCATGAAGCGCTTGTCGCGCAGTTCACGACCCACGGGACCGAAAATACGAGTTCCGCGAGGCTCACCCTCTTTGTTCTTGATGATGACCGCTGCGTTCTCGTCAAACTTGATGTAGGAACCATCAGCGCGACGAGTTTCTTTGACGGTGCGGACGATGACGGCTTTGACAACCTCACCCTTTTTGACGTTTCCGCCGGGGATGGCGTCTTTCACCGTGGCGACGATGATGTCTCCCAGTCCCGCATAACGACGACCGGAGCCACCCAGCACGCGGATCGCCAAGATTTCCTTGGCGCCGGTGTTGTCGGCAACTTTGACTCGGGATTCCTGCTGAATCATGGGTTACTTCGCCTTCTCAACGATGTTGACTAGACGCCACCGCTTGGTCGCGGATAGCGGACGAGTTTCGGAGATGATGACCAGGTCACCAACACCTGCGGTGTTGGCCTCATCGTGGGCCTTCACCTTGGAGGATCGGCGCACAACCTTGCCATACAGGGGGTGCTTCACGCGGTCTTCCACCTCAACAACGATGGTCTTATCCATCTTGTCGCTGGTGACGTATCCACGACGCGTCTTGCGGTATCCACGGGCGTCCTTGTCGCGAACGTCGTGTTCGGCGGACTCGTGGCCCTTCTTCACATCGGCGGCCATTATGCACTCTCCTCAGTGGCGTCAGGCGTCTCGGCCTTCTCTGCCTTTTTGGTCGTCTTCTTCGCGGGCTTCTCAATCGGAGCAGGGGTTGCCCGGATTCCGAGCTCGCGCTCACGAATAACGGTGTAGATACGGGCGATGTCGCGCTTGATGGAGCGCAGACGTCCGTGACTGTCTAGCTGGCCGGTTGCGGCCTGGAAGCGCAGGTTGAACAGCTCTTCCTTGGCGCGACGCAACTCATCCAAGAGACGCTCGTCCTCAAACGTGTCCAGCTCAGCCGGTGCAAGGTCTTTCGATCCCACAGCCATTACATGCCCTCCTCACGCTTGATGATGCGAGCCTTCAGCGGGAGCTTGTGGATCGCACGGGTCATTGCTTCACGGGCCAACTCTTCGCTCACACCGGCGACCTCGAAGAGGACGCGGCCTGGCTTGACGTTGGCTACCCACCACTCGGGGGATCCCTTACCGGAACCCATGCGAGTTTCTGCAGGCTTCTTGGTCAAGGGGCGGTCGGGGTAGATGTTGATCCACACCTTCCCACCACGCTTGATGTGACGGGTCATCGCGATACGAGCGGACTCGATCTGACGGTTCGTGACATACGCACTGGTCGTCGCCTGGATACCGTACTCACCGAAGGACACCGTGGTGCCACCGGTCGCGTGACCACCGCGCTTGGGGTGGTGCTGCTTACGGAACTTAACTTTGCGAGGAATCAACATGGTTACTCAGCACCTCCTGCAGCAACAGCTGCGGGCTCAGCGGCTGGAGCACCAGCCGGTCCACGGCGAGGGGCACCACGGTCAGGACGCTGTGAACGCTGAGCAGCCTGCTCGCGAGCCAGTTCCTTGTTGGTGATGTCACCTTTGTAAATCCAGACCTTTACTCCGATGCGGCCATACGTAGTACGAGCCTCGTAGAAGCCGTAGTCGATGTTGGCGCGCAGGGTGTGGAGAGGAACACGTCCTTCGCGGTAGAACTCGGAGCGGCTCATTTCTGCACCGCCGAGACGACCGGAGACCTGGATACGAATTCCCTTGGCACCAGCGCGCTGTGCACCCTGGAGACCCTTACGCATCGCGCGACGGAACGCCACACGACCAGAGAGCTGCTCGGCAATTCCCTGAGCAACCAGCTGCGCTTCACTCTCGGGGTTCTTGACCTCCAGAATGTTGAGCTGAATCTGCTTGTCGGTCATCTTCTCGAGGTCGGCACGAATGCGCTCGGCTTCTGCACCACGGCGACCGATCACAATTCCGGGGCGTGCGGAGTGGATATCCACGCGAACACGGTCACGGGTGCGCTCGATCTCGATGCGGGCGATGCCGGCGCGGTCCAGCTCCTTCTTCAGGAACTCGCGGATGCGCACGTCCTCGGCGACATAGTCGGCGTAACGCTGACCCTTCTTGGTGGAGTCAGAGAACCAACGGGACACGTGGTCCGTCGTGATTCCCAGACGGAACCCGAAAGGATGAACTTTCTGACCCATGCTTACTTCCCAGCCTTCTGTGTCTCGCGCTTCGTGTTCACCGAAGCCTCGTCGGGCGTTGCCAGCACAACAGTGATGTGGCTGGTGCGCTTGTTGATGCGGTATGCCCGTCCCTGTGCACGCGGACGGAAACGCTTGAGCGTGATTCCCTCGTCCACGAACGCGCGAGCAATAAAGAGGTCCTGGTCATCCAGGAACACACCGTCTTTGTCAGCGGTCACCTTCGCGTTCGCCATGGCGGATGCCACAAGCTTGGCGACGGGCTCGCTGGCGGACTGCGGAGCAAACTTCAGAACAGCAAGTGCTTCTTCAGCCTGCATTCCGCGAATCAGATCCACGATACGGCGGGCCTTCTGAGGGGTCACGCGAATGTTGCGGACCTTCGCAATGGACTCAACCATGTCTCTACCTCCCTATCGCCGCTTAGCGGCGACGGCCTTTCTTGTCGTCCTTTTCGTGGCCACGGAAGGTACGAGTGGGGGCAAACTCACCGAGTTTGTGTCCCACCATGGTTTCCGTCACGAATACGGGGATGTGCTTGCGACCATCGTGCACAGCGATGGTGTGTCCGAGCATGGCCGGCACAATCATCGAGCGACGAGACCAGGTCTTGATCACGTTCTTGGAGTTGGCTTCGTTCTGACGCACTACCTTTTGCAGGAGGTGGTCATCCACGAAGGGTCCCTTTTTCAGACTACGAGGCATCTTCTATCTCCTACTAGCGCTTCTTGCCGGCGTTGCGACGACGGACAATCTGAGAGTTGCTGGCCTTCTTGGGCGAGCGAGTGCGGCCTTCGGCCTGGCCCCAGGGGCTGACCGGGTGACGACCACCGGAGGTCTTACCCTCACCACCACCGTGGGGGTGGTCCACTGGGTTCATGGCAACACCACGGACGGTCGGGCGAACACCCTTCCACCGCTTACGGCCGGCCTTACCCCAGTTGATGTTGCTCTGCTCGGCGTTTCCAACCTCGCCGACAGTGGCGCGGCAGCGCGCGTCGACGTTGCGGATTTCACCGGAGGGCAAACGCAGCTGAGCGTTAGGACCATCCTTGGCGACGAGACGAACAGCGGCTCCTGCGGAGCGAGCCATCTTTGCTCCTCCGCCGGGGCGAAGCTCGATGGCGTGCACAACGGTTCCCACGGGGATGTTGCGCAACGGCAGGTTGTTACCGGGCTTGATGTCAGCACCGGGACCCGACTCCACAATGTCTCCCTGACGGAGCTTGTTGGGAGCGATGATGTAGCGCTTGGTGCCATCCACGAAGTGGAGCAGAGCGATACGGGCAGTCCGGTTGGGGTCGTACTCAATGTGAGCGACCTTGGCGTTGACGCCATCCTTGTCGTGACGACGGAAGTCGATCATGCGGTACTGGCGCTTGTGGCCACCACCGATGTGACGAGTCGTGATGCGACCGGTGTTGTTACGACCACCGGTCTTCGGCAGGGGCTTGAGCAGCGACTTCTCGGGGGTGCTGCGGGTGATTTCCTGGAAATCAGCAACCGAGGAGCCACGACGACCTGGGGTCGTGGGCTTGTACTTACGAATAGCCATGTCTGTCCCTTACCTATCCGACAGCCGTGAAGATGTCGATCGAACCGGACGACAGGGTCACAATGGCACGCTTGGTGTCTTTGCGCTTCCCTGTTCCAAACTTGGTACGGCGGGTCTTGCCGGTCTTGTTGAGAGTGTTTACTCCGGAGACCTTGACGTTGAAAATCTTCTCGATAGCGAGCTTGATTTCGGTCTTGGTCGCACGGGGGTCAACCTCAAACGTGTACTTGCCCTGATCGATCAGGGTGTAGCTCTTCTCGCTCACAACGGGGCGGAAGACAACGTCTCTGGGGTCCTTATTCCAGGCAACAGCGTGGATGCTCATTATTTGTCTCCCTTATCTGTCTTCGAGGCGACAAAAGCTTCGAGCGCGTCAGCGGTGAAGATGATGTCATCAGAGTTCAAGACGTCATAGGCGTTCAGCTGGTCGGGGTGAACAGCGTGGATACCGGGAAGGTTCCGCACACTCTTCTGACCGTTCAGGTCCTCACGACCGATAACCACCAGCACGTTGAGACCGGGAGCGGTCTGCGCAATGAGCTTGGCCGCAATCTTGGTTGAGGGAGCCTTGTCGGTTCCCAGACCCTTGACGACGTGAATGCGATCGGCGCGAGCACGGTCAGACAGAGCAGAGAGCAGAGCCTTCTGCACCATCTTCTTGGGGGTGCGCTGCGAGTAATCGCGGGGTACGGGACCGTGGACAATTCCACCACCGCGGTGCTGAGGGGCACGAATCGAACCCTGGCGGGCACGACCGGTTCCCTTCTGCTTGAAAGGCTTGCGACCAGCACCAGAAACCTCACCGCGACCCTTGGTCTTGTGAGTTCCCTGGCGGGCAGCAGCAAGCTGCGCCACGACGACCTGGTGCATGAGCGGGACATTGGTCACCACATCAAAGAGGTCGGCGGGAAGATCGATGGATCCAGACTTCTTTCCGGTCTGGTCCAGGACGTCAACTGCGGCCATGGTTAGGCTCCCTTCCTGGCGTTACGAACGAAAACCAGACGGCCCTTGGCGCCGGGAACGGCACCCTTGACCAGGAGAAGTCCGCGCTCAGCGTCCACAGAGTGGATCGTGAGGTTCATCACGGTGACGCGCTCTCCACCCATACGTCCCGCCATGCGCATTCCCTTGAACACACGTGAAGGAGTAGCGGAGGCACCAATGGAGCCTGGCTTGCGGTGGTTACGGTGAGCACCGTGTGAGGCGGATACACCCTTGAAGTTGTGACGCTTCATGACACCGGCGAAACCTTTACCCTTGCTGGTTCCCACCACATCAACCATCTGGCCGGCCTCGAAAACCTCGGCGGTCAGTTCCTGGCCAACCTCGTAGTTGGCGGCATCGTTGGTGCGGATCTCGGTCACGTGGCGACGAGGCGTGACGCCTGCCTTCTCGAAGTGACCCTTGAGGGGTGAGGTGACCTTGCGGGGGTCGATGTGACCGCTGGCAATCTGGATGGCTTCGTAGCCATCTTTTTCGACGGTGCGGATCTGAGTGACCACATTGGGGGCAACCGCAACAACGGTGACCGGAATCATGCGGTTGTTCTCGTCCCACACCTGAGTCATACCCAGCTTGGTGCCGAGTACTCCTCTAGTAGCTGTGATGGTTGACATGGTCGTTCCTTAAAGCTTGATCTCGATGTTGACGTCAGCGGGCAAGTCCAAGCGCATCAGTGAGTCCACAGCCTTAGGTGTGGGGTCAATGATGTCGATAAGACGCTTGTGGGTGCGCTTCTCAAAGTGCTCGCGCGAGTCCTTGTACTTGTGGGGGGAGCGAATCACGGGGATCACGTTCTTTTCCGTAGGAAGCGGAACGGGACCAACAACGGTCGCACCGGCACGGGTTACCGTGTCAACAATCTTTCGTGCTGAAACGTCAAGACCTGCGTGGTCATACGACTTCAGTCGAATGCGGATTTTCTGTCCCGCCATGATTTTCTCTCTCTCACTCGCACAACTTTCGTTGCGCACTTTGGGCTCCAGGGATTTCACTCCCTAGGGCACACACCACTGTTCTTCTATCAACACAACTCGACATGCCAGGCGGCAGTCTCCAGCAATCTCAGGCATACACCCGAGAACGGGATTCGTCGATGACGTTTAGTTCTGCTACCTGCGGCCTAGGTTTACTCGCGACTCGCGACCCTATGCACTACCTGGCAGTGAGCACCCCAAGAGGTGCGTATTGAACCTCACAAACTATGCCACACCCCGGTATTTCCCGCAACCCGGGCGTGTCGGCAATTTCTAGACAGCCGATGCCCGTTTTCTCCTGGTCAGCACGGTCATCAGTTTTTCCATCGGACCTTGGGAGAAGCTTCTGAGCCATAGGGCACTCAGTCCCGCCAAAACAAGGTAAATGGCAACACCAATCAGGAGCGCAACCCAGTAGTCCACAGCCTGAAAAAGACCGAGCCCCCAGGCTCCAAAAATCATGCTGAGGAACACAGATTGTAGGAGGTAATTGGTCAGAGAAGTTCGTCCCGGATAGCTCATCCACCCCACCAACGCAGGCTTTCGCTGGACCAGAACGGCTATGGCACCGAGGTATCCCATGCTCAGCAACGGAGCAGTCATGAAGCCCAGGGTGAGCGACCCCAGATAGACGGCCTCTGACGTTGCAGTGGAAACTTCATTGGAGACATAGAGCATCGCCGCGAGGAACTGCATCGGCAGCCCCACGCCAAAGCCCCAGCGCATCATGCTCCGGGTACGAAGTTCCGAGGAGTTGGCTCCGAGAATCCCCTTCCGGGCCGCGAGCACACCCACCAGGAACGCTGCAAAAACCAAACCGCCTTGCAACAACACCCCGCCTGAGGCCCCAAAAACCCACAGTTCGAGTCGCGGCTCAATTGCCTCGACAAAGGTGCCCGCGAGCATTACTCGATCGAGTCCGTTGGTGAAGCCCTCAAGCTCCACTCCGGTGACTTCTGCCAGCCAGGTCAGAATGGAAACGGACACGAGCAGGAAGGCGGAAAACCCCCACAGTATCCAACTCCACACCTTCAGTGTCCGTTCTTTTCTGAACATGAAGACCACGAGGATCAGCCCAAATACCCCATAGAGGAAGAGGATGTCACCGTGCCAGAGGAAGGTGAAGTGCAGCACACCCAGCACGATCAACAGGAAAGATCGAAGCGCGAAGCGTGGTCGACCTGATTTCTCACCCTTGGTGACGTAATACGAGCTGTAGCCAAATAGGAAAGAGAACAGAAGGTAAAACTTCCCCTGGAACAGGGTAATCATCGCCACAGTGGCAAGGGAGTTGCCAAAGCCCACGACGTCAGCTCCCCTAATCCCGTCACTGGAGTGATGGGAAAAATAGGAAAGATTGACCAACACAATCCCGAGTAGAGCAAAACCTCTCAGGACGTCGGGAAGCCGGTCTCTCTGGGTCAGGGCGTTGGTAGTCACAGTCGAACCTTTCGTTGACGAAGAGCAATAGCAAGAGCGAGAGAGGGCCACAGGAGAATCTGGCCATAGAGGAACCACACCACCGCATTGGTCTGTGGCCACGTCAAGCTCAGCGTCATCGTCATGACACCACTGTCATCCGCTTGGAAAGCCCAGATGAGCAGGGCCATTCCCAGGAAACCGAGGACGGTCGCCAGAGCTCGAAAGGCACTCAAATAAACTCGATTGCGTATTGCGACCAGCCGCTCATCCAATGCATCATCCGGAGCATCAGCAACTAGCCGGACTGCCCGACGCAGGAGGAACCACACTGCAAAAACTCCGGCGACCATCACCACAGGAATGACGCCCATCCCATCGTCCACAAACCACACAATGACCGGAGCCACAAAAAGGACGAAAAAGGACACAGCGATGACCGCCGTCAACCCTCGAGGCGTGCGGAGCCAGTCCCACCTGGTGTCAGAGAGGTCCTTCATGACCTCACGGCTGCTTGTTGTCTGCCACAGCCACTCGTTGATGGCACTGAACGATATTTTGCGCTTCATGATCGTTGCCCTGTCTTCTCAGTCTCCTCGGTCGGAGTTTTCACCTCGTCGTCGAGCCAAAAGATTTCCTCCAAGGAAACTTCGAGAGCTCGCGCAATTTTGAGAGCCA
>CAYGLJ010000026.1:0-15213 GCA_964350865.1 uncultured Microbacteriaceae bacterium
ACGGTGACCATGATGCCAAAGGCAGCCTGCCAACCGAATACCCGCGGAGCGCCCTGTTCGACACCCGCCTGAATGGACTCAAAGTCCATGACAAGTGAGTATGCGGCGAGGAAGACCACGAGAATCCCCAAGAAAACTCCCAAGGGAATTCCGAAGATTTCCATGCTCCGTAGACCGAACATGCCATCGGTTGCACCGAAGACCATGAGGCCGAAGTTCACCAACGAGAACACCATGTAGCCGACCATGGCCACCAGGACGATGCGAGTCATGCGAGGCGAGGTGCGGAACTTTCCATTCAGGAAGAGGAACAACGTCACACCGATGACAGCGAGAGTTCCAAAGACGGCCTGAGGAACAATGCCCTCCCACATCTGGGAGAAGATGGCAGAGAGCCCACCGACGAAGAGACCTTGGAAGCCCGCGTAGGTGAGGATGAGACCCCTGGAGGGCTGCTTCTTGAAGATGTTGACCAAAGCCAGCACAAAACCGACGATGAAGCCGGGGATGGCGAGAGCCGGAACAATCCATCCGACGATAGCGCCGGCCACCAAGATCCCGAAGGAGATCAGGGTTTTCATGATGGTGTCCTCATAGGACATGCGACCGGTGTCAGCACTCGACGCAGAAGGACGACCGTACATTTCGTCGAGTTGGTCGGCACTCGGGGTCGCGAGAGAGCTCTCACGGAACGCGAGAGAACGCGCAAATGCGGGGTTGGAGTTTGACATTGTCTGCCTTTTCGCTCGACCAATAGGGACATCTCTATTGTAGAGAGCTGGCTTGAGCCTTGCTGTGGAATTCCCTAACTACAGCTGAAGCCAGGTGGCACCGAGTGTGATCCCAAGCACTACCCATCCAACGGTCCAGAGCCATCCGAGCCCCACCGATGCCCACGCCAGTGCTTCACCCCGCTGCCGGGATCGTCGTGCTTGAGAGACCGCAATGTAGCCAAAGACCATGGCGAACGGACTGAGGGTGAGAGCTAAGACCAGTGAGATCACCGAAAGAATATTGAGCCCTGTGCGACCGGGCTCCTGCTGGGGTTCCCCCTCGTCGGAAGTAGAGGGGGCGCCTTCGTCGGATGCCGAATCAACCTCGGATGACTCTGACTCCTGGGTGTCTTGCTCGAAATCAGGAATCTGGAGTGATCCGGTGTCTCTCAAAATGCGCCCTGTGTCCAAGGACCCCAGATCGACAGTGGGTGCAGGACGTTCCGGTTCGATCAGACCGGGACCCTCATCGGAGGACGGAGGGAGAGGAGGCATGCTCACGTCCCCAGCGTATCTCGGGCCATCAGATGTGGGCTTTAGACTGAGCCAGCTATGTCAGAATCTCCGTCCCCCTTGGTTGAAGGGTTGAACCCTCGGCAGGCGGAGGCAGTGGAGTATCGGGGTCCCGCCCTGTTGATAATTGCCGGCGCAGGGTCAGGTAAAACCAGTGTTTTGACCCGGCGCATCGCCGGTTTGCTGCAGACCAGAGATGCGTGGCCAAGCCAGATTCTTGCCATCACCTTCACCAATAAGGCTGCCGGCGAAATGCGTGAGCGGATCAGTGGGTTGATTGGCGATGCAGCCACGGGGATGTGGATCTCCACTTTCCACTCGGCGTGTGTTCGAATCCTGCGAGCAGAACACGACCGCTTTGGGTATTCGAGTTCCTTCACCATTTACGACTCCGCTGACCAGCGAGCGCTCGTGAAGAGAATCCTCAAAGAACTCGGGGGGGATGATTTTGGCCTCACCCCCAACGCCGTGATCGGCAAGATGTCGAGGCTCAAGAATGAGCTCGCCGATGTGGAGTCGTATCGTCGCTCCTCTAACTCTCAAGATCCGGCCGATGCATTGTTCATTGAGGTGTGGGATCGATACCAGCGGCAGTTGCAAAGATCCCAGGCGTTTGATTTTGATGACCTGATTGGTCAAACGGTCTACCTCTTTCGGGCGTTCCCCGACGTCGCGGCCCGCTACCAGGCGCGTTTTCGCCACGTGCTCGTCGACGAATATCAGGACACTAACCACGCGCAGTATGCGCTCATTCGGGAACTCACCCGACCCATTCCTGCAGAGCGTGTTCCGGAGAAGCCCTCAGTCCAGCGCGCCGACGATGGGTCGGTCCCCGGCGCCTCGTTGACCGTTGTCGGTGACTCCGACCAGTCCATCTACGCGTTCCGCGGGGCTGATATCCGCAATATCACCGAGTTCGAGAGGGATTTCCCGGGGGCGAAGGTTGTGCTCCTCGAGCAGAACTATCGCTCGACACAAAACATCCTGGATGCAGCCAATGCGGTAATCGGGAACAACTTTGATCGGAAAGCCAAGAACCTCTTTACCGATTTCGGAGCTGGTGAGGAGATTGTGGGCTTCACCGGCTACAGCGCTCACGACGAGGCTCAGTTTGTTGCTGACCAGATCGTTCAGCTCTCCTCGGAAGGTATTCCCTATTCCGAAATGGCGGTTTTTTATCGCACAAACGCTCAGACAAGAGCTTTGGAAGACATTTTCATCCGCTCCGGCATTCCCTACCGCGTTATCGGGGGCACCAAGTTCTATGAGCGTGCGGAAATCAAAGACGCCATTGCCTATTTGGTGACCATCGCGAACCCCGCTGACTCTCTCGCGTTTCGCCGTATCTTGAATACCCCCAAGCGAGGAATTGGTCCAGCGACTGAGAACGCTCTCGTTCTCTTGGCTGAGAAGGAAGACATCACTCTTCGCGAAGCGCTCCGCCGGAGCAATGAGCTGGGGCTTGGACCTAAGGTCACGAAGGCCATGCTCTCGCTGGCGGAATCACTCGATGAGGCCGAAAAGCTCTCCTATACCGAGCCTCCGGTAGCAACATTGGAAAAGATTCTGAACAACACCGGGTATCTCGCCCTTTTACAGAATTCCCGCGACCCACAAGACGAAGCCCGTGCAGAAAACGTGGGGGAGCTCTTGGCTGTCACCCGAGAATTTGGACGCAACAACCCTGATGGCACTCTCAGTGATTTCCTCACAGAGGTCTCCCTCGTGGCGGCAGCCGATGAGCTTGACGATGCCTCAGGAACGGTTTCGCTCATGACTCTGCACACCGCCAAAGGTCTCGAGTTTGATGTGGTCTTCCTCACTGGCTTGGAAGAGGACCTCATTCCGCATCGGATGAGTGCTCATGAGCCCGGTGGCCTCCAAGAGGAGAGACGCCTGCTCTATGTGGGCATTACCCGCGCCAGGCAGCGCTTGCACCTGTCCTTGGCGATGACCAGGAGCACATTTGGGGACACCGCTATCGCCTCGCCAAGCCGGTTCCTTGCCGAGATTCCTCAGGAGCTCATCTCGTGGAGAGAATCACGGGCAGCAACCGGCGGCTCCGGTCACGAGCTCGGTGGACCTATTAGGAGCTCGGGTTGGCAAGGCTCAGGAACGGGTGGCGGTCGGTCGTTGACGATGCGGGATGAACTCCCCCCAGCGCCCAAGAAGTCCACGGCCTGGGCAAATCGTGTCACCTCGAGTGTTCGCGACAACGGTGATCTCACCTTGGTGGCTGGAGACCGTATCGAGCACGATGACTTCGGCCAGGGCAGTGTTCGCCAGGTCAGCGGTGAAGGGGCTAAGCGCATTGCTGAGGTTGATTTCGACTCCGCCGGGCGCAAACGTTTGCTCATCAAGATTGCGCCGATAACCAAGCTCTAGGCGCGCAATGCGCGACTCTTCACCGGGTAGGGTTGAGGAGGTTCCCCGCTCTCACCGGTGCGAGTCTTTGGCGGAATCATCTCCCAACCGACATAACCGGAAGGACCTTCGGGCGTGGATTTATACGAGTATCAGGCCAGAGACATGTTTGAGCGACACGGTGTTCCCGTGTTGGCAGGGCTCATCGCGGACACCGCTGAGGACGCGAAGGCAGCTGCTGAGAAGCTCGGTGGACTCACGGTCGTCAAAGCCCAGGTCAAGACTGGTGGTCGTGGCAAAGCCGGCGGAGTCAAAGTTGCCCCCACGGCGGAGGACGCCTTCACCGCCGCGCAGGCCATCTTGGGACTCGACATTAAGGGCCACATCGTTCACCGTGTCATGGTTGCCGCCGGTGCCGCTATCGCCCAGGAATTTTATTTCTCGGTATTGCTGGATCGCGCTAACCGCAACTACTTGGTGCTCTGTAGCTACGAGGGCGGTATGGAGATCGAGCAGCTTGCCGAAGAGCGCCCCGACGCTCTGGCTCGCGTCGCTATCGACCCTTCCCGTGGCATTGACCTCGCGAAGGCCACTGAGATTGCTCATCAGGCTAAGTTCCCGGCTGAGTTGGTCGACGTCGTCGCGCCTGTGTTTGTGAAGCTCTATGACGTGTTTGTGAAGGAGGACGCCACCCTGGTGGAGGTGAACCCCCTGGTATTGACGGAGTCCGGCGACATCATCGCGCTGGATGGCAAGGTGACCCTGGATGAGAACGCAGAGTTCCGCCAGCCCCACCACGCTGAGCTCGCAGATTCTGCCACCGCAGATCCGCTCGAGGAAAAAGCCAAAGCTCACGACCTCAACTACGTCAAGCTCGATGGCGAGGTGGGTGTCATCGGAAACGGTGCTGGTTTGGTCATGTCCACCCTCGACGTTGTCGCCTACGCCGGAGAGAAGCACGGGGGTGTGAAGCCCGCCAACTTCCTCGATATCGGTGGCGGAGCATCCGCCGAGGTCATGGCCGCTGGGCTCGATGTAATTCTGGGTGACCCTCAGGTCAAGAGCGTCTTCGTAAACGTCTTTGGTGGCATTACCGCTTGCGACGCGGTCGCCAATGGAATCGTCAAGGCACTCGAGATGATTGGCGAGGGCGCTACCAAACCCCTCGTTGTTCGCTTGGATGGCAACAGTGTCGAGAAGGGTCGCGAGATTCTCCAGGCCGCAAACCACCCGTTGGTTACTCTCGCCGACACCATGGATCAGGGCGCGGATCGCGCCGCCGAATTAGCGTCGAAGTAAAGGACAGAGCGTGTCAATTTTTCTGACTAAAGATTCCAAAGTCATCGTTCAGGGCATCACCGGTGGTGAAGGCTCCAAGCACACGGCACTGATGTTGGCCGCAGGAACTCAGGTTGTCGGTGGTGTGAATGCTCGCAAAGCGGGTACGACGGTGACCCACGGCGACGTCGAGCTCCCCGTGTTTGGCACGGTGAAGGAAGCCATGGAGGAGACCGGCGCCGACGTGTCAGTGGCCTTTGTGCCTCCGGCTTTTGCCAAAGATGCGGCTATCGAGGCAATCGATGCTCATATTCCTCTGCTGGTCATCATCACCGAGGGCATCCCCGTGCAAGACACCGCCGAGCTGTGGGCTCACGCGGGACGTGTCGGCACAACACGCATCATTGGTCCTAACTGCCCTGGCATCATTACCCCGGGTGAAGCGCTTGCGGGCATCACCCCCGCAACAATCACCGGTAAGGGACCTATCGGATTGGTGTCCAAGTCGGGAACGCTCACCTACCAAATGATGTTCGAGTTGCGCGACATCGGTTTTTCCACCGCCATTGGTATCGGTGGTGACCCGATCGTGGGAACTACACACATTGATGCCTTGGAAGCTTTCGAGAACGACCCAGAGACGAAGGCGATTGTGATGATTGGTGAGATTGGTGGCGACGCGGAAGAGCGCGCCGCTGACTTCATCAAAGCTCATGTGACAAAGCCTGTCGTGGGCTATGTCGCAGGCTTCACCGCTCCTGAAGGTAAAACTATGGGGCACGCGGGAGCCATCGTGTCGGGGTCGGCGGGAACCGCTGCCGCCAAGAAAGAGGCCCTAGAAGCTGCTGGCGTAAAGGTCGGGAAGACGCCATCGGAGGCTGCTGCACTGATGCGCGAGATTATTCAGTCGCTGTAGTGTCGGCCCTCCTGTGGGGGGCGAGCGATAGGCTCATGTCGCCATGAATGCCCGTCTCAATGCGCTTGCCACTGTGCTGGATGTTGTGGTGCTGGTGGGCCTGGGATTGGGATTGTTTTTTGCTCCCTTGACGCTCGTCTGGGCTTTCGATGATGGTTTTGCTACCGATCTATTACTCTCGTGGGCTATCGCGGTGGATGGCTGGATGTTGGGCCACGGTGTTCCCCTGACGTTCACGTTGGACCCTCTGCTGGCGCAGTCCTTGTCATTGGGAGAGACCAACAGCAGCTTCGTCGTCGACGTAGCGTTGCTGGGGGTGGGACTACTGACCCTCCTCTGGGGGTATCGCATTGGTCGGCGTAGCGGCACGCGCATTTACCCGGTCTCTACTTGGTTCCTCGCAGTGGGAACGCTCGTGGCTGTGAGCTTCGCCATGGTTTTTTTCCTCCCTGACCACATGGTTTCGATGGAGCTGATGGATGCCCTCGTGCGGCCAGCGCTGTTCCTCGCGGCCGGACTTGCTCTTGCTACCTGGGTGGGATCGAGAGCCCCGGGTGGGCAAGTCTTAGAGGGGGTGCTTCCGGAAGGTCTCCTGGCTGTTCTTCGGACCGGGGTCAAGGCAGGTGGGGCCTCCCTGGTGGGTCTCGTGGGGGTCGCAGCTCTCAGTGTCGCGGGTCTTGTCCTTGCATCATTTGGCACCATGATCACCCTCTACGAGTCTTTGCAACCGGGGGCATGGGGAATCATCGTGTTGTCGATGGCCCAACTCGCTCTCTTGCCTACCGCCATTGTGTGGAGCGTGATGTGGATGGTAGGCCCAGGCTTTGCGCTGGGGACCGGAGCGTTAGTGTCACCCTTGGGATCGACCCTTCAAGCAGTCCCCGCATTGCCCCTATTGGGCATCATTCCAGCGAATCCGCCAGTGGGAGCCATCATGGTCATCGCCATTCCCTTGGCCGTGGCCTTCATCGCAGGCGTTGCCGCCACCACAATGTTGCTGGGGGAGAAGCCCGGCAGCCTGTGGCGTAGCGTCCAGAGCACTGAGTTTCACCAACAACCACTCCTGCGCGTTGTTGCGGCGTCTGCTTTGGCAGGGGCCCTCGGCGCTTTCGGTGGTTACCTGCTGGCCGCACTGACGAGTGGCGCCGCAGGACCTGGCCGGTTCCAGAATGTCGGTGCCGATCCAGCACAGATTGCGCTCTGGTGGGGCTTGGAAATCTTTGTCGGAGTGCTCCTCGGCCTGCTCTCCGGCGCTCTCGGGCGTCGCAGCCAGAGGGCCGCTCGATAAGCTGTGAGGGTGCGCCAGAGACTCGTTGTCCTCATTTCCGGGTCCGGCACCAACCTCCTGTCACTGCTGGAGTCCCTTCCGCAGGCAGACATTTCTGCAGATGTCGTGGCGGTGGGGTCTGACACCAGTGCGCCTGGGCTTCGTCACGCGACCGAGCGCTCGCTCCCGACGTTTGTTGTTCCGCTGAGCGATTTTGCCTCCAGGGAGGAGTGGGGCATAGCGCTTGGCGATGCACTGGATCCCTATAGCCCTGACGTCATCATCCTCAGCGGGTTTATGAAACTTCTCCCCGCCGGCCTGGTGAGTCGATTCGCCCCCCGCATCCTGAACACTCACCCGGCCTATTTGCCGGAATTCCCCGGAGCGCATGCCGTGAGGGATGCGTTGGAGGCGGGGGTTTCCCAGACCGGGGCATCAGTGATTGTCGTGGATGAGGGAATTGATACTGGGGAGATTCTGGCTCAGGAGCGGGTGCCCATCGAGCCAGGGGACGACGAGTCGGCCCTGCATGACCGGATTAAGGTCGTGGAGAGGCGTCTTTTGCTCCAGGTGCTCACCAGATTGTGTTCGGAGAAGGGAAACTAACCAGGATGACCGATGAACGGATAATGCCTCGCCGCGCGCTGGTATCGGTGAGCGACAAGACCGGGCTTCTCGAACTGGGACAGGCGTTGGCGCAGGCTGGGGTAGAAATTGTCTCCACGGGCTCTACCGCTCGCACCCTGCGTGATGCGGGCGTGCCCGTGGCGGAGGTGAGCGAGGTTACCGGCTTCCAAGAGGCTCTCGATGGTCGGGTCAAGACGCTACACCCGAGTATTCACGGAGGAATCCTGGCGGACCGCAGGAACCCCGAGCACGTGGCTGCGCTGGAGCAGCTGGGCATTACGGCCATCGACTGGGTAATCGTGAACTTGTATCCGTTTGTGGAGACGCTCGCCTCAGGCGCAAAGGACGAGGACATCATCGAGCAAATCGATATCGGAGGTCCTGCAATGGTGCGGGCGGCAGCGAAGAACCACCACAGTGTTGCCATTGTGGTGAGTCCGTCGCGATACCGAGACCTCATCGCCTCTCTCCAGGAAGGCGGAACGACACTTGAGTGGCGAAGGGAACTCGCGGGAGAAGCTTTCACCCACACCGCCCGCTACGACAGCGCGGTAGCACAGTGGCTCACCGAGGGAGAATCCGTGAGCTTCCATGCGACCAAGCAGGGGGATCTTCGCTACGGCGAGAATTCACATCAGGCCGCCTCCGTCTATACCGGCCACGCCATTGCACCCGGCCTCGCTTCGGCGACCGTGCTTCAGGGCAAAGAAATGTCCTACAACAACTACCTCGATGCGGATGCTGCGCTTCGCGCAGCGCTCGATCACGAGGGTCCGGCTATTGCCATCATCAAGCACCAGAATCCGTGCGGAATAGCGACGGCGGAGTCGCTGGTCTTGGCACATGAGCTCGCTCACGCCTGCGATCCGGTGTCTGCTTTTGGGGGAGTCATTGCCGCCAACCGAGTGCTGGATGGTGACACTGCCCGCTCAATTGTCGAAATCTTCACCGAGGTAGTGGTCGCGCCGGGCTTCACCTCCGAAGCCCTTGAGGTCTTCGCAGCCAAACCAAATCTCCGGGTTGTTGAACTCCCGGAGGGGTTCCAGCCAGCAGAGACCGAGTGGCGTCACATCTCTGGCGGAGTGTTGGTTCAGGACGTGGATCGACACTTTGCAGATCCCTCCTCCTGGACCCTGGTCGCGGGTGAGAAGGCGAGCCCCTCGGAGCTTGCGTCCCTAGAGTTTGCCTGGCGCGCAGTGAGGGCCGTGAAATCCAATGGAATACTGCTTGCCCAGGGTGGCGCGAGTGTGGGCATTGGAATGGGCCAGGTCAACAGAGTGGATTCTTGCCAGCTCGCGGTGTCCAGAGCAGGAGAGCGGGCTGCCGGCAGTGTCGCTGCGTCTGATGCCTTTTTCCCCTTCGCTGATGGCCTCCAGATCTTGATCGATGCGGGGGTGCGGGCTGTGGTTCAACCCGGAGGGTCAGTGCGGGATGACGAAGTGATTGCCGCAGCGCAGGCAGCTGGCGTCACCATGTATCTCACGGGTGAGCGCCACTTTTTCCACTAGAGGGTGAGAGACCCGATCGTGTCACCGTATTCGGTGACACCAGACTCGGCGAATCCCAGGTGTCGGAAGAATTCTCCCGGGCCCTCTTGGCCGCCCGACCAGACTGCTGTCAGGGTGGTGAACCCTTGAGCGCGGGCCTCCTCCGTAACGGCATCAATAGCGAATCGACCCACACCTTGGCCTTGAGCGTTGGCATCCACGCTGACCCTCCAGACGCAACAGCGCAGGGCCTCATCGGGGTGGGTGGAATCGAAGTAGGCACGAATAAAACCCACTACCGAGTCATCGAGGGTGATGACGCGGCTCCAGGTTTTGGTGGGATCAAGCGTTGCATCAGCGTTGGCGTAGGTGACGGGAGTCTCGAACTGCTCTTGTCCTGGCCGCAACTCGAGCGAGTTTGCCTGCATCGCGGTGTCCGCAGAGAGTTCCCTAAGCGTCAAGCCCATCATGTTGTTAGCGTAGAGCGTTTGCGTGAACATCCGGTAAGTATCTTTATGTAAAGATATATACGGCGCCTTTCGAGATTAGACTTTCTCGGTCAAGCGCGCCCGTTCGAAGAGAAGGGATTCCCCGTGGAAAAGATCAAGGTTGATGGCGTTGTCGTAGAGCTCGATGGCGATGAAATGACACGCATTATTTGGCAGGCCATCAAGGATCGCCTCATCCACCCCTACCTCGATCTCACCCTGGAGTACTACGACTTAGGAATTGAGAAGCGCGATGAGACTGATGATCAGATCACCATCGACGCTGCTCATGCAATCCAGAAGCACGGAGTCGGTGTCAAGTGCGCCACCATCACTCCTGACGAGGCCCGCGTTGAAGAGTTTGGTCTCAAGAAGATGTGGCGCAGCCCCAACGGGACCATCCGGAACATTCTCGGCGGTGTGATTTTCCGTGAGCCCATCATCATTTCGAACATCCCCCGGCTTGTTCCCGGTTGGAACAAGCCGATCATTGTCGGACGTCACGCTTTTGGTGATCAGTACCGCGCCACGGACTTTGTGTTCGAGGGACCGGGAACACTCACCATTAGCTTCCAGCCCAAAGACGGTGGTGAAGCCCAGAGCTTTGAGGTATTCGAGGCACCCGGAGGCGGTGTTGCCATGGCGATGTACAACCTCGACGCATCCATCCGCGATTTCGCTCGCGCATCTCTGAACTATGGCCTCAACCGTGGTTACCCGGTCTACCTCTCCACGAAGAACACCATCTTGAAGGCCTACGACGGCCGCTTCAAGGACATTTTCCAGGAGGTCTTCGAAGCGGAGTTCCAGGACCAGTTTGAGAAGGCCGGTATCACCTATGAACACCGCCTGATTGATGACATGGTGGCAGCGGCGCTCAAATGGGAGGGCGGCTATGTCTGGGCCACCAAGAACTATGACGGTGACGTTCAGTCCGACACGGTTGCCCAAGGTTTTGGATCGCTGGGGCTGATGACCAGTGTGCTCACCACTCCGGATGGCAAAATCGTCGAGGCCGAGGCGGCCCACGGAACCGTGACCCGTCACTACCGTGAGCACCAGAAGGGTAACCCCACCTCAACAAACCCGATCGCGTCGATTTTCGCGTGGACGAGGGGTCTGATGCACCGCGGAAAACTCGACTCGAACCAGGCACTTATTGATTTCGCTCAGACGCTCGAGGACGTGGTCATTAAGACTGTCGAATCTGGAGCCATGACGAAGGACCTCGCGATGCTCGTCGGTGGAGACCAAAAGTGGCAGACGACGGAAGACTTCTTGGCCACCTTGGATGAGAATCTGAAGGCCCGACTCGGCTAGTGGCAAAAATACCCCCAGGGGTATATACTCTGAGAGTCGTGATTACTTCAACACTCAAGGAGAACCATCGTGTGTAGCCCAGCGCGTTGTAACCGCTGCAGCAAGGTCACTTGGACCGGTTGCGGAGAGCACATTGAACAGGCTTTGGCTGGTTTTGGACCAGACGAGCTCTGCAAGTGCGCCTAGTCCTCAGCTGACTCTCTCATCCCTAGGCCAAGGCCTGGGGATGAGTCATTTAAAGATGATCGTGCGCACACCATCGAGCAAGATGCGGTGCTCGGCAAACCACCGCACAGCTTGGGTAAGTGTTCGAGATTCCTCATCCTGGCCGATGGCACGGAGCTCCTCGGCCGAGTGAGAGTGATCCACGCGGACGACATTCTGCTCGATGATCGGACCCTCATCGAGCTCGGTGGTGACAAAGTGTGCGGTCGCACCGATGAGTTTCACACCCCGCTCGTGCGCCTGACGATAGGGGTTTGCCCCCTTGAAGCCTGGCAAGAACGAATGATGAATGTTAATAATGCGGCCCTCGAGTGCCTCACACAGTTCCGGACTGAGGATCTGCATATACCGAGCTAAGACGACCAACTCGATGTCGTGCTCCTCCACCAGCGCGAGCACTTCAGCCTCGAAAGCGGCTTTGCTGGCCTGGTCGCTGATGGGAAGTGCGCGGAAGGGAACTCCGTAGAAATCGGCAACAGGCTTGAGAGCGTCGTGGTTAGAGAGAACTTGAGGAATATCAATGGTGAGGTGACCGTCTCGCTGGCGCACCAGGAGGTCGGTGAGGCAGTGTCCTGCGCTGGAGGCAAGAATAAGAGTGCGTAGCGGTCGTCCTACCGTGTTGATCTCCGCGGTCATTCCGTAGCGCTCAATCACCGGCGCAAGAGCGGAATGGAAGGTCTCGTAGTCCGCGGTAGTTTCCACCTGCAGACGCATAAAGAAGCGCCCCGTGTCCTCAGAGGAGAACTGCTGAGACTCGGTGATATTTCCCTGCGCTTCGACGATGGCTCCGCTGACAGCGTGGACAATGCCGGGCTTGTCATCGCAGACGAACGTCACGACAAAGTGAAACAGAGAGCTTGGCACCCCCCTAGCTTAGGGTTTGCGCGTGAGTCACCGGGCTGCTCCCAGCGACCTCGGTTAGACTCTCACTACGCAACTGGCGTAATGATGGATAACCATCGGGGAGCGTAAGGAAGCGTGCTGGCCGTACGCCTGGGCTGACACGACAATTCCATATCCGTGTAACCAAGGGAGAGCCCCGTGAACCCCACAACAACCCCAGCACTCGATGCATTTACTGCAACGCTCGCCGAGATTGATCCCGAGATTCAGGACGTCCTGGATAAGGAACTCGGCCGCCAGCGTGGCACGTTGGAAATGATTGCCAGCGAAAACTTTGTCCCTCACGCAGTCCTGGAAGCTCAAGGCAGCGTATTGACGAACAAGTACGCCGAGGGCTACCCCGGCAAGCGCTACTACGGCGGCTGCGAATTCGTCGACATCGCTGAGAACCTCGCCATTGAGCGGGCCAAGGAACTCTTCGGAGCCGCGTATGCGAACGTCCAGCCACACTCGGGTGCGAGCGCAAGCGCCGCGGTCTTGCACGCACTCGCGCAACCTGGCGACACGATTTTGGGCCTCGAGTTAGCTCACGGTGGTCACCTCACCCACGGTATGAAGCTCAACTTTTCCGGCAAGGTCTACAACGCCACCTCCTATGGAGTAGAGCCCGATACCTTCCTGATCGACATGGACAAAGTCCGTGACAAGGCTCTTGAACACAAGCCCACCGTCTTGATTGCGGGCTGGTCGGCGTATCCCCGTCACACCGACTTTGCGGCATTCCGTGCCATCGCTGACGAGGTGGGAGCAAAGCTTTGGGTCGACATGGCGCACTTTGCTGGTTTGGTCGCAGCCGGGCTGCACCCCTCTCCTATCCCTCACGCGGATGTCGTGTCGACCACTGTGCACAAGACCCTCGGTGGTCCTCGCTCCGGAATTATTCTCAGCCGGGATGAGTCACTGGCTAAGAAGCTGAATTCTGCGGTGTTCCCTGGACAGCAGGGTGGACCTCTTATGCACGTGATTGCGGCGAAGGCTGTCGCTTTCAAGCTCGCGATGACCCCTGAGTTCCGCGATCGTCAAGAAAGAACAATTCAGGGCGCACAGCTCTTGGCTGAGCGCTTGGTCCAGGATGACACCAAGGCTGCGGGAGTGGACGTTCTCACGGGTGGAACTGATGTCCACCTCGCGCTTGTGGACTTGCGGAACTCGCCTGTAGATGGTCAGCAGGCCGAGGACCTCCTCCACCACGTGGGAATTACTGTGAACCGCAACGCGGTTCCCTTTGACCCCAGGCCGCCCATGGTTACCTCCGGTGTCCGGATCGGTACTCCAGCGCTGGCGACACGAGGATTTGGTGAGACGGAATTCACGGAGGTGGCGGACATCATCGCGCACACGTTGATGCCAAACCCTGACATTGAGGCATTGCAGGGACGAGTTGCGCAGTTGACCCAAGCGTGGCCGTTGTATCCCGAGCTTTCCTAACCCCGCATGAGAGCAACAACTCTTGATGGGACTGCCACTGCGCAGGTCATCAAAGCGGAAATCGCTGACCAGGTCAGTGTTCTGCACGAAGTGGGCGTGACTCCGGGGCTTGGCACGATTCTGGTGGGAGAGGATCCGGGATCAACCTGGTATGTCGCGGGCAAACACAAGGACTGCGGCGAGGTCGGTATTGAGTCCTACCGAATCGATCTGCCTGCCAGCGCCACTCAGGACGAAGTTCTCGCGGCGATTGATGAGTTCAATGACAACCCCGGTGTGACGGGCTACATTGTGCAGCTTCCCCTACCCGATCACATTGACCAAGACCTCGTCTTGGAGCGCATCGACCCGATCAAGGACGCCGATGGTTTACACCCGATGAACTTGGGTCGTTTGGTCAATCAGGTTGGTGGCGAGATGGACTCACCGATGCCCTGCACCCCACAAGGAATTGTGGAGTTGGTGGAGCGCCACGGAATTTCCTGGTCGGGCAAACACGTCGTGGTGTTGGGCCGCGGAGTGACAGTGGGTCGACCGATTGGTTTGCTGTTGACCAGGCGCGGGCTTGATGCAACGGTGACCCTCACGCACACCAAGACGGCCAATCTTGCTGAATTGGTCGCCCAAGCTGATGTGGTTGTGGCGGCTGCGGGTGTCGCCGGCATCGTGACTGCGGAGATGGTGAAGCCAGGGGCGGTGGTCTTGGACGTTGGCGTCAGCCGCGTAATGGTCGCCGGAAAACCTCAGGTTGTGGGGGACGTGGCGCCGGACGTGTGGAAAGTTGCCGGGTATGTCTCTCCGAACCCTGGTGGTGTCGGGCCGATGACGAGGGCACTCCTGCTGCGGAACGTGGTCGAGATTGCTCAGAGGGGAGTAGCTGGTCGTGGCTAAGTTGTATTTCCGCTTCGGAGCGATGAATTCCGGTAAGTCGACAGCTCTGCTGCAGGCTGCCCATAACTACGAGGAGCGCGGGCAGAGAGTCCTTCTTGCGAAACCCATGGTCGACACCAAGGGCGACCGCACAATCGTGTCGAGGCTGGGGGTGTCTCGAGAAGTTGATCTCATCATTGGTCCCTCCACTGATGTGGTGAACATGATCGACAACGAAGCAGATGTCATCGCCCGTCAGACCGGAGAGACAATTTCGTGCCTCCTCGTTGATGAGTCTCAGTTCCTGAGTCCTCGCCAGGTCGATGACCTGTTCATCATTGCGATCCGTCGCAACATTCCCGTGCTGGCCTACGGAATCCGCACTGATTTTCAGACAGTTGCCTTTCCAGGCTCCAGGCGGCTCTTGGAGATTGCGCACTCTTTGGAGGAGCTCAAGACCATTTGTCGATGTGGGCGAAAAGCTGTCTTTAACACCCGGAAAGTGAATGGCCAGTTCGTCTTCGATGGGGCGCAGGTTGCCATTGACGGTGGAGAGGTTACGTATGAATCTCTGTGTGGAGAGTGCTACCTCGATGAAAGTGGCGGACGCCTTGCCAGTGGTTATGTCCCGCAGGAGATCATTCAAGAGCTAGCGGAGCCGGACCCAGACTTCAGTTAGTGGTCGGGGTGACAGGATTTGAACCTGCGACCTCGTCGTCCCGAACGACGCGCGCTACCAAGCTGCGCCACACCC
>CAYGLJ010000027.1:0-15073 GCA_964350865.1 uncultured Microbacteriaceae bacterium
CATGGCCAAGCACACCAGAACTGTTGATCAAAAAATCACCCGCCTCCGGACATATAACGTCGTCGCAGGGTCGCTCCACCTGCTTCAGGCCGTAGGACTCGGGTATGTGCTGTTTCTCCTGGAGGACCAGGTGACCTATGCGGTGACTGCGGACTATTTGGCGGGCCCTCCCGGTGTTCCACTCCCGCCCGAGCGAGTAGAGCTTTTTGACATCAACGTCGGGTTTGGCGTCGTCGCGTTCCTGGCAATGTCTGCGTTCTTTCACTACTTGATCTCGTCACCCCTGTTCTTCAAGCGCTACGCTGCGGGGCTGAAGCTCAACCGCAACTATTTCCGCTGGACTGAGTATTCATTGAGCTCGTCCGTGATGATTTGGTTGGTTGCCCAGATCACCGGAATAACCGATATCGCGGCACTATTCTCGATTTTTGCGGTCAACGCGTCCATGATCATGTTTGGGGCAATCCAAGAGAAGTATGAACAGCCGGGCTCCGGCGGCTTCCTGCCCTTTGTCTTTGGATCGATGACTGGGGTGGTGCCCTGGATTGTGATCCTGATTTACTTCCTGGCGCCAGGCTCCACTTCGGGGGTGGAGGCACCCGACTTTGTCCTTGGCATCATCATTTCTCTCTTCCTCTTCTTCAACACCTTCGCGGTGAACCAGGCCCTGCAGTATCACCGGGTGGGCGGATGGAAGGATTACCTCCGCGGTGAGCGGATGTACATCACACTGAGCCTTATTGCGAAGACTGCGCTTGCCTACCAGGTGTTTTCCGGAGCGATCATCCCCGCCCTCACCGACTAGCTCCATGACTGAAGCAGAAGACAAGCTCGCGACATTTCGGGAGCGCCGCAATCTCGCAGCAATTCAGCCCGAAGGCCCACTGGCTCTGACCAACACCCAGTGGGTGGATATGGAACAGACCATCTGGGGAGTGCCGGGAACCTGGGCGCCGCGGGGTGATGGCGGTTCAGGTCTTCTGCTCACTGCTCAGACCTCAGATGGCATCGTCGTGGACGGTGTTGTTGCAGATGGCTCTGTGGTCGTCCGGGGAAAAGACGACGAGTCTCCCTCCACCATCGTGTTCAGCGACACTGTGAGCGGCCATGTCATTGCCGCTGACGGTGCTTACGCGTTGCGTGTCTGGGATTCCCAATCGGAGGGCATTCGAAACTTTGGTCAGGTGGACGCTTTCCCGTACGCACCGGAGTGGGTGATTACGGGCTCCTGGACGGAGATTCCTGGCGGCAAGAGTGTCGGGTTTGAGCACTTGAAGGACGAGGGTGTTGCAAGGGACGAGGTAGTTCCTGGCGAAATCACGTTCACTCACGACGGTGTCGAGTACAACATTGCTGCGTTCAAGGCGGGGAGAGCGCTCCAATTGGTGTTCTCTGATGCCACCAACGGTGACTCGACCTACAGCGTTGGCCGGTTTTTGTTTCTTGCCCCTAACCCCGATGGATCCATCACTCTGGATTTCAACTACGCGATCTTGCCACCGTGTGCTTTTTCCTATGCGTTCAATTGCCCGCTCCCGCCGGCGCAAAACAGGTTCCCCTTTGCTATCGAAGCGGGAGAGAAGAACGTGCTCCAGAAGGACGGCTCTCTGCTCCACGGCTGAGTCACACACTTGTAATTCTTAGGGTTCATAGCGCATACTGGGAGCCGGTCTGAAGACCGGCAGTCAACTACTCGGGTTATTCCGCGGTCGATGGGGAAGTCGAACCAACGGAATAAGGAGTAGACGATGACAACCACCCGTGCTCGCGGGGTGCTTTTTGTGCACTCATCGCCGCGAGCTCTCTGCCCCCATTTGGAGTGGGCTATTGGTAGTGCGCTCGGTTATCCGGTCAATTGCCGGTGGGAAGACCAACCAGTCCTGCCGGGAACACTTCGAGCAGAAATGGAATGGATGGGACCGGTCGGCTCGGGCGCCGCCATCGCTAGCGCACTGCGCGGCTGGGAACACCTGCGCTACGAGGTGACCGAGGAGCCCACCTCGGAGTCTGACGGTGGTCGCTGGATGCACACACCAGATCTCGGTGTGTTCTTCGCACAGACGGACACCGCTGGGAACGTTGTGGTTCCCGAGGATCGCATTCGTTATGCGCTGGAGGTGGCTCAGGGGAACGCTGATGAAATATCGCGTGAACTTCGAGTTGCGCTCGGTAGTGCCTGGGACGACGAACTTGAAGCGTTTCGCCACGCTGGTGACGCACGCTCCGTGGTGTGGCTCCACCGCGTTGGCTAGGCAGCCAATCGAACCTCGGTCCGCGTGGCTTGACTCCTCTTCGCGCGAAGGATGAGAGCCGAAAGGATGAAGGACACCGTAGCCAGAATCGTCAGAGACACCAGTGCGCTGATGACCCTCGATAAATCCCCACCAGCGAGTGACGCGATGAGGGCATCTGTGGTCCAGCCCAGAGGCGTTGCCCCCGAGAAAGCCTGGTAGAAGCTCGGCAGAATCTCAATGGGGATGACGCTGCCCAGGCTCACAATCTGAAGCACCAGAGCCGACAATGACAGGGGTGCCAACCAGCGAGGATTCCAGGCCCACACGGCGAAGTGCACCGATGCCAGCGCCAGCGAGCTCAGCACAATGATCGGGGCGGTAAAGCCCAAATCAGTCCACGAGACACCACCGAGAGTGTGCAGCAGCGTGAGGACGATGGCGCTCCATGTTCCCACCATCACCAGGGTCGGACGGGTGGCTCGCACCATCAAAGCTTGAGTCCGCGCGGTGCTCCCGAGAATTCGGGAGGAATAGCTTGGGACAGTGAGGAAGTAGATCAGAGCAACCAGCCACATTCCCACCGGCACGAGGGCGCTAGATAGTGTCTCCTGGAACCCAATGCTGTCGGACACGTTGCTGCCATCGAAGACCACCGGGTTGTTCATGACATCCAATGCCTCGTCAGTGGGCATTGTTCCGGCGCCCTCACGCAAATCCGCGGCGCCTTCGGCAACCCCATCGGCGAATTCTCGCGCACCGTCAGCCAGCTCCACCATTCCCTCATCGAGATCACCCGTCCCCTCGGCGAGGTCGACCAGTCCTTCGCGGATGTCGCGGGATCCGCTGGCCAACTCCTGGCCTGCATCATCGAGAGCGTCAGCACCCTTGTCGAGTTTGATAATTCCGTTCTTCACTCCGGTGAGTGCGGTGGAGGTTTGTGAGGACAGAGTGCCGCCTCCAGTCGCGGCAGTGGCCAGACCGTCAATCAGCGCGTTTAGTGTGGCCTCAGCAGGATTACCCGTCAATGCTCCCGACGACTTCACTCCAGATAGCCCTGCAGACAAAGTTGAAATTCCGTCCGCGTAGGTCTTCACCCCTGCAGAGAGATCGTCAAGACCGGAGGTGCCTGCGCTCAGGGCATCCAGCCCGTCAGACAGCGACGTCACACCGTCGCTGAAGGTGCCAAGTCCGTCATCAAACTCTGTGTACCCCGAGGCCAGATCTTCGACGCCGTCGTTGAGCTCCGTGACACCCTCCGACACTTCCTCCACGCCACCGGCCAAGGTGTCAGCCCCGTCGGCAATGTCATCGAAACCGTCGGCTATTTCAACGATTGCGGTGAAGAGGCCCTCCATGATGCTGGAACCGAATTCGTCACTCACGCCAGACGCTAATGCGCTACCGATTTGATCGGAGAGGAGACCAGCGATGTAGCTGCGGGATGAGTCGGTGATAATCGTGAAAACAGCCGACTCTGGGTTATCCGAGTCAAGGGTTGTAACGGCGTAGGAAAAGTCCTCAGGAATCTCGACAATCGCGTAGACATCGCCTGCTGCGAGAAGCTCACGTGCCTGCTCAGAACCGGTCACGAGCCAGTCCACAGCGAAGTCCTCTGAGGTGACCAGCTCTGTGACCAGGGGTTTGCTCGCAAAGATAATGGTCTCTTCGCCGTCATCATCGGTTTCACGGATAAGTTCGTCGTTATTGACCAGCGCTACCGGGACTCGCTCCAAGGCTGAATCGCCGGCAGACATTGCGCCGAGAAGCCCACCCACAATAATCAGGGGGGTGAGGACACCCGCAATGATCCAGGTACTCCACTGTGATGTGGTTCTCATGAGCCCACCACCGTGAGTGCTGGTGATACGTCGACAACCAGTGTGGCGACACTGGTTGGAGCAAGAGCCCGGGCAGGAGGCAAGCTGAAGACTGCCACAGTCTGTTCGCGGGATGCCAGCGCATCCACAGCGCGCCACCACAGCTCTCGGTGCCCCTCATCGGAGAGGGGATCAGCCGGGGAGACGAGGCACAGTGGAGAACCATCCGCCAGCGCTAAAGCCGCCCATACCAAGACTTGTTGGCCTGGGTTTAGAAGGCCCGGCAACGTCATTTCGGTAAGTGGCTGACCCGGGGCTAATTCCTCACTGAGGGAATTGAGAGTTGCCAGGGTTGCTCTCATGAGGCGTCGATGCTCCGAAGCGGAAAGTTTCCCTCTTGAGGATGACCATTCCATTCTTTCGCGCAATGCTTCGCCCAGTGGTGTGAGGGCGTCGGCATCCTGGGGGCTCCAGATCGACGCCGTCGCTCGAGCGCTTCGACTTTCACTGGGAAGGGGATGCCCGGCCACGTGGAGTGAACCGGAAATCTGAGGCAGAGCTCCCGCCAGTGTTGCGGCAAGGACCCGCGCCAGATGAGGCTCTGCGACAACATCGATCCGGTGACCTGGCTGCCACTCCAGCGTAAGAGGCTGGCTGTGGCGCTCCCCCTCGCCCACCACGAGGTAATGGGCGTGAACGATGGAGGATGAATATTCCTGAGCCCAAGCGCTGTCGCGGATATGCTCACCCAGCTTTTCACCCTCGACATCTGCATGCGGAATGGTGCGCTGCAGGAGGCGGGGGAAGGACCAGGCACGCTCTTTGAACAGGGCCATCAGTGCGGGGACCAAGGTCATGCGAACGACAAAAGCGTCGAGGGCAATACCTACTGCGAGCCCGAGAGCAATGGGCTTGATGGTGTTGCTCCCGGCTGGCACGAAAGCGATGAAGACAAAGAACATAATCAGCGCAGCGGAGGTGACCACTCGCGCTGCTGAGGAGTATCCCTCCTCAATGGCATAGCGCCAATCTCCGGTGTGTACATGGCGCTCTCGCATTCCGGAGACGAGGAAGACTTCGTAGTCCATCGCGAGCCCAAACAGCACTGCCATCAGGATGATCGGCATAAAGCTCAGAATGGGGCCCGGAGTGTCGACCCCGGTAAGAGAACCGAGCCATCCCCATTGGAATACAGCGACCACGACACCAAAAGCGCCGGTTACAGAGAGGACAAAGCCGAGTGCAGCTTTGATGGGGACGACAAGTGACCGGAAAACGGCGAGCAGCAACAAGATGGACAGTCCCACAACCACGACGCCAAAGGGCAACAAAGCGTTCTGAATCCGCTGGGAGAGGTCTACCCCAATGGCGGTGAAGCCTGTCACCGCTATAGGCGTCCCGAGCGAATCCTCCCATTCGGGGATTCGATCTCTCAGGTTGGCAACGAGATCTTTGGTCTCTTTCGAGTCCGGCGCGTACTGCGGGATCACCTGGATGATGCCGGTGTCGAGTCCGGGGGAGGGGAAGCCCTCGCTGACGAACTCAATACCCGGGACGAGGGCAACATCATCGCGAAGGGTCTCGAGGTCATCCAAGATGTCTTCACTGCCCGTGATATCCACGGAAATCAGAAGCGCACCGTTATATCCGGGCCCAAAACCGTCACTGATGTGGTCAAACGCTTTGCGTTGGGTGGAATCAATCGGTTCCTGGCCACCTCCGGGAAGGTTCAAATCTAGTGTGAGCGCGGGAAGGGCCAGTGTTCCCAATCCGACGATCGAGACGAGGCTGACGAGAAGTGGCCGCTTCATGACCATACGGACCCATCGTCGACCGGCGCTCGGTCGCTCGGCTCCTGCCAACGCAAGTTTTGCTGCACCCGAGTTGGGCTTGGGTCGAAGTTTCTCGCCCATGATTCCCATGAGAGCGGGAAGCAGAGTAATGGCCGCCACGATGGCGATGGCGACAGCGGCTGCCGCGGACGCGCCCATCACACTCAAGAACGGAATTCCCACCAGGAATAAACCGAGGAGGGCAATGATCACCGTGATGCCTGCGAAGACAACGGCATTTCCTGCAGTTCCCACCGCTGTCGCGGCTGACTCTGCTGCATCATCGCCTCGGGCAAGTTGGTCGCGGTGCCGGGAGAGGATAAACAACGAGTAGTCAATGCCCACCGCCAGCCCGAGCATCACGGCAAGTAACGGTGCGGAGCTCGAGATGGTGACACCGAGAGCTGCAATGAGAATTCCGCCCACCGCAATCCCCACTCCCACAATCGCGCTGGCCAAGGGCATCCACGCGGGACGGAGAGAGCGGAAGGTCACAATCAGGACCACCCCGGCAAAGATCACTCCCAATAGTTCGTGGTACGTCAGCCCGACCACCTGGTCCTGGAAGATTGCGCCACCGTACTCGATCACGAGTCCGGCGCTTTCGGCAATCGCGCGAGTTTCGAGGAGCGCGTCAATCATGTCGTCGGTGACTTCAGGAGAGGACATCTCAAACCCGACCTGGATGAAGGCGTAGCGAGCATCATCGCTCAGTGCCTCTCCGGCAAACTCGTCAAAGGGCGTGGTGGCGTTTTCAACCCCGGCTTGGCCCTCAATCTCGCTCGCGAGCTCGTCAATAACAGCCCGGTTAGCGGGGGAATCCAGTCGTTCTCCTTCAGGAGCAACGAGAACCACCTGAGCGGAAGCGCCGGCGAATGAGGGGAAGACCGCTTCAAGGCGATTGAACGCTTCCTGCGATTCGCTTCCAGGAATCTCGAACGCTTCCTCGGTTTGACCACCTACGGTGAGCCCGGCCCCGAGGACCACAAAAAGAGCAGCAACCCAGGCCAGGATGACACGACCCCAGCGACGATAGCTCGCCTTTCCGAGGCGATAGAGCAAAGTAGCCACCTAAGGTGCCACCTCCGTGGTCGCGGGCGCGCCCATCACCATCGAGCTGACCGCGCTCGTCAACATCTCCCTGAGTTCTTCCTCTGGCACCGATTGAAGTTCCAAAATGGTGGCGGAGACCAACGTATAGGTGACGCCAGAAATGACAATTCCAAACCTCAGGCGGTCGTACTCTCCCTCGGAGTACTGGCTGACTAAGTCGGCCAGTCGCTCCATCAATGACTGGGCCTTCTTGAGCCCGGGGACAGAATCCACAAAATAGGGGTGGGTTATCACGATGTGAGTGGCGAGGCGATGATTAACCAGAAGCTCGACGAGTTTTTGCGCGAAGGAAACCCGGTCGCTATCTGTGGCTAATCCTTGCTGCGTTGCTGCCTCGATGAGCTTTTCTGTAGCAACAAGCGACGGAGTAAGCGCCTCGTCAATGAGTTCTTCCTTGTGAGAGAAGTGATACACCACATTCGCTTTGGAGCAATTGCTCGCATCGGCGATGTCCTGCAGAGAGGTAGCCGCGATGCCACGCCTCGCACACAGGTCGAGGGTGGCCTGCAGAATCTGATCGCGAACACTCACGGTAGGGAGCCTAAGGCTCCGACGACGCCATTCCTGACCAAATGGTCAGTTTCTTGGATACTTCCCAGCTATCTCCGGGGAAACACTCGAACTAGACGCTCCGGAAGGCCACAACGGCGTTGTGGCCACCAAAACCAAAGGAGTTGCTGATCGCCAACTGAGGCCCTGAGCCCAAGTCCCGGGGTGAGGTGACGACGTCTAAGGGAATTTGCTCGTCCTGATTGTCCAGGTTGATGGTGGGGGGAGCAATCCGTTCGTGAACCGCAAGGATCGCAAAGACTGCTTCCAATGCTCCTGTGCCCCCCAGGAGGTGTCCGGTAGCTGCCTTAGTTGCTGAGACGGGAATCGATCCGACACGGTCTCCGAATACCGCTTTCAGTGCGTGGAATTCAGCAATGTCGCCCACCGGGGTGGACGTCGCGTGAGCGTTGATGTGCGTAACATCGTCGGGGGTTCCACCAGCTTGCGCGAGTGCTGCCAGAACAGCCCGTGAGGCTCCGAGGCCTTCAGGGTCCGGTGCAGTGATGTGATACGAGTCACTCGTCACTCCGCTACCGGCAAGCTCAGCATAAATCTTCGCACCACGTGCTTCGGCGTGCTCTTTGGTTTCTAGCACGATGGTTGCTGCACCCTCACCCAAGACGAAACCATCACGGTCTACGTCGTAGGGCCGTGACGCCCGGGCGGGCTCATCGTTGCGCTTGGATAGGGCCTGCATTGCTGCAAAAGCCGCGATCGGTAGAGGATGAATGACTGCTTCGGTACCGCCGGCCACCACAACATCGGCAAGCCCTAATTGCAGGTGCTCGTAGGCGTTGGCGATGGACTCTGTTCCCGAGGCACACGCCGAGACAACGGTCCTTGCTCCCCCTCTACCTCCGAGAGCCATGCTGACCGCGGCCGCAGCGGCGTTTGGCATCAGCATCGGAATGGTCATCGGAAGAACCCGACGTGGCCCTTTTTCGCGCAGCGTGTCCCAGCCATCCAGGAGAGTCCAGAGCCCGCCAATGCCGGTGGCGTAATCCACCAGAATGCGCTCCGGCGCAACGTCTGGTGCTCCGGCGTCAGCCCACGCTTCCCGGGCCGAGATGAGAGCCAGTTGCGCAGAGGGGTCTAAGCGTTTGAATTCTTGGCGCTCGAGAACTTCCTCGGCTTTGACCTTGGCTTGACCGGCAAAAGTCACGGGCAGTTCGTATTGCTCTACCCACTCGTGCTCCAAAGTCGTCACACCAGACTCACCAGCAAGCAGAGCTTTCCAGGTGGAGGCTACGTCTCCCCCCAGGGGAGAGGTAGCACCAAGTCCGGTGACGACGACGGTGGTCATAGTGTTCCCCGGAGGGGAGGTCCCTAGGCCTGGGCCTTGGTAATGAACTCCACTGCCTCACCAACGGTGGTCAGGTTCTTCACCTCGTCGTCTGGGATTTTGACGTCAAACTTTTCTTCAGCGTTCACGACGATGGTCATCATCGAAATGGAGTCAATATCGAGGTCATCGGTGAAGGACTTCTCCAACGCGACCTGGTCGGCGGAAATGCCGGTTTCTTCGTTGATCAGCTCGGCAAGGCCGGCGAGAACTTCCTCAGTGGTGTGAGCCATGATTTTCCTTTTCTGTGGTGGTGTTGTGACCGGCTCCAATCTTAGAGCTAGCCTCGCGGTCTAGGGGAGTGTGACAACCTGTGCGCCGTAGACAAGCCCGGCGCCAAAACCAATCTGCAGGGCAAGACCGCCGGACGCTTCAGGGTGCTCCTCGAGCAACCGATGCATCGCCAGAGGGATGGAGGCTGCGGACGTATTCCCCGTCGTCTCAATATCGCGAGCAATCAGGACGCTCTCCGGAAGCCCCAATTGTTTGGCAAATTCGTCAATAATGCGCATGTTTGCCTGGTGAGGAACGAACGCCGTCAATTCCTCGGGGCTCACTCCCGACTTCTCTAAGGCCTCCTTCGCGACCTTCGCCATTTCCCAGACGGCCCATCGGAATACTGTTTGACCGTCTTGGCGGAGCGTGGGGAAGCCACCCTCCGGGTCATCAAACGCTTCCTTGAGGGGGCGATCCATTCCCACTGCGTCCCATTTGGAACCATCTGATCCCCACAGGGTGGGGCCAATACCAATGGAGTCACTGGGGCCGACAATCGCAGCACCAGCGCCATCGCCGAGCAGGAAAGAGATACTGCGATCGGTGGGATTCACAAAATCACTGAGTTTCTCAGCGCCCACGACAAGGACGTAGTGTGCCGTTCCTGAGCGAATAAGCGCATCCGCTTGGGCAATACCGTAGGTGTAACCGGCGCAGGCGGCCGAAATGTCATAAGCCGCGGCCGGCGTAGCCCCTACGCGATCGGCAAGTAGTGCTGCCAACGATGGCGTTTGCACAGCATTGCTGATGGTCGCGACGATGACGGCGTCGATCTGGTCCGGCGTGATGCCTGCCTTGTCTAGGGCCTCCGTTGAGGCACGAACGGCGAGATCAATAGCGTGTTCTGCATCACTCGAGCGACGGCGCTCAATGATGCCTGTGCGCTGACGAATCCATTCGTCCGAGGAGTCAATCGGTCCGGCGATGTCGTCGTTGCTGACAACGAGATCACCTCGTGCAGCACCGAGCGAGAGGATACGGGTGAACTGTGCACCGTGTGACTGAGCGAGGGGACTCATGCTCCGCTCACCAACTCCACGGCCGTTGCGACATCGTCGGGGGTGTTGAGTGCCACGGTGGGGACTCCCTTCAGAGCTCTCTTTGCCAATCCCACTAGTGCGCCGGCAGGGGCAAGTTCCATCATGCCGTGAATGCCATCCTTCGCGAACGATTCCATGCAGAGATCCCATCGGACCGGTCTGGCAACTTGGTCAACCAAGTAGCCAAGGGCCATGTCGTGGCCTACTCGAGATCCATCTCGGTTCGTATACAGCGGGTGCGTTCCTTCGCGGGGGGTTATGCCTGAGGCTGCTTCTGCGAGAGCTGAAACAGCGGTCTGCATATAGACGGTGTGAAAAGCGCCGGCGACCTGAAGAGGAATCACGCGCATCCCCTCCGGGGGGCTCTCCTGGAACCGAGCGAGGGCACTACGCTCCCCGGCAATGACAACCTGGCCGGCGCCGTTAAAGTTCGCGGCATAGAGGTTCGCTTCCGTGAGCGCGGTGGAGAGCACCTCGAGATCCGCTCCAAGAACGGCGGACATTCCCGTGGGGACCTCGGCGGCAGCCTGCGCCATGGCGCGACCTCGCAAGGCAACCAGGGAAACGGCCTCGTCATCGCTGATAACACCCGAGAGTGCTGCGGCAGTAAATTCGCCGACCGAGTGCCCGGCAAACGCGAGTGGTGTGCGCTCGGGAAGTGCCTTCAGCAGGGCGCGCCCCGCGATGATGCCTGCAGCGACAATCAGAGGTTGCGCAATAGCGGTATCGGTAATGGTCTCTTGGTCGCTCGTAGTTCCGTGCGCAACAAGGTCGCTGTCGATGAGCTCGGACCAACGAGTCAGAGTCTCCCGGTGGGAAGCGGATTCCAGCCACGGTTCGAGAAATCCGGATTTTTGAGAACCTTGTCCGGGTGCTGCAATGACAAACATGGTCTCTAGTCTCCCCGCCGACGGACAAATTCTGCTAGAGGAACATGCCTACGGGGGCCGGCGAACACTGTGGGGAACCTACAGTTTTGGGCTTCCCGCGGGAGTGGGGCCCTGATTGGGTTCACTCATCGAGCCCAGAATCACCGCCAGATGGATGGTGAGAGCGTCACGCGGAACACCCGGATCCCAGGCGACAACCTCAATGACCTTCTTTAGGCGGTACCGAACAGTGTTCGGGTGGACAAAGAGTTCTCGGGCTGTTGCTTCGAGAGAGTGACCAGTCTCAAAATACGTCCAGACGGTTCCCAACAAATCCAGCGCATGGTCGCGCAGAGGTTCGTAAATTCCCTGGATGAGGGCGCGCCGGGCTAGAGGGTCACCAGCGAGGGCCCGCTCGGGCAACACATCGTCAGCGAGAAGCGGCCGGGGAGGTTCTCTCCTGCTCTTTGCTACAGAGAACCCGGCGAGAGCCGCTTTGGCACTCTTCACGGCGTCGACCACCGCAGGGACGGTGGGTCCCACAACGTAGGTCCCTGGACCAAAAGACTCATCGAGAGCAGCAGCGATGTCGATAAAGGAGGCGACCTCGTGGGTGCCCTCTTCCTCAAGACGACGACCGACTACGACGACGAGTCGGTTGCCCTGGACTCCCACCAACACGTCGGTGTCGTGGTGTCGGGCTGTGCGTCGAATCGCGTCGACATCGACCATGCGTGGGCTTGTCCCCACGATGACGCTAACTTCACCGTGCCCAGTCCACCCCAGTGCAGCAATCCGCGATGGCAGCTCTTGGTCGTATTCACCGCTCAGGATTGAGTCCACCACCAGCGCCTCTAGGCGGGCGTCCCAGAGGCCACGGGCTTCCGCAGCCCTGGCATAGACATCGGCCGCCGCGAAAGCGATGTCGCGGGAGTAGTGCAAGATTCCTTCGCGAAGTTCGTCGGGGGCATCCTTCAGGAAGTCCTCCACGACCTCCACAGTTACCTTGATCAGTTGGAGAGTCTGCTGCAGGCTGACGGAGCGCAAGAGCTCGCGGGGCGCTACACCAAAGACATCGGCGGCAATCCAGGGTGTGGAGTGAGGTGATTCATACCAACTAATGAAAGAGGTAATTCCGGCTTGCGCCACCATGCCGACCGCTGAGCGCCGACTCGGCGGCATATCTTTGTACCAGGAGAGGTCCCGCTCGAGCCGGGCCAAAGTAGCACTGGACATCTCACCGGAAATGTTGCGCAACCATGACAGGGTCTGCTTCTTTGTCATGGCTGCGCTCATGGTGTCCTCACTAGTGGGGCGACAAGACCTTTAGGCTTCTCCGCCGGCTGAACCGCTGGTGCCTGCGGTGACATCGTGGAGTTGGTATTTCACGATGGCCTGGTGCAGAGCGTCAGATGCCACGGCGCCCTCCTTGGCGAGTTGCTGCAGGACGCGCGCTGTAACAGAGGGCCCATCAATCGCAAAGTATCGGCGGGCCGCCGGCCTCGTGTCACTAAACCCAAAACCATCTGCGCCCAGAGTGAGATATGTTCCCGGCACAAACTCACGAATCTGGTCTTGAACCGAGTGCATGAAATCGCTCACCGCGACGATGGGCCCGTGTGCTCCTTGGAGCTTGTGGGTCACATAGGGCACCTGAGGTGGTTGGTCGGGGTGGAGGAAGTTGTGGCGCTCGGCTTCCACTCCGTCTCGACGGAGCTCATTCCACGAGGTGACTGAATACACATCGGCGCTGACACCCCAGTCGGTGGCGAGAAGCTGTTGTGCTTCGAGAGCCCACGCCATACCCACGCCGGAGGCCAGAATGGTGGCTTTCGGGCCACCCTCGAGTGGCCCCTCCTTCAGCAAATACAGTCCCTTCAGCAAGCCCTCGACGTCAAGGCCCTCGGGCTCTTCAGGCTGAATAATTGGCTCGTTGTAGATCGTGAGGTAATACATCACGTTCGGATCCGGATGGGCCCCGCCATACATACGCTCAAGACCGGCCTTGACGATGTGCGCAATTTCGTAGGAATACGCCGGGTCATAGGTGACCACAGCGGGATTGGTCGAGGCAAGCAAGGGGGAGTGGCCATCGGCGTGCTGGAGCCCTTCACCGGTCAGGGTGGTGCGACCAGCTGTCGCCCCCATGATGAAGCCCCGAGCCATCTGGTCTCCGGCTGCCCACATCGCATCACCGGTCCGCTGGAAACCAAACATCGAGTAGAACACGTAGATGGGAACCATCGGCTCACCGTGGGTCGCATACGAGGTTCCTGTCGCGGTGAACGCTGCAAACGCTCCCGCTTCATTGATTCCGGTGTGCAGAATCTGCCCCTGGGGGCTTTCCTTGTAGGCGAGCAAGAGTTCTCGGTCAACCGAGGTATAGCCCTGTCCATGGGGGTTGTAGATCTTGGAGCTTGGGAAGTAGGCATCCATACCGAACGTGCGTGCTTCATCGGGGATGATCGGCACAAGACGGTGACCAAAGTCTTTGTTCTTGAGCAGGTCCTTCAAGAGACGGGCAAAAGCCATAGTGGTCGCAACTTCTTGCTTTCCCGAGCCTTTGCGAGCCCCGTCATAAACATCGGCGCTCGGGAGCGAAACCTGAGTGTATTTGGAGCGGCGCTCGGGCAGGTAACCGCCGAGCGCACGTCTGCGCTCGTGCATGTACTGGATGGCCTCATCACCATCACCCGGGTGGAAATAGGGAGGCTGATAGACATCAGCCTCGAGAGCTGAGTCGGCAATAGGAATGCGCATGTCATCCCGGAAAGTCTTCAAATTCTCCAGCGTCATCTTCTTCATCTGGTGGGTCGCGTTACGACCTTCGAAGCTTGGCCCCAGACCGTATCCCTTCACCGTCTTCGCAAGGATGACGGTGGGCTGACCCTTGTGCTCAGTCGCGGCCTTGAACGCCGCGTAAATCTTCCGGTAGTCGTGACCACCACGCTTGAGCTTCCAAATGTCATCATCGGAGAGGTGCTCGACCATTTTTAGAGTGCGCGGGTCGCGACCAAAGAAGTTCTCCCGGATGTAGGCGCCACTCTCTGCCTTATAGGTTTGATAGTCGCCATCGGGCGTGCGATTCATCAGGTCACGAAGTGCGCCCTCGGTATCGGCCTGCAGGAGCGCATCCCACTCGCGACCCCAGACCACCTTGATCACATTCCATCCAGCGCCACGGAAGAAACTTTCGAGCTCTTGGATGATCTTTCCGTTTCCACGGACTGGTCCATCCAGACGTTGCAGGTTGCAGTTGATGACGAAGGTCAGGTTGTCGAGATCGTCGTTAGCGGCGAGTTGCAGGGCACCACGGCTCTCCACCTCGTCCATTTCGCCATCGCCCAGGAATGCCCAGACGTGCTGCTGGCTGGTGTCTTTGATGCCGCGGTTGTGGAGGTAGCGGTTGAGCTGTGCCTGGTAAATCGCGTTGATAGGTCCAAGGCCCATGGAGACGGTGGGGAACTGCCAGAAGTTCGGCATCAACCTCGGATGGGGATAGGAGGACAGTCCACCACTCGGGTGAGACTTCTCTTGACGGAACCCATCGAGTTGGTCGGTGCTCAGTCGCCCCTCGAGGTACGCCCTCGCATACATACCGGGGGATGCGTGACCCTGGTAGAAAATTTGGTCGCCACCGCCGGGGTGATCTGCGCCTCGGAAGAAGTGGTTGTGACCCACCTCATAGAGTGCCGCGGACGATGCGTAGGTGGAGATGTGACCACCGACCGCAATCCCGGGACGCTGGGCCCGGTGCACGGTGATGGCCGCATTCCAGCGAATCCAGGCACGGTAGCGACGCTCGATTTCCTCGTCACCGGGAAAGTCGGGTTCGTTCTCTGTGGCAATGGTGTTCAGGTAGTCCGTAGTGGGAACCATCGGGACACCCAGGTGGAGCTCTTTGGAGCGCTTGAGCAGGCTGAGCATGATTTCTCGCGCTCGTTGGTGACCAGATTGAGCAACGACCGAGTCGAGAGATTCTCGCCATTCCGTGGTCT
>CAYGLJ010000028.1:0-11332 GCA_964350865.1 uncultured Microbacteriaceae bacterium
CTACTCCCACTCAATGGTGCCGGGTGGCTTCGAGGTCACATCGAGGACAACTCGATTGACCTCTGCCACCTCGTTGGTAATGCGGTTCGAAATCTTTGCGAGCACGTCGTAGGGGAGTCTGGTCCAATCAGCTGTCATGGCATCTTCACTCGAGACAGGTCGGAGCACAATCGGATGACCGTAGGTTCGACCATCTCCTTGAACACCCACTGAGCGGACATCGGCAAGAAGAACGACGGGGCACTGCCAAATCTCTGCATCCAGTCCTGCCTGCGTGAGCTCTGCTCGCACGATGGCGTCGGCTTTCCGCAAAGTGTCCAGACGGTCCTTGGTCACCTCACCAATGATCCGGATTCCCAAACCGGGCCCGGGGAAGGGGTGTCGACCCACAATCTCTTCGGGAAGACCCAGCTGGCGACCAATCGCTCGGACCTCATCTTTGAAGAGTGTCCGAAGGGGTTCCACCAAGTCGAACTCGAGGTCATCGGGCAGGCCCCCCACGTTGTGGTGGCTCTTGATGACGGCGGTTCCTGAGCCCCCACCACTCTCGACAATGTCCGGATAGAGGGTCCCCTGCACCAAGAATTTGACCTCGCCACCCTCTTCGGCAGCTTCGGCGACTAAGTCTGCTGCTGCTTTCTCGAACGTGCGAATGAACTCACGGCCGATGATTTTGCGCTTTGTTTCGGGGTCACTGACACCGGCAAGCGCCTCCAGGAACTGTGCCTCCGCATCGATCGTGACCAGTCGCACACCGGTGGCGGCCACAAAATCCTTCTCGACCTGTTCGCGCTCGCCCTGGCGCAGGAGTCCGTGGTCCACGAACACACAGACCAACTGATCCCCCACTGCCTTGTGGACGAGAGCTGCAGCGACTGCCGAATCCACTCCGCCGGAGAGACCACAGATAACTCGCGCGCTCCCGACCTGTGTGGAGATGGCGTCAACTTGAGCGGCAATGACATTGCCGCTGTTCCAGTCATTCGGGAGTCCTGCAATGTCGTGGAGGAAGTTCTCGAGGACTGCTTGGCCGTGCTCAGAATGCTTCACCTCGGGGTGCCATTGCACGCCAAACATTTTCTTTTCCAGCGACCCAAAAGCGGCAACCGAGGTCGCATCAGTGGAGGCGAGGACATCAAATCCGGGAGGCGCACTCTGGACTTGGTCACCATGAGACATCCACGTTGTTTGGTTCTCAGGCTGTCCGGCAAAGAGTGGGCTTGCATCGGGTTTCACCGACGCACTGGTGGCACCGTATTCCCGCAAGCCGGTCTTGCCGACTTCCCCACCTAAGTCCCTCGCCATCACCTGGAAGCCATAACAAATACCAAATACGGGGATTCCCAGCTCGAGTATCCCCGGGCTCAAACTGGGCGATCCTTCTTCATAGACGCTCGAGGGACCACCACTGAGAACGATGGCAACGGGATTCTTTGCACGGATCTCGTCGGCGCTGGCCTCGTGCGACACAATCTCTGAATAGACCCCGGCTTCGCGGACCCGCCGCGCAATCAGTTGTGCGTATTGAGCCCCAAAGTCAACGACCAGGACAGGACGCGGCGCTTCCATCGCGGTCACTCCCCACCTCGCAGGTCCACCACGATGGCGCTGACCGTCTTGGTCGCGTAGTGCTCAATCACGAACGAGAGGATCGGGAAGAGTCCTCCCGAGGCCAACCAAAGAAAGCGCCAGAAGGGCCACCGCAGAATGCTCCACACCCGGAAGCATGTAAAGAGATACACGACATAGAACCAGCCGTGCGCAATCAGGATCGCCTGAGACAAATTGAACGCTTGCACTGTTCCATCAGGAACCAGCGCAAAGAAGCCCTGCTCGCCAAACATCTCCACCTCAGAGCCAAAACCGTACTTGGCGATGATTTCGACCGTCAGCAGAATGAGCAAAATTCCGGTGATCCAGGCCGCTACTCGATACCACTTGAGGACGGAGAGCAACCGGTCGGGCACCACGGCAGGGGTGCGGGGAGAATCCGTGGTCATGTCACAAGTTTAGGGGGCTCGGGTGGGAGGATCCTCGGCTTCTCGCTCCCACTCGTCACGAACCAATCGCCACCATAGGTAGAGCGCGAATACCCCGAAGATGACCCACTGGATCGCGTAGAAGAGGTTCAACCAATTCAGCTCGCTTTCGGTGGGAGGGGGTTCTGTGCCGATGGTGGAGAGACCTTCGGGAGCACTCTCGAGGACTACATAGCCGCCATAGACGGGTCCAGGGTTTTCCCACAGGTTCAGCAGTTCAGGAATGGCGACGGTGGACATTTCGCCGTCCATGAAGTTGGACTGTTGGGGAGACTCCGTCGGTACATAGCGCCCGATAACCGTTGTTGTCTCGGCCGGCACCATTCCCGGGGTGAGGCCAGAGGGCGCGAAGCCCACCGCGACGGCCAGCGATGACCCCTCCTCTGTCATGCAGTGGCGCACCAACCACTCCCCCACACCTTGGAGGGTTCGTCTGTTGGTGAGCACAACATCATCGCCCTCGATGTAGCGACAGTTCACGCTCACCATCCGACCCGAGGCCTCCGACGTGGTCACGCTCTGCGGTGTCGCCACCGACTCCAAGGGGACCGCGGTCTCGGTGTCGCGCTCTAGAACCGTGGCCTGTTCGATACTTCGATCAAGCTGCCACTGACCGAGAAGGCCGAAAATGGCAGCGACACCGAGAGCAAGAAAGAGTGCCGCAATCCATTTCGGACGCGTCGCTACTTGCCACACGGGCGACCCCTTTGCTTCACAGCCTCAAGGCTAGAGCCCGCGGCTGGGTGTGACCCGAATCCTTAGCGTTGGACGATGACGTCGACGCGCTGGAACTCTTTGAGGTCCGAGTAACCGCAGGTTGCCATGGAGTGGCGAAGAGCCCCCACAAGGTTTGTCCGGCCATCCGCGGAGTGTGCAGGGCCGAGTAAAACCTCTTCAAGGCCACCATCGACACCCACGTGGACGCGATAACCGCGAGGAAGAGTGGGGTGGTGAGCTTCTGGGCCCCAATGCCATCCGCGCCCAGGAGCTTCGTGGGAACGAGCCAGGGTGGAACCGAGCATCACTGCGTCGGCCCCAGTCGCGATGGCTGCCACGATGTCTCCACTTCGCCCCAGGCCACCATCAGCGATGACGTGGACGTAGCGCCCACCCGATTCATCTAAATAATCACGGCGAGCACTGGCGACATCGGAGATGGCAGTAGCCATGGGGGCGTTGATGCCGAGCGCCGCTCTCGTGCTGGACGCTGCTCCCCCGCCAAACCCGACCAAAACTCCAGCAGCTCCGGTGCGCATCAGGTGAAGGGCTGCGGTGTAGGTCGCTGCACCACCAACGATGACGGGAACGTCGAGGTCATAGATGAACTGCTTCAGATTCAGAGGCTCGCGGTTCTGACTCACGTGCTCAGCGCTCACCGTAGTCCCACGAATAACGAAGAGATCCACACCGGCAGACAGCACGGTGCTGGAGAACTCCTGGGTCCTCTGGGGCGAGAGTGCACCCGCTACCGGGACGCCTGCATCGCGAATCTGCTGGAGCCTCGCAGTGATGAGCTCCTCTTTAATGGGCTCGGCATAGATTCGCTGTAGGCCCTCTGTGGCGTTGTCCTCGCTGAGGTTCGCGATTTCCTCATAAGCGGCGGAGGGATCCTCGTACCGCGTCCACAAACCCTCCAAATTGAGGACTCCAAGGCCACCCAGTTTCCCGACGGCAATCGCGGTCTCGGGCGACATCACCGAGTCCATGGGGGCAGCGATAACGGGCATGGAGAAGGTGAAGGCATCAATGCTCCAGCTGACGGAGACGTCTTCAGGATCTCGCGTTCGCCTGGAGGGGACCACCGCGACGTCATCGAAGGAGTACCCCCGAATGGCGCGTTTGGTCAGACCAATTTCGACCTCATTCACGTGCTCTACCCTACCCGCGGTCTATCGCTTGTAGTTGGGGGCTTCGATGACCATCTGGATGTCATGCGGGTGCGACTCCTTGAGTCCCGCGGGAGTAATGCGCACAAACTTGCCACGCTTCTTGAGCTCGTCGATGGTGGCGGCTCCCGTGTAGAACATCGATTGACGAAGCCCACCCAGGAGTTGGTACACCACCGAGCCCAGAGGACCTCGGTAAGGCACTTGACCTTCGATGCCCTCGGCGATGAGTTGCTCGTCGCTGGGAACATCGGCTTGGAAGTAGCGGTCCCTGGAGTAGGAGGTCTTCTTGCCCCTGGTCTGAAGAGCGCCGAGTGAACCCATTCCGCGGTAGTTCTTGAACTGCTTGCCGTTCACAAAGACCAAATCGCCGGGGCTTTCATCTGTTCCCGCGAGCAGGGACCCCAGCATCACCGTGTTGGCTCCGGCCACGAGGGCCTTGGCAATATCACCCGAGTACTGCAGACCACCATCGGCAATCAGGGGGATTCCTGCCTTCTTTGCCGCGAGCGATGCCTCATACACCGCGGTGATTTGAGGCACTCCCACTCCGGCCACAACACGGGTCGTGCAAATGGACCCCGGTCCCACACCTACTTTGACTGCGTCCGCACCGGCATCAATGATCGCCTGAGCGCCATCCTTGGTCGCAATGTTGCCACCGATCACATCCACACCGCGAAAAGCGGTGTCTTTCTTGATCCTCTTGATGATGTCGAGGACACCCTTCGAGTCACCGTTAGCGGTGTCGACGACCAGCACATCAATTCCTGCCTCCAGGAGTGCGCCGGCTCGATCCCACGCATCGCCAAAGAATCCGATGGCGGCTCCCACACGGAGTCGACCTTCAGAATCTTTGGTGGCGTTCGGGTACTTCTCACTCTTGTCGAAGTCCTTCACCGTGATGAGGCCCTTGAGGTGGCCACTCTTATCCACCAAGGGAAGCTTTTCGATCTTCTTGGTGGCAAAAATTGCCAGCGCTTCGTCGGCAGAGATACCTTCATGGCCCGTGACGAGGTCGCCCTTCGTCATCACGTCTTTCACCAGGGTGGTGTGAGCTTTGTCGCGAGGGACAAAGCGCATATCCCGGTTCGTAATGATTCCGACCAGAAGCCCGTCACCTTCAACGACCGGGACCCCCGACACTCGGAATGTGGCGCACAATTCGTCGACATCGGCGACGGTCGCATCCGGGGTGATGGTGACCGGGTTCGTGATCATGCCCGACTCGCTGCGCTTCACTTTGTCGACTGCGGAGGCTTGATCTTCAATCGAAAGGTTTCGGTGCAGGATGCCAATTCCACCCTGACGCGCCATGGCGATGGCCATCCGTTCCTCGGTCACCGTGTCCATGGCAGAGGACAGCAGAGGAGCCCACAGTCGAATGTTCTTCGTGAGCTGAGAGGAAGTATCTGCTTCGCTCGGAATCACATCAGTGTGAGCGGGAAGCAGCATCACGTCGTCGTAGGTCAGCCCTACGAAACCGAAGGGATTTTCATCTGCCATTGTTCTGACCCCGATTTTTTGCCGGATTTCCGCCCGGAAAGCTCACACTGTGGTTCCCTCACATCGTAACCGGTTAGACCTCAGCGCGTTACATCGGCATAATGGGAGAACTGTTTACTGTGAGGCAAAGACAGACCCCTTATGACCCATACTGATCGTGTCAACGACGACGCACAGAGAAACCGGACCCGGTTGTCTGTTGCACCAGCACCAGGAGGCTCCGTGAAATCAGCTACCGCAGAGAATCAGCCTGTCCTCGCTCGAGGGATGAAGATGATTCTCATCGCCATTCTGGCGTTCGCCGGAGTTTTGTTCGCATCGCCCGCTATGGCTGACACTGTGGGCGACGAGTACGAGACCAAGATTCTGGGGAACGTGAAAAATGAGGGAACACCCCTTCAGGGTGTGAAAATCATCGTCGAAGGCAACGGATACACGGCAGAAGTTGTGACTGACGCCGACGGTAAGTGGTCCATCGGTGTTCCCGAGGCTGGAAGCTATCTGATTACCCTCGTGGAAGATACGTTGCCAGAGGGAATCGCTGTTCTCGAAGGTGGAGCGACACAGACCGTGGAGTGGGGATTCACGAACACGGTCGTGTGGAACTTCTTCATCGGTGAGGGCGAGCGAAATCCGACCAGCCAGCTCGACCAATTTTTCATGCGGGTCTTTGCGGGGCTGAATTTTGGCCTGCTATTGGGTCTTGCAGCCATTGGTCTTTCTTTGGTCTTTGGAACTACGGCACTTCCCAACTTTGCCCACGGTGAGATGGTCACTATGGGAGCCCTCTTCACCCTTTTCCTCACTCTCGCGGGCGTCCCGCTGCTCCTGTCCTTTCCCTTAGCTGTTGCGCTGTCTGCTCTCTTCGGGTGGGGTCTTGACGCGGCGGTCTGGGCTCCGCTTCGGGCCCGCGGTGTGGGAATTGTGCAGTTGATGATCGTGAGTATCGGGCTCTCTCTCACGTTCCGGTACATCACTCAGGCTTTTCTGGGTGGAGGAACGGAGCAGCTTCCAGGAGCGCTCGGTTCGCCTGAAATTCCTATTTTCCGGACAGTCAGCCTGAGCGTCAACGACCTCGTCAGTATGGGAGTGAGCCTTGTCGTGCTCATCGGTTTCGCGTTCTGGTTGCTGCGAAGCAAAATGGGGAAAGCAACGCGCGCTGTTTCTGACAATGCGGACCTCGCCGCCGCCTCAGGTATCGATGTGGATCGGGTCATCAGAGTGGTGTGGATCATGGCTGGTGGACTCGCGGGTCTCGCGGGAATCCTCTGGGCTTACTTCCGCCCGGGACTGAAGTGGGACATGGGAGAAAAGATTCTTCTCTTTATTTTCGCCGCGGGTGTTCTCGGTGGTCTAGGTACGGCCTTCGGTGCATTTGTCGGCGCGATGATTGTGGGTGTGCTGATCGAGACCTCAGCCCAGTTCATTCCATCTGACCTGAAGTATGTGGGTGCACTGGTAGTCATGATTGTCATCCTGCTCTTCCGACCGCAGGGAATCTTGGGTAGACGAGAGCGAATAGGTTAGGGACCTCCACATGGATATCAATTCAATCTTCATCAACACGGCTCAGGCCCTGTTTAGCCCTGTCACCATCGCTTTTGCGATGGCTGCCCTCGGTCTTGCAATTCACTTTGGATTTGTGGGGCTGCTGAACTTCGGTATCGCTGGCTTTATGGCCGTGGGGGCGTATGGGTATGCGATTTCGACCCTTACCTTCGGATTCCCGTGGTGGGCGGCCTTCCTCGCGGCCATGGCCGCTTCCGCAGTTTTCGCCGTGATACTGGGAATCCCCACCCTCCAACTACGTGGGGATTATCTGGCGATTGTCACGATCGCAGCAGCTGAAATTGTCCGTCTACTTCTTCTGTCCACAACCTGGATTGAGACCACCGGTTCGGCCGACGGTCTGGTTGCGTATGCAGATGGATTCCGGTCCATTAACCCATTCCCTGACGGAACATACGGTTTTGGTCCGTGGAGCTACACAGCCAACCAGTTCTGGGTTCTCATCTTCGCGTTGATTGTTCTTGCAGTGTCGGCTTTCTTGCTCTGGAGATTGGTCAAGAGCCCCTGGGGCCGTGTGATCAAGGGCATTCGCGAGGACGAGGATGCCGTGCGTGCCCTCGGAAAGAATGTCTTCGCCTACAAGATGCAAGCACTCGTGGTCGGTGGAATCGTCGCCGGATTAGGCGGTGCTCTGTACGTCTTGCCTTCGTCAGCAAACCCGATGCTCTTCGCTACCTCCCTCACGTTCTTCGTGTGGACCGCTCTTCTGCTGGGGGGAGCCGCCACGGTATTTGGTCCGCTCCTCGGTGCCGTAATTTTCTGGGTGCTCCAGGCTTTCCTGGGGTCACTGCTCCCCGCGATGGCTGAAGCCGGACTCCTCGGAGCTCTCTCGTCAGCTCAGGCAGGAGCCCTCCGCTTCGTGCTCGTAGGAATACTCCTGGTGGTAATCGTTATCGTCAGGCCACAAGGAATCGTTGGCGACAAGAGGGAGTTGACCTTTGTCCGGAAGTAACCCACTCAAGAAGACCCCGCAGAAGTCCACGGGTTTGCATGTTGGCACCGCTGCTCCCGGCGTGAAGAAGGTCGACCCAATTTTGGTCGCTGACCACGTATCCCGGAAGTTCGGTGGTTTGGTCGCAGTCGATGTAGAGCACGTGGAGATTCCCCGAGGAGCTATCACAGCGCTCATCGGCCCTAACGGTGCTGGAAAGACCACGCTCTTCAACCTCCTGACAGGCTTTGACAAGCCGGACACTGGCTCCTGGTCATTCTCGGGAAAGGACCTCGCGGGTGTACCAGCCCACAAGGTCGCCAAGATGGGGCAGGTTCGAACTTTCCAGCTCACCAAAGCACTCGGGCTTCTGACAGTGCTCGAGAACATGAAGCTCGGAGCAAAAAATCAGACGGGTGAGTCACTTTTCCAGTCGATCTTCCCGTTCCTCTGGAAGAAGCAGGAAGCAGAGATTGAAGAGAGGGCCCTGGAGATTCTGGAGCGCTTCAAGCTCATCAAACTCAAGGATGATTTCGCCGCAAGCCTTTCTGGTGGTCAGCGCAAGCTGTTGGAGATGGCACGAGCCCTCATGAGTGACCCGACTCTGGTCATGCTGGATGAGCCCATGGCCGGTGTTAACCCGGCTCTCACCGAGTCTCTCTTGGAGCACATTCTCGACCTCAAGACGCAGGGCATGACAGTCCTTTTCGTTGAGCACGACATGCACATGGTGCGCCACATCGCAGACTGGGTCATCGTGATGGCAGAAGGTCGCATCATTGCGGAAGGTCCACCGGACGAGGTCATGAAGGACGAGGCCGTGGTCGATGCGTATCTCGGAAGCCACCAGGATGTTGACCTCGGAGTCGTTACCGGCAGAATCACACTCCCGAAAGATGAGAAGTAGCGCATGGCAGATGAAAAGAACGTTGTCGTCAACGTTGACAACCTCGTAGCTGGGTATCTCCCGGGCGTTAACATTCTGAACGGGTGCAACCTCATCGCCCGGGAAGGCGAGCTCATCGGGATCATTGGTCCCAACGGCGCCGGGAAGTCGACGCTTTTGAAGGCAATTTTCGGCCAATCCAAGGTCCGCGAAGGCGCTGTGTACCTCAACGGTGAAGACATCACAGGTCTGAAGGCAGACAAACTTGTGGAGCGTGGTGTCGGCTACGTGCCTCAGAACAATAACGTCTTCCCAAGCCTCACAATCGAAGAGAACCTCCAGATGGGGGTCTATCAAAAGCCCGACAGATATGCCGAGGGCCTGGAGCTTGTCACGAGCCTGTTCGCCGAGCTGGGAGCCAGACTGAAGCAACGAGCCGGCTCGCTCTCCGGTGGTGAGCGTCAGATGGTCGCTATGGGCCGAGCCCTCATGATGAATCCGTCTGTGCTGCTGCTCGACGAGCCTTCCGCCGGTCTGTCACCTGTTCGTCAGGATGAAGCATTCCTCCGCGTTTCGGACATCAATAAGGCGGGCGTGACCACCATCATGGTGGAGCAGAACGCCCGGCGATGCCTTCAAATTTGCGACCGAGGGTATGTCCTCGATCAGGGCAAAGACGCTGTGACGGGCAGCGGTCGGGACCTTTTGAATGACCCTAAGGTCATTGAGCTCTACCTAGGTTCTCTCGGGGCTTAGCCGCTCTCTGAACCGCGCAACAGCCCCGGGGGCTCCTTGTGGAGACCCCGCGTCACTCCGGCGGTCCCTGGTGGAGTCCTGAGAGTTTCACCCGCCTTCTCGTCGAGTCTCCTCGCATCCGCGGGAGGAGCAAAGCAAAGGGCCCCGACGTTTCCGCCGGGGCCCTCCGCTTCTGACAACAGTCAGTTAGCGATCATCAATTAGTTGATGGGCGCGTAGGTGTTGTCCTCGCCGTACTGGTAGATACCAATAGCAGCTTCGGTGGGGTCACCGTTGTCGCCGAAGGCGATTCCGCCGGAGAGGCCGTCATAGTCAGCCACTCCACCACCGTTGATGATGTCTGCACAAGCAGCGAAAGTGGTGCACTTCTCGCCACCACCGGAGCCACCGGAGACTTCCTGCATCTTGTCTGCAATGGCACGCGAGTCGGTAGAACCGGCTGCGAGTGCTGCAAGAGCAACAAGGACGACTGCGTCGTAGGACTCAGTGCTGTATGCCCAGACGTCGTCACCGAACAAAGAGGGGTTACCCATCTCGGTCCAGACAGCGTCAGCGCGCTCCTTGTAGTCGTCGGAGATGCTGGTCGATGTAGGACCAGGCAGGGTTCCCTTAGAACCGGTCAGGGTTCCTGCGGGGAAGTCCTCCGAGTAGTTGGCCAGGTTACCGTCCGTGAAGTACATGTTGGAGTTGGGGAATCCAGCTGCAACAATCTCGGGGACAGCGGTCTTGGTCTCGTCGAAGAGAATGACCACAAGGGCATCGGGGTCAAGGGCGACAACCTCGTTGACCTGAGAGGTCAGGTTGGTGTCACCAGTGTTCACCGAAGCGGAACCGAGAACGGTACCACCAGCGGCCTCGAATGCCTTGGTTGCTTCTTCCTGAAGAGTGATGCCGTAGGCGTCATTCAGTGTCAGGAATGCAGCGGTCTCGTGACCATCGGCTGCGAGGAGCTGACCCAGTGCCTCACCCTGCAGGAAGTCTGCGGGAGCGGTACGGAAGTACAGTCCGTCGTCGTCGTAGTCAGAAAGAGTTGTGGAGGTGTTTGCAGGAGAAATCTGCAGAACGCCGGCTTCCTTGGTCACCTGGTCGATGAAGGACAGGGACACACTCGAGGAGGCAGCACCCACGATCGCGGAAACGCCCTCGTTCAACAGACGGGGGATTTCAGTCTCGTATGCCTTGTTGTCCAGGTCACCGGAGTCACCATAAACAACCTCGATGCTGATTCCAGCATCTGCGGCGTTGATGTCTGCAGCTGCGAGAGCTACACCTGCTTCTTCGGGCGGTCCGAGGAATGCAAGAGAACCGGTGACGGGCAGAGCCGTACCGATCTTCAGCGCCAGCGACTCAGAAGCAGAGGAAGTCTCCGCTGCATCAGTGGTCTCTGGAGCTGCTTCTTCAGCGGCTGCACAGCCGCTGAGCACTAGCGCGGAGGCAGCGAGAATGGCAAAACCACTCCCAGCCTTCGAAAATACGCTCATGATGCTCCTTATGTTTACTTGGTGTAAGAAAATGGCCATGCCGAACACAGCCACAAGTACCTAACGTACGGGCATTTTGCGCCAGAAACAAGCCAGTTTGGTTACATCCGTGTAACGGGCGGGGCACAATCTCGGCCCCACAGCCCACGACATCAGTGATGAGGCGCACTTGGCAACCGGTTCCGACGATTCGACAGCGCATCGACACTCAAAATTACCAGCGCAATCCAGACCAATGAGAAGCCAATCCAGCGCTCAAGAGGCATCGGCTCGCCCAT
>CAYGLJ010000028.1:11432-13042 GCA_964350865.1 uncultured Microbacteriaceae bacterium
AGTAACAGTGCTGTGTGCAGGGGGCCAAGCGTCCCGATAGTCAGGCCACTGCTGAAGAAGACCCAGACCAGAAGTCCCACGGCAATGGGGGTGAGCCAGAGGGTTTCCAGTGTCAAACTATCGAGTGACTTGACAGAGGGACCCATTCGGTTTTTCACAAACCCGTAGAACCCGAAGGAAAACGCGAGGGTTAGCGAAATCACGGGTACCGATCCGTACCCCACTGCGAGGACAACTACTGCGACCACAGCGAGTGCGAGAGCGCCCCATTGCAGGGGACGCAATTTCTCTTTCAACACGATGACACCCAACGCCACCGTGACCAAGGGGTTGATGAAATATCCCAGCGCTGCCTCCACGATGAACTGGTTGAGCGACGCGTAGACGTAGACCGACCAGTTGATCAAGATAAGGACAGCGGCCAGCGCGGACAGCCTCAGAATGCTGGGATCTCGCAGAAGTGCTGCGGTTCGTGGCAACCTGCGCATGATGGCCAGAATCACCGCGCAAAAAATGAGGGACAAAATAATCCGAAACGCGAGAATTTCGATGGGTCCGCTGGGATCGAGAGCCACAAAGTAGGCGGGAAGAAGCCCCCAGAGTCCATATGCAGCAGCAGCGGCCAGGAAGCCGTCTCTCGACCGCGTCGACTCATTCACCGCCTCAGGCTATACCCGGGATTGTGGCCTTAACACCAGAAGGCCCACACAGTGTGTGGGCCTTCTTTTACAGTTGGTTTCGCTCTTAGCGCTCCACGATGGCAAGCACGTCGCGAGCCGACAAGACGAGATACTCGTCTGCGCCGAACTTCACTTCGGTGCCGCCGTACTTCGAGTAGAGCACGCGATTTCCCACAGCAACATCCATGGGAACTCGGTTGCCATTGTCATCGAAGCGACCGGGACCTACCGCGACAACTTCGCCTTCCTGAGGCTTTTCTTTCGCGGTGTCAGGAATGACCAAACCAGAAGCAGTGGTCTGCTCTGCTTCGACCTGCTTGATCACGATGCGATCTTCGAGCGGTTTGATGGAGACCGACACGGTTGACCTCTTTCTGAGACTCTTAGTTAGCACACTCACTATTCGAGTGCTAACACAACTGTAGCGAACCCATTAGCACTCGCGCAATACGAGTGCCAGTTCGTGTCGCCCTGACAGAATGGGGCCGTGGAGCGACGAGAACTAGATGCACTTCTTACGCCAGATGCTCTCCGCCTTCTCTCCAGCATGGAGGAGCCACTCTCCTCCGAGGATGTCGTCCGCACGGTGGCGAATCTGCGCAAACAAGGTCACTCCTTGGACACCGTCAGTGCCGTGATGGGACAAGTCGCACTGCGCGCAAAAGCGCGCGACAAGTTTGGAGATTTTGCGAAGCGGATGCTGTTCTCCCAGGAAGCACTCGAGGTGGCCTCGCGACTGGAGGTGTCGAGCCATCACGCGGGACGCTTTCTCCAGGCTGGGATTACCTCCCTCACGGATGCCGGTTGCGGACTGGGTGGTGACTCGCTGGCTTTTGCCGGTGCAGGACTCACCGTTCGAGCGCTGGAGAGAGACGACGTCACCGCAGCTCTTGCTGCCTACAACCTTCAGCCTTTTGACACTGTCACGGT
>CAYGLJ010000028.1:13142-14599 GCA_964350865.1 uncultured Microbacteriaceae bacterium
CTCGCCCGCGAAGGCATCACCCGAAGCGCTCTGGTGCTCAAGGATGGTGGAGGAGCGGAAATCACGGGCCCGAGAGATTCCCCCGATGCGCCGGTAGGTGATCTCCAGGACTACGTATCGGAGCCCGATGGCGCAGTGATTCGCGCCCGCCTCATTGGCGACCTTGCTCGAGCGCACGGTGCCCACATGATTGATCCCACCATCGCCTATATGACAAGTGGAGAGCCCATCGACTCACCTCTCGTCCAGTGCTTTCGGGTGCGAAAGAGCGTCCCCTACTCACACAAGAAGGTTCAGGCACTCGTTCGCGACGCAGATCTGGGAGCGCTAGAGATCAAGAAGCGTGGCATTGATGTGGACCCAGCGGCACTGCGAACAACACTTCCCCTCGAGGGGACAGGCACCGCCACATTGATTCTCACCCGCGTGGCCGGAACAAAGACGGCCATACTGGCTGATCGGGTGGTTTAGTCAGAGAGTATGTAACCCGTGCTGACTAAGAAGGCTAGAACAATGGGGAGTGCGACCAACACCAACACCGCGGTTCCGATGACCAAGGCTACGTAGCTCAAGCCCACACCAATGGTGGCTCGGATGCGACTCACTGGCTCACCGCGCCTGGCGATATGACCCAGAATGATTCCCACGATGGCGGGCACGATGCCAACGCCAAAAACGGGGGCGAACAGAAGGCTAAAAACACCCACTCCCAGGGCAACCCGGGAAAGAGTGCTGCCGGTTTTCGGCTCGCTCCGGGCGGGAAGCGAACCGGTGCGCTCCACGGAGATTTCTGACACTGAGACCTCGGTAATAACCTCAGGTGTCTCCTTGTCAGAGGGCTGCAACGGATCGCTCATGATTCCAGACTACCTAGGCAGACCCTAGAGCTGAATGATGGAGGGGGAGAGAGTCGAGAAGACCCCACTTGAGAGTGACGAGGGTTCAAAACCCGCCATCATCCTCTGAGCACCCAACGCCGCAATCATGGCCCCGTTATCAGTGCAGAGTGAGAGGGGTGGCACGCGAAGCTCAATCCCTTCTTGGTCACAGCGCTCCTGGGCCAGGCCCCTGACTCGCGAGTTTGCGGCAACGCCGCCACCTAAGAGCAACCGAGGAGTGTCGTGATCGTGGCATGCCTGAATAGATTTCTGGATCAAAACATCTGCGACCGCTTCCTGAAAGGAGGCGGCGATCGAGGGCACGTCGATGTCCTCGCCTCGAGCCCGCGCGGACTCGACATAGCGGGCAACCGCGGTCTTGAGACCCGAGAATGAGAAGTTGTAGCGGTGCTTCTCCTGATCTTTATGGGCTGTTAGCCCCCGGGGGAATCGGAAAAACTCAGGGTTTCCCTCTTTCGCAACCCGGTCGATTTCTGGTCCCCCGGGATAGGGCAAACCCAGGACCCGAGCGACCTTGTCAAAGGCCTCACCCGCAGCGTCATCAATGGTGTCACCCAG
>CAYGLJ010000029.1:0-5355 GCA_964350865.1 uncultured Microbacteriaceae bacterium
CGAACGCCAAGAATTCAAGCGCCTCGACCCCTCTGCGCAACTCGCTCTCATTTCTGCCCGAGAGGCGTGGGCTGACGCCGGAGCTCCCGACGTTGCGCCTGAGCGCATTCTGGTCGATTACGCCACCGGAATCGGTGGGCTCTGGACTCTGCTGGATGGCTGGGACACTCTCCGCGAAAAAGGCCCGAGACGTGTCCTCCCCATGACCATTCCGATGCTGATGCCCAACGCCGCTGCAGCCGCGGTGAGCATGGCACTGGGCGGTCGAGGAGGGGCCAGAACCGTTGTCTCCGCTTGCGCGTCGGGAACAGAATCGATTGCTAATGCCTACGAGCACCTGCAACTAGGGCTTGCTGATGTTGTGGTGGCCGGGGGAACTGAGGCGGTCATTCACCCTCTGCCTATCGCGGCTTTTGCGGCGATGCAGGCGCTATCGAAGCGCAACGATGACCCCGCTCGGGCGTCACGGCCCTATGACGTGGACCGGGATGGTTTTGTCCTGGGTGAGGGTGCGGCAACTATCGTGTTGGAAACCAAAGAGCACGCCGAAGCACGTGGCGCGAAGATTTATGCCGAGCTAGCGGGTAGCGGCGTGACGAGTGATTCGTATCACATCACAGCTCCTGACCCAGAGGGTCTGGGGGCTTCCCGAGCAGTGATGGCAGCGCTCGCGCAAGCAAGTGCCACCCCCGACGATGTCACGCACATCAACGCCCACGCGACCTCCACCCCAGTGGGCGACATTGCAGAATTCCACGCGCTCAAAGCGGTGTTCGGAGACCGTGTCCACTCGATTCCTGTCTCTGCCACTAAGGCAGCAACAGGACACCTTTTGGGTGGCACGGGAGCCCTTGAAGCAGTGTTTTCGATACTTGCGGTCCATGAACGGATTGCTCCTCCCACCATCAACCTGGATAACCAAGACGAGCAGATCCCCCTCGACGTGGTGACCGCCCCCAGAGACTTGGGCTCAGGGCCTCAGTTAGCGATCAGTAACTCCTTTGGTTTTGGTGGCCACAACGCGGTTGTGGCCTTCCGCAGCATCTAAACAGGGCGTTTGCCGGGAGATAGCTGGGAGATTTCCAAGAAACTGACCATTTGGTCAGGAAGAGCATCACTACCGCCTTAGGCTCCCATACGTGAGTGTCCGCGATCAGATTTTGCAGGCGACCCTTGACCTGTGTGCGAGGCGGGGAATTGCTGCGACGTCCCTGCAAGACATCGCCGATGCCAGCAATTGTTCCAAAGCGAATGTTGTCTACCACTTCTCTCACAAGGAAGAACTCATCAACGAAGCTCTCTCCCCCTCACTTGTCGCCACAGAGAAACTTCTTGAGGTAGCAACTCTGCAAGGGCTCGCCACAGAAAGCGATCGAGTAGCGTTCGCACAGGATCTCGTCGAGCTTTTGGTCAGCCATCGTCTCGCTACCCACATTGTGATCACCCACCCTTACTTCGTGGACTCGGTGCCCGCGCTCAAAACGGCACAGTCGTTGATGGAGCGGATGGCCGACGTAGTCAACCAGTACTCGTCCGGGGAATACGACCGATTGAGGTTTGGCATTGTCATCTCCGGTGTCACCTACACGCTGGTGTCCGCCACCATTTTGGAACTCCAGTCGGTGCCCGAGGAAGAACTCAAGGACATGTTGACGAGCGTGGTCAGCTCCATGGTGATGGGTGCACCTTTGACGACGGAGGTAGGGCACTAAGTGGCTACTCTCCTCTATCGCCTGGGAAAGGCGAGCTATCACCGCTGGGGTCGCGTCATCCTGGCCTGGGTTGCTGCTCTTCTTGTGGTTCTCGGAGCTGGACTCACAATTGGTGGCCAAACCGAAGAAGCTTTTGAGATCCCAGGAAGCGAATCCCAAGAAGCCTTCAATCGCCTCGAAGCGGTCTTCCCGTCCTTTGCCGGCGCCTCCGCTCAGGTGGTTCTCGTTGCTCCTGAGGGGGAGCGACTCGATTCCCCCACCAACCAGGCCATTATCGAAGAACTCGCCGGGGCCATTGAGGGTCAAGCCGGGGTCGAGAATGCCACAACCCCGTTTGACGAGTTTGCGGGTGAAGCACTGAGCAATGACGCTCGCTATGCCTTCATCCAGGTGGGCTTTGAAATGTCCTCCCCGGAGGTCACCGAGGAGATGATCGACGCACTCCTCGAGACTCGCCAAATTGCGGAGTCAGCCGGACTCACCATTGAGTACGGCGGTGCAATCTTCCAAGACCAGGTCGTCGGACTGACGTACCACGAACTCCTGGGGGTGCTAATTGCCGGTGTTGTGTTGATTGTCACCTTCCGCTCTCTCCGACCTGCGTGGATGCCGCTAGCCAGCGCGATAGTGGGAGTCGGAATTGCGGTAGGTGGAATTCTCATCGCAGCTCTAGGGGTTACCATCTCTAGTTCGGCACCGTTGCTTGCTGTCATGCTGGGGCTCGCCGTGGGCATCGACTACTCGCTATTTATCCTTTCTCGGCACCGGGACCAACTTGCCCGAGGCGATGATCCAGCAGAGTCAGCCGCGATATCCGTGGGAACTGCAGGAAATGCAGTGGTCTTCGCGGGCATCACGGTCATCATTGCCCTACTGGGCCTGTTCCTGGTGGGAATTCCGTTCTTGAGTGTCATGGGAGCGTCCGCCGCAGCGGCAGTCGCTATCGCCATCGTGGCGGCCATCACCCTGCTCCCAGCCCTCATGGGAATCATGGGAGAGAAACTTCGACCCAAACCCAATTCAGGTGCCGCAAAACTTGCCTTGGCTGGCGCTGATCGACCGAGCGTCGGTCGGCGATGGGTCCGTGTCGTCATGAAGCGACCGCTACTGGTCAGCCTGGTCTCCATCATCGGTTTGGGGACCCTGGCCCTTCCTGCGCTCACACTCGATTTGAACCTTCCCGGAGGCGGCCAGGAACCGATCGACTCTACTCAGCGCAAGGCGTTTGATCACATCAGTGACGGTTTTGGCCCCGGATACAACGGTGCTCTCCTGATTTCCGTGGATATTACGGGCAGCGAAGACATCATGGATGATCTTGAGACTCTCCGGGATGACATTGCCACAGTCCCCGGTATTGAGTTCGTCAGTGAGGGCTTCCCCTCCCCCGGACTCGACACCGGCATTATCCAGGTGATTCCGCAATACGCCCCGGATTCCAAAGAGACCAAAGATCTTGTCGCGGACCTGAGAAATCGAATCCCCGCGTGGGAGGAGTCTCTTGGAACCCCAATCGCGGTGACAGGCTTCACCGCCATCGGCGTGGACCTCTCGCAGCGCATTCAGAACGCCTTGTTGCCCTTTGGCGTCGTTGTGGTGGGACTGTCCATCCTGTTGCTTCTCGCGGTCTTCCGATCACTTGTCGTCCCGATCAAAGCTGCGCTCGGGTTTGTACTCTCCGTGACCGCCGCTTTTGGTGTCGTGGTTGCCGTGTTCCAATGGGGGTGGCTCGGTTCTCTCACCGGAGTGGACACTCCGGGCCCCATCTTGAGCTTCATGCCGATCATTTTGATGGCTGTGTTGTTCGGGCTCGCGATGGACTACGAGGTATTTCTTGTCTCGGGTATGCGAGAGCGCCATGTCCACACCGGGGACTGGCGATATGCCATTGAGGAGGGCTACTCCTCCGCGGCACGAGTAGTGACCTCGGCCGCTCTGATTATGTTCTTTGTCTTCATCGCGTTCGTGCCCGCCGGGAGCAATACGATCAAGCCCATTGCGCTCGGTCTTGCAGTCGGTATTGCCCTGGATGCGTTCGTCGTTCGCATGACCTTGGTCCCCGCCCTGATGGCGCTGTTCAAACAGCGCGCCTGGTCTTTCCCCCGATTTCTCCAGCGCACCATCCCTCACGCCGACGTGGAAGGTGAGAAGCTGGGTGTGCATATCCGCGACAGCGCATGGGCCCAGGAATATTCATCCTCCATCGTTCACGCCCACTACCTCGTGGTGGGTGAGGGAGATCAACAGAGCCAGCCCCTCACTTTGGAGTGGCAGCCAGGCCAGCGCCTCGATGTCGTTGCTGAGCCCCACCTAGCACGGGTCCTCGCCGCAACGCTGGCGGGAGCCCTACCTCCGCTTTCAGGGTCGCTTCATGTGGCGGGTCATACTCTTCCCAGCGAAAGTCGTAGCGCTCGCGCCACCGTGTCCCTCTGGAGCCCCCAGGACGCCGATGCCCTCACACCAGTGGGCGAGGCACTGCGCGAAAGGATGGAGTGGTCATCCTCGAGGGGGAAGCTCTCCTCCTCGGAGCATCGACACCTCACCAGAACAACTCTGACAACCCTCAATGCCCTCAGTGATGAACTGGCGCCGGGTCAGCCCCTGAGGGAAACGACAAGGCCGGGATTGCTGAATCCGGGCCAGCAAGTCCTGGTGTGGGCAGCTTTGGCGCTGGCGGATGGTTCACCGTTGTGCCTCGTCTCCCCCGCTGACCCCCTGTCTGACGAGGGCCATCGTGAGCTGTGGTGGCGGGCTCTTGATGCGCTGGCGTCCCCTGAGCAGACCGTGGCTGTCTTCAGCTTGCCTCCTGCCAGAGCACTCGCTCCCGTCAGTGTGGCCACGCTAGTAATCGATGTATCCCCAGCACTCACGGCGGTGAAGGCATGAGAACCACATCACAGTGGAGCGTTTGGATCATTGCGGGTGTCCTTACCCCGCTGATCATTGTGGGTGGGCTTCTTGGCGCAATGTCTGCCGGAGATTCTGCGTTGGAGCGAGTCCCCGTAGCGCTCGTCAATAACGACGAACTGATTCGTGAAACTGATGACGACGGTGAAGAAACCATCATCTTTGCCAGCAAACCCCTGGTCACCGAGCTGGTCACCTCAGAAGACTTCGCCGTGGATTGGTTGGTCACCGGTTCTGACCAAGCACGTGAGCTTCTCGCAGCAGGCGACGTCTATGCGATTGTCGAGATCCCCGAGGACTTTTCCTACGCTGTCACAACCCTTGACTCGGATAACCCCCAGTCGGCTGTTTTCACCATCATTACCGACTCCTCCCGCAGTTACATCGCCGGACTCCTCTCCGATCAAATCGGTAGCGCACTAGCGTCTGGGGTGAGTGACGAATTCGGGTCCGGAATCATGGAAGGCCTCTTCACTGCCATCGTTGAACTTGCCGACGGTTTTGATGACATTGCCGACGGAGCCGACACCCTGGCCGGTGGAGTGGAAGAGGTATCGGAGGGCGTCACGGAACTCAATGACGGCGTCGAAGATCTGGCCTCGGGGTACACAGAGTTTGATGATGGTCTTGGCACTTTCAGCGACGGCGTGACATCTCTGTCGGACGGGCTGGATGCCCTCAGCGCAGGCTCGTCAGGTCTAGACAGTCTCTCGTCTGGGGTGAAGACCTACACCGA
>CAYGLJ010000029.1:5455-13219 GCA_964350865.1 uncultured Microbacteriaceae bacterium
CAAACCTCCACCGCTCTCAGCGGAGTCAAGAATGGAATCATCGAGCTCGACAAGGGTGCGGATGCGCTCGATGACGCAGGCCAGGACTTAGCCAGTGGATCAGGCGATATCCGCGAAGGTCTGCTTGACCTCGCTGAGGGAACCGGCGATCTCGATGAAGGGATGGTGGAACTGGCTGAGGGCGCACGGGAATTTGCCGACGGTGTTGCCGAGGGTGCTGACGATTTGCGCGAGAGTGCTGGAACTATGCCCACTGAGGAGGCGCTCGACGTTCTCAACAACCCCGTGGTCTTTGACGGTAGCAATGTGTCCAACAGCATTGGGTTCCAAGAAACACTTTCCAGCGCTCTGGTTCCGGTGGGTATGTGGTTAGTTGCGTTGATCTATTTCCTCACTGTGCCGAGCTATTCCTCTCGCATTCTCGGGAGTACCGCGAGGACTCAAGCTCTGTTGGTACGAGCAACGCGCCCGACCCTGATCATGGTGGGAACGTGGAGCGCCATCGTTCTCACCCTGTTGCACACTCTCGGCGGTGTCTCGTGGACTGACCTGGGTCTCACCGCCCCGATTATTGTGATGAGTTCTCTCGCGCTGGCATCAGTGCACTTCGCCGTATGGGCGTGGAATCCGCGCTGGTTGGCGCCTCTGTCCTTGACAGCGCTGGTGCTTCAGATTGTGAGCCTTGCCAGTGTTATCCCGATTGAAATCCTGCCGAGCTTCTACCAGGCTCTCTCCGGCGCTACACCCCTGGGCTGGACCACAGATGCTCTTATTGCTTCACTCGCTGGCGGGGACCCCTCCAGAGTGGTCAGCGCACTGGTATCACTGGCAATCCTGACTGCGGTCGCTTACATCCTCTCGGCGCTTATCCTGCGCTCGAAGAGGACACTCGCCACACGGTCTGAGGTTCGACTGGCTGCCTAGCCAACGCGGTGGAGCCACACCACGGAGCGTGTGTCGCCAGCGTGGCGAAAGGCTTCAAGTTCGTCATCCCACGCGCCGCCGAGTGCAACTCGAAGTTCCCGGGATATCTCATCAGCGTTACCCTGGGCCACCTCTAGTGCATAACGAATGCGGTCCTCAGGCACCACGACGTTTCCAGCAGAGTCTGTCTGCGCGAAGAACACTCCGAGATCGGGGGTGTGCATCCACCGACCTCCGTCTGAACCTGGGGTGGGCTCCTCAGTGACCTCGTATCGAAGATGCTCCCAACCGCGCAGGGCGCTCGCAATAGCGGCACCAGAGCCCACTGGGCCCATCCATTCCATTTCTGCTCGCAGTGTTCCCGGCAGGACTGGTTGGTCTTCCCAGCGACAATTCACCGGATAGCCCAGGGCACTACCAATAGCCCACTCCAGGTGGGGGCAGAGAGCCCGCGGTGATGAGTGCACAAAAAGCACACCGCGAGCGCGGGTGGTTGTCATCGTCTACTCCTTATTCCGTTGGTTCGACTTCCCCATCGACCGCGGAATAACCCGAGTAGTTGACTCACCGGTCCTCAGACCGGCTCCTAGTATGCGCTATGAACCCTAAGAATTACAAGTGTGTGACTCAGCCGTGAAGCAGAGAACCATCTTTGGCGAGTACATTTTTCTCTCCCGCTTCGATGGCGAAAGGGAACCTGTTTTGCGCCGGAGGAAGCGGACAATTGAACGCGTAGGAGAACGCACACGGAGGAAGAATCGCGTAGTTGAAGTCCAGGGTGATGGACCCATCGGGGTTAGGGGCAAGGAACAAGAATCGTCCGACGCTATAGGTCGAATCACCGTTGGTGGCATCTGAGAACACCAGTTGGAGCGCTCTGCCCGCTTTGAACGCCGCGATGTTGTATTCCACGCCAGCGTGGGTAAAGGTAATTTCGCCAGGAACCACTTCATCCCGGGCCACGCCTTCGTCCTTCAGATGCTCAAACCCGACACTCTTTCCGCCAGGAATCTCTGTCCATGTGCCGGTGATGACCCACTCTGGCGCATAGGGAAAGGCATCCACCTCCCCAAAGTTCTGAATGCCCTCCGACTGGGAATCCCACACGCGAAGCGCATAGGCGCCATCCGCAGCGATGACATGCCCGGTCACGGTGTCACTGAACACAACAGTGGAGGGTGAGTCGTCATCCTTGCCCCGGACCAGTGCCTGACCATCCACGAGAACCCCGTCGACAACAACTCCGTCCGAAGCCTCTGCGGTCACGAGAAGTCCTGAACCACCATCATCACGCGGAGCCCACGTTCCGGGGACGCCCCAGATTGTTTGCTCCATGTCGACCCATTGGGTGTTGGTCAGTGCCAGTGGCCCCTCGGGTTGAACCGCTGCGAGATTGCGACGCTCGCGGAACGTCGCGAGCTTTTCCTCAGCTTCAGACACGGGGCTAATCCGTGAGAGCAGGGATGATCGCGCCAGAGAACACCTGGTAGGCCAGGGCAGTCTTCGCGATCAGACTGAGGGTGATGTACATCCGCTCACCGCGGAGGTAATCCTTCCACCCGCCCACGCGGTGATACTGCAGAGCCTGATTCACCGCGAAGGTGTTGAAGAACAGGAAGAGGGAAATGATGATTCCCAAGACAAAGTCAGGCGCTTCCACCCCGGAGGTTGATCCTGGCGCCAGGAAGTAAATCAAGATGACAATCCAGGGCACAACACCCGTCATCGAACCGAAGACAAAGGGCAAGAAACCACCAGACCCAGGCTGCTCGTATTTCTCTTGAAGTGCCCCGAACATAATCATGGAGGCGTTGACAGCAAAGATGGAGAACAAGGCAGCGATATCCGTGATTCCGGTGATTTGAGCGACGAGCCAAATCATGACCGAGGAGCTCAGGGAATATTCCGTCCAGCGGAAGTAATTGCGATTGAGCTTCAGCCCCGCTGCGTAACGCTTGAAGAACAGAGGGGACGAGATTAAGTAGTGGAAGAACGCGGACATGGCCAAGAAGGCGACAACGCCAAAACCGACGTTGATGTCGAAGAGCTCTACTCGCTCGGGTGGCAGCGGAACACCGGGAGGGCCTGCTAAGTAGTCGGCGGTGACTGCATACGTCACCTGGTCCTCGAGCAGAAAGAGGACATAGCCCAGCCCCACGGCTTGGAGCAGGTGAAGTGATCCGGCAACAACGTTGTAGGTCCGGAGGCGAGATATCTTCTGGTCAACAGTTCTCGTGTGTCTTGCCATGCTTGTCTCCTCGAGGTTGCCCCTACCGTACCCCTGATGGAGGGTCCTAGCGGGGTAGCAAGCCGGCAATTTGGCGAATACTTCCCATCCATCAAAAATCAGCTATCGAGTGGAAATCCAGTTCTCAACCCTCAAACCGCCGACGTTCTCAAAATGGCGAGTATTGCCCGTCACCAGTGTTGAACCCAACGATCGAGCATGTCCCGCGATCAGATAATCCATCTGGTTTGCAGGGCGGCCCAGCTTCTCGAGCTCTCCTCGCACCATCGCTCCTTCTCGTGCCGCCGCGCAGTCAAAAGCGACACAGGGCGCGGAACCCAGGAATTTCTGGAGGGAATCCCGTGATCGAGGATTCAGCCTCCCTTTCTCCAGTCCAAACTGGAGCTCCGCAAAGACAAGGGAGCTGATGCACCAAGAGTCTCGATCGAGACTGTCGATTCGCGAAAAAAGTTGAGTATCGCCCATCACGAGCTCGCTGCAGGTGTCCGTGTCGAGCATCACCATTACTCGTCCTCCTTGTGGTCAAGCAGAGACGGTCTCGGAGGTTCTCGCCGCAGCGAAAGCTCTTGGAGGGCAGGGTCAAGGAGGTAGGGCTTCCCCCGCATGAAATCAAAAAAATCCTCGGCGTCAAAGGCATCGCCCTGGTTCAGATAGACCCTGCCGGTACGGGAGTCTCGCACGAGCGTGATGTCCTGCTCAGGGTCGAACCATCCGGCAGGTATTCGAAGGGCAATGCTGCCGCCATTGCGAAAAAACTTTGTTGTCACCACGTCAGCCATTGTTGCCTCTCTCCGCTTATATAGACAGTGTATATATGACTGATGTGTGGATAAGTTATTCCGCCTGGCCACTCAAGTTCAGCCAATCGAAAGACTCCCCTGTTAGCGTCAAAGCATCTAGGGGCCCGTCAATGGTTCTTCTTCGGCTGGGAAGTCAGTACGAACAAGGATCCATATGTCGAACGCGGTCATCGACCATCCTCTCCCCCGCCCCCACTCCTACACCTCAGAGTTCGCCGAACTCCTGACCAGGATCAAGGACGAGGGCCTACTTGCGCGTTCTCGCACCTACTACATCACCCTGATCGTGATCCTCTCGCTGTCTTTACTGGCGACTCTGACCGGAATGTATTTCCTCGGAAACACCTGGATCCAGATTGCTCTAGCACCGGTTATGGCCGTCATCATGACGCAGTTCTCCTTTGTCACCCACGAAGCGGCACACCGTCAGGTGTTTAGCTCGGGCAAAGCTAACGACAACACCGCGAGAATCCTTGCCAACGCGGTCGTCGGCATCAGTTACTCCTGGTGGATGGGCAAACACACTCGTCACCACGCCAACCCCAACACGGTGGGCAAGGACCCCGATATTGAGTCTGACTTCATCATGTTCCAAGAGGAGAAAGCCGCCAAGACGTCAGGCTTCACCAAAGCATTCGTGAAGAGACAGGGCTGGCTGTTCTTTCCTATCCTGACTCTCGAGGGCCTCAACCTTCACGTTCAGGCGTTCCGCCGAGTGTTTAGTAAAGAGCCGCTCAAGCACCGTGGGACAGAAATCACCCTGCTTCTTGCCCGCAACATCGGGTATCCCCTCATTCTGTTGGCTCTCATGCCCTGGTATATCGCGGCGGTTTTCCTTGTGGTCCACATGGCCCTCTTTGGTGTCTATATGGGCGCCTCTTTTGCCCCCAACCACAAGGGCATGCCTCAGATCGCTGCGGGCATCAAGGTCGACTTCCTTCGTCGCCAGGTTCTGACCAGTCGTAACATCCGTGGTGGGCTTTTCATGGACCACTTCATGGGCGGACTCAACTACCAAGTGGAGCACCACCTCTTCCCGAGTATGGCAAGGCCCAAACTCGCCAAGGCTGCTCGCATCGTTCGCGAGTTCTGCGCCGAGAAGAAAATCGCCTACACCGAGACCGGACTTTTCCAGTCTTACGGCATCGTGGTGGCGTATCTGAACCGAGTCGGTCTCGCTGCTCGAGATCCTTTCGATTGCCCTCCGGCGCAGGTGCTGGGCAGAGCATAGGTTCGAGTCCGCTCAATCCGCTACACTCAAAGAACCGGTGAACAAATTCTTGTTCCCTGCGTCGTAGAACGCTCCCTCACCACATCAGTGGTTGATAATTTTCTTGCGGCGAACGACTACATCACTCGATGTGCTCGCCCCCAGTCAGGCTCCGCCTGTCACAACGTGATGATCACCATCACCAGAAAGCACCACAACTATGAACACCAACTCTTTTTCCCAACTCGGCGTGCCCGCGGGCATTGTCTCCGCTCTCACACGAGCAGGTATTGATACACCCTTTCCAATCCAGGTCGACACTCTCCCCGACACTCTTGCCGGCAAAGATGTGCTTGGTCGCGGAAAGACAGGCTCGGGCAAGACCCTGGCTTTCTGTATTCCCCTGGTTGCCAGGCTTTCCGGCGAACTCTCCGGAGGCGCAAGGCGCAAAGGTCGCCCCTTGGGTCTCGTCCTCGCGCCCACTCGTGAATTGGCAACCCAAATCACCACGGCAATGCGTCCGCTCGCGGAAGCCATGAACCTTCGGGTCACCACCATTTTTGGTGGAGTATCACAAACTCGTCAGGTTCAAGCGCTCCGCGATGGCGTGGAAATTGTCGTGGCAACGCCGGGACGACTCGAAGACCTCATGAAGCAAGGGCTCTTGCACCTCGATGCCATTGAAATCACCGTGCTCGATGAGGCTGACCACATGGCTGACTTAGGGTTCTTGCCCGTCGTCACCAAGATCCTCCAGGCGACCCCGCCCTCAGGGCAGCGTTTGCTGTTCTCGGCGACACTGGATAACGGTGTCAACAAGCTCGTGGAGCGTTTCCTCCACAACGAGGTCATGCACGCGGTGGACGAGGAGAACTCTCCCGTCGTCCAGATGACCCACCACGTGTTCGAGACCCCGAGCATTGAGGCGAAAAAGGACCTCGTCCACGCACTGGCCTCCGGGACAGGGCGTCGAATCCTCTTCATGCGCACTAAGCACCACGCCAAGAAACTGGCGAAGGCTCTCACGCAAGCGGGCATTCCCTCCGTCGATTTGCATGGAAACCTGTCGCAGCCAGCCAGGGATCGAAACCTTGCTGCGTTTAGCGATGGCTCTGTCAAGGTCCTTGTTGCGACAGATGTGGCAGCCCGTGGTGTTCACGTCGACAACGTTGACCTCGTCATTCACGTGGATCCCCCCATGGAGCACAAGGCTTACCTGCACCGCTCAGGCCGCACCGCGCGTGCTGGAGCCCAAGGTGACGTGATTACTCTCTGCTTGCCCACCCAAAAGGGCGACCTTGCGTCATTGCTGCGAAAAGCTGGCATTACCGTCACGCCCCGCGCTGTGAGTTCGACCTCACCTGAGGTTGTTGCCCTGATTGGTGACGTGGCACCGTATGTGAAGCCCGCACCGGTAGAACACCACCAACACGGTGGTGGAAGCCGAAACCGTGGGTCGTCAACGGGTGCCAATGCCCAGCGGAAGAGAGCACGACGGGCCGATGGCGCTCGCCCCACACAGGATTCCGCACGGAAGACAGCTCGGCCGCCTCGAGCTAGCTCGGGTCAGCCCAGTACCTCCGCCAGACGCTCACACCAGCGAACTCGCTAGAGACCTCGAGTCCTGCCCCAGCGGGCAGGACTGTAAAGCCGGGGCGTAGCCTCGGCTTTACGCTGCGCGCAACGACGTGGAGGCCCACTTCACCACAGGTTGGCGGAACCAGCGGATGAGAGCCAGGATACTGACGATCCCGAGCAGGGGCAGAAGTATCTGAACCGCGAGAATGACGAGTGGGAACTCTTGGTTCCACTCGTCAGGGGCGAGGTGTCGGGAGAGAATTCCCCAGAACGCCCAGACCAGAACCAGCGCGTAACTCGCCGACGAGTTGACGATAGCGGTGAGTGTGCCAATCAGCGCAGCAACAACCAGAATGATGACCGTCCAAACTTCGGCGGGGAAGAACAATCCGTCGGAAAAACCGGCTTGGACCAAGAGCGCAGAAATGTTGGCCACCGTCGCGACCGTCACCCAACCGAAGTAGACCGCGAAGGGAATGCGGATGGAGATGGTGGCACCCAGAGTGGTGCGCTCCGCGGTGGTCTTTTGGTTGATGCGAACCAACGTCCACAGCAACGCCACGATAATGACCGCTGCAAGCCAGAGTGCCTCGTAGTGCCAGGCGACAATCCAGGCGCCGTTAAGAACACTGCTGGCAATAAACCACGGTGTGATAGCTCGGATAACTGAGTTGTCCGCCACCAGCTGCACCACGGTATAGACGCCGAGGAGAAGGTAGATCACACCCCAAATCGCAAAGGTGAAGCCAATCGGGGCGAACAAGGTGTCGTATCGGTCCGAGATCTCGTCGGTGGCCTGCCCGTTGAGGGGAAGGGTTGTTGCCAACACGTTCATGACCAACATGAAGACGAACGCAGCTAGAGCGAGCAGACGCGGGGCCAGTAGTTTCATCATGCTTGAGTCAACCACACGGCAGACCGATTAGAGCTTGGACAAAAGGACTCATGTTGTAGGGCGGACGGGACTTGAACCCGTGACCGACGGATTATGAGTTCGGTGCCTA
>CAYGLJ010000030.1:0-11747 GCA_964350865.1 uncultured Microbacteriaceae bacterium
GGCATGGGGATGTCAGTAATAGGAACTGCATCATCAGGAATTGCGGGCAGGGGAATTACTCCCGCGCGAACGCAGAGCCACCGCAATTGAGTAGGGCTATCTGGTTTGCACCGCCATGTTCGCATCACCCCGATCCCCACCTGGACCACCGTTCCGGGGTGAACATCGATGACCTCGTCATCGAGCCCCATTTGGCCCTCACCCTCCAAAAACACATACACCTCGTCGATTTCCGAGTGGCTGTGCCAATAGCCCGCTTCTTCGCCAGGTTCATACGCTGTGGCGGAAATACCAATGACGTCGCCGTTTAGCTCATGGTCAACGACCCGCCTGCCTGTCCGAGTGGTGGCGGGCACAAACCCTCCAAAGTGATCGCGCCAGGAATCTAGGGGCCCAATGTTAGTCACGCTGTAATTGCTCATGGCCCTCGAGCGTAGTAGCACTGTGTGGTGTTCTATCCACCGGCATACACTGTGGGGATGGCTGAGGAGAATGATAAGAGAGTGCGCGTATGGCGCATCGTCGGCTGGGTCGTAGCACTGCTCGCTGTCGTGATAGTGGCTGGTCCGCAAATACTGGACCTCTTCGGCGAGTAGTCCGCTCCCGAGCTATGCCCTTTCGTTACGCTCCAAGCAGGTGGTCGCGGAAAAGGGGTTCTCGATGAGAAGGCTCGTTGGTGCTGCGTCGAACGCTCTGCGTGGAATCCTCATTGGTATTGCCGAAATTGTGCCCGGCGTTAGCGGGGGAACGATAGCCCTCATCGTCGGGGTCTATCACGCCCTCATTCGTTCTGCGGCAAGCCTGGTTCAGGTGTTGCTCTCTGGTGTTCGCTCCGGTCCCGCAGCGATGAAGGGCCCCTGGCGACAAGTCTCCTGGTCCATTGTTATCCCCGTGGCTCTGGGAATGGTGACAGGAATCTTCGTAGGCGCCTGGCTTCTCGAGCCAGTCCTAGAGAGTTACCCGATCCATACTCGGGCCGTCTTCGCAGGCCTCATTCTCGCCTCCCTGTGGGTGCCCATCCGCATGGTGGGGCAACGGTGGTCATGGCTCTTAGGGCTAGCGGCGCTCGCGAGCGCGGCTCTGGTGTTTGTCACCCTTGGTTTACCAGGAGCCACGCTTCCCAGTGAGACGCTCGTCTGGGTTGCCCCGGCAGCTGCCCTCGCAGTCTGCGCTCTGGTTCTTCCGGGTGTTTCTGGGTCGTATCTACTGTTGACATTGGGGATGTATGAACCGACGCTGTCTGCGGTAAACGACCGAGACTTTGTCTACCTTGGTGTTTTTGTACTCGGTGCAATCTTTGGGCTCGGAGTTTTTGTCAAAGTACTTCAATGGTTGTTGGCGAACTACTCGAGTATCACTCTCGCCATCATGACGGGGTTGATGCTCGGTTCCCTCAGGGCATTATGGCCTTGGCAAGGTGATTCTCGAGAGCTACTCGCGCCGGAGGGCGATGTGCTTGCCGTTGCTGCTCTAGCTCTGGGAGGTTTCGTTCTTGTTGTGCTGATGATTGTGGTGGAGGGTGCTCTCAGGCGCGCTCGGCCCGAGCGAGCTGGCGTCTAGGCGAGGACTTATGGCGACAACACCGTGGGCACTTGTTACTGGCGCTAGTAGCGGCCTTGGGGTTGAGTACGCTCGTTCCCTGGCTCGTTCGGGCCACAACCTTATTTTGGTGGCCAGAAACCATGACCGACTGACAGCCCTCGCGACTGCGCTCGCACAAGAGTTCTCTGTTGAGTGTGAGGTGCTTCCAGCCGATCTTCACACGTCTCGAGATGTGGCCCGAGTCTCTCAGCGACTGTGCGACAGCGCTAAACCCGTTCGAGTGTTGATCAACAACGCCGGTTATGGAATTCCTGGACACCTTGCGGAGAGTGATGCGTCTGTGGAAAGAGATCATCTCGCCATCCACGTGATCGCTCCGCTAGAGCTCACCAAGGCCGCCCTGCCGGGAATGCTCGAGCGCGGCGAAGGCCGGGTGGTCTTTGTTTCCAGCGTTGCAGGCTACTTGGCGAGGGGGTCGTATTCAGCGCACAAGGCGTGGGGTTTGACGATGGCTCGGTCTCTCAACACCACCTATAAAACGCGAGGTGTTCATGTCAGCGCCGTGGCGCCCGGTTTCACGAGAACGGAGTTTCACCAACGGATGAAAATGGACACCACTATGTTTCCCGGTTTCCTCTGGCTCGAGGCTCCGTATGTCGTCGAGCGCTCCCTACGAGCTGTCGAGGCTGGCAGAGCAGTCACTATTCCGAGCGTGCGTTACAAGGTGTTAGTGGCGATAGCAGCGCTGCTACCCCCCAAGATGCACCAAGCCGGGAACTAAGCGGAGACCAGTTCGGCGTCTTCTTTGAGTGAAGCCTTCCACGCGACGAGTTTTTGAACTGTCGGGCTCGTGTCTTTGGCGAGCTCTTCCATGGCGTCCTCGGGGACGTAGAAGTTGATAGCGACAAAGGCGCGGACAGTTTCAGAGGAGTCTCGTGCCAGCGTGCGCAGAACATCACAGGGGGTTGCCTGGTTGCGAGCAAGGCAACTGCGGACACCCTCATCGGGGTCTTTTGCGAGCTTCTCGTATACCGCCAGGGGGGCGTGGTAGGAGAGCGCTGCGCTCTCTCGAATCTTGGGGTTAGGGTCCTGCGACATGGCGACGATGCGTTTCACCTTGGATTCGGTGATTTCTGGCGAGAGGAACGACGCAACAGGGTCATCGCCCATACCGGCACTGCGTGCCTCGTTGAGTTGGGACTTCATGGCGGTGGTGTTGAACCTGATGCAAGACATGCCCACAGCTTAACTCTGACCTCCTCAGCTTTCGGGTAACCCGTGGCGAGTGGCGCTGTGAAGTCCCTGATAATTCATCATTCACTCTTACACTGAGCCCATGGTCGATGAGCAGGTCGCAAGCTCCAAGGTTCTCACCCTCGCAAACGTCATCAGTGTTCTGCGGCTTATGGCCATCCCGGTTTTTCTGTGGTGGGTTATCGAGGACCGCCTGCTTCCGGCTTTTATCCTCTTGGTCGTGGCCGTGCTCACGGATTTCGTTGACGGCATGATCGCGCGCCGCATGAACGAAATCACCAAGCTCGGGCAGTTTCTCGACCCGTTTGCAGACCGACTCTTTATTGCCGCGACCGTCATTGCTCTCGCGATCCAGGATGTTGTGCCGTGGTGGTTTGTGATCGCGGTCATGCTTCGCGATGCTCTTCTGGGGATAGGGGGGCTCGTGATGGTTCGCTACGGCGCTGGGACATTGCCTGTGAAGTGGTGGGGAAAGGTCGCCACCTTTGGACTGCTTTTCGTTCTGCCGCTCTTTCTGCTGAGCGTGATGGTCAGTGAGCACCTCTCTGACAGCATTGGGGGAGTCCTCATGATGGTTGCCTGGCCTGTCGCTTTGGCTGCGGTTGTGCTCTATTGGGTCGTAGGTTTTTCTTACCTTTTTGATGCCGTGGCAATCGCACGGGGGGCGACTCGCGAGAGGGTCATTTCTTGAGATAGGGTGAACTCGACCATCGAGGGAGTGGAATGAGCGAGACACCGACTGGCCCGGACAGCCCCGGGGCCCCCGACCCAACACAGAAGTTTGGTCCGGAGTTCCAGCAGAAGCTGCAGGGTCTTGAGTCAGGTGTCTCACTGGAAGAACAGGAAATCATTGCTGCGCTTCCCGCCGAGTCGGCCCTGCTGATTGTGCGCAAGGGCCCCAACGTCGGAGCCAGATTTCTTCTCGATCAAGATTCCACGATTGCGGGGCGACACCCCGAAGCCGACATCTTTCTCGATGATGTGACTGTCTCTAGGCGTCACGCTGAATTTGTCCGACACGGTAGCTCTTTCGAGGTTAAAGACATGGGATCTCTCAACGGGACCTACTTTGATGGTGTCTTGGTTGACCAGGCACTTCTCCACGATGGCGCGGAGGTTCAGGTCGGAAAGTTTCGTATGACCTTCTACGCATCTCGTTCTCATCGAGACGCTGGAGAAGCTGCCTCGTGAGCGCCAATGTAGCGAGGCGTCCCGCCTCGGAGAGCAGCAGACCACAGCTTCTGTCTATTGGACAGGTCTTGGCAAAATTGACGCCCGAGTTCTCGGACCTTTCCCCCTCGAAACTTCGTTTTCTCGAAGATCGAGAATTGGTGTCCCCCGGTCGCACCCCAGCTGGGTACCGGACCTACTCCGCTGCTGATGTCGATCGTCTCCGCTTCGTCCTGACGGTACAACGGGACCACTACCTCCCACTGCGGGTGATCAAGCAGTACCTCGATGAGTTAGATGAGGGCAAGAGTCCTGTTTTGCCTCACGCAGGGCCGGTGACGGGAAGCGTTCAGGTCATTGATTCCCAGCGGTTGACCAAGCAGGAGCTCTTGGATCAGACCGGAGCGCTCGCGAGCGTTCTCGAGGGGTCAATATCTGCCGGTCTGATTGAACCAAAGCGTATTTACTCCGAACATGACGCCGTGGTGTTGAAGTCCATTGTCGATGCGTCGAAGTTTGGTCTTGAACCGCGGCATTTACGCGGAATGCGCTTGGCGGTGGACCGCGAAGTGGGTCTCGTGTCTCAGGCGGTGAGTGCGTCTCGAAGCGCAAGTAAGAAAATGTCAAAGGATGAGTTTCGGGATAAGGGCCGCGAGCTGTCCGACATTCTGAGCACTTTGCGGCAGGTCCTCACCAGAGACGCCATCAACAAGCTAGAGTCATAGGTCTGACGCTGGCGACACGCCAGAGCGTGAGACGGCTCCTTAGCCACGAGAGTTGCTGGTTGCGGGTATCGTAAGCGGGCACCCCTAAGGGTCAAGTTGAACATTAAGGTTAGGTGAGAGATGGCTTCCTCAGACAACACCACTGAGCAGTACGCCAAGGATTTGCTGTTCACCGACGGCCTGCCGATCATTGAAGAAGAGCAGGGTTATCGCGGTCAGATTGCAGCGAGTGCCGCGGGAATTACCTATCGCCAGCTCGACTACTGGGCTCGTACCGGCTTAGTAGAACCCACGGTGCAGAGTGCTCATGGTTCCGGGTCGCAGCGTTTGTATGGTTTCCGCGACATTTTGGTGTTGAAGCTTGTGAAGCGTCTTCTGGATACCGGAATTTCCCTGCAGCAGATTCGTGTTGCAGTCGAGCAACTCCGCGCAGCAGGCATCACCGGTTTGGCCGAGACAACCCTCATGTCCGATGGCGCGAGCGTCTATCTCTGCACCTCCAACGACGAGGTTATCGACCTGGTGAGCCGGGGGCAGGGAGTCTTCGGTATCGCGGTGGGCAAGGTCCTGCGCGAGGTTGAGTCGTCTTTGGTCTCAGTGGAAGCTACGAATGCTGGGATCGACCCTCGCGATGAGCTTGCTGCTCGTCGTAACCAGCGCGCCAGCTAGGCGGATTCAGGTGCTGCCAGTTGTACTGAGCGAATAACCCTGTCCAAAATCAAGTCGAAGTTCATCGCCATTTCCTCAGCACTTTCGCCCGGCCAAACGTGGAGCGGACTCGCTGCTCCCTGAGCTTGTTGAAGCGCTGCCCTCTCGGGTAATTCTGGTTGCAACACAAGCGCCCCAAACATTTGCTTGAGTTCGTCGATTCGGTACTGGTGCTCAATAGACTGCGGTCGCACCCTGTTCACGATGACGCCTAGGGGCTGCAGACGAGGCGATACTCCGCGCCGAAGCTCGTCGACAGCCCTAAATGCCCGTTGTGTTGCCGCCACAGAGAATAACCCCGGTTCGGTCACCACTGCCACGCGGTCACTCGCCGTCCACGCCATCCGGGTGAGTCCATTGAGGGAGGGTGGGCAGTCAATCAAGACAATGTCGTAGTCATCCTCGACGGCAGCAAGAATTTCCTCCAGCCGCCATATTTCCCGTTTGGTGAGGGTCGGGGAGTCGAACGCCATTGCGGAGGGGGAACCTAGGAGAACATCGACTGTTCCTTTGTGACTTCTTGTCCAACCACTGGGGACGATCGCGTTCTTCACGTGGGAGGAGCGCGGCGAGGCGAGCAGGTGCGAAATATTGAGATGGCGTCCCACAATGACATCCATGCCGGTGGAAGCATCCGATTGCGGATCCATATCCACTACAAGAGTCTTGAGTCCCCGAGCGAAAGCTGCCGAGGCAAGGCCGAGAGTCACGGTGGTCTTTCCGACGCCACCTTTGAGTGAACTCAGACTGATTACGCGCATTGGGCCTAGCTTAGCCTTGGCTAGGCTTAGTACTGAGGACGCCAGACGGATAACTCTCGTTGGCGCTCAGAGAGGCGTGGTCGATGGTCAGCAAGATTCTGGTGGCGAATCGTGGCGAAATCGCTATTCGTGCCTTTAGGGCTGCCGTCGAACTGGGCCTCAAGACTGTTGCGGTGTATCCGTTTGAGGACCGTTTCTCGCTGCACCGTATGAAAGCGGATGAGGCCTATCAAATTGGCGAGCCCGGCCATCCTCTGCGCGCATACCTCACCATCGACGAGATTATGCGGGTTGCGCAACTTTCCGGCGCCGATGCCATCTACCCGGGATACGGGTTCCTGAGCGAGAACCCTGATTTGGCACGGGCCTGTGAAGAGGCGGGAATCGTCTTTGTAGGCCCTCCGGCTTCCGTCCTCGAGATGGCGGGAAACAAAGTCACCGCTAAAGAGCACGCGATACGGGCTGGCGTTCCCGTTCTCGCGTCCAGCGAGGCCACCACCGATGTTGATGTTCTTGTTGCCGAGGCCGAGAAGATTGGCTTCCCCATTTTTGCCAAAGCGGTCGCCGGTGGCGGAGGGCGCGGCATGCGAAGGGTTGATTCTCCAGAAGACCTCAGGCCCGCTCTCGAAGCTGCCATGCGAGAGGCCGAGACAGCGTTTGGTGATGGCCGGATGTTTGTGGAACAGGCTGTGGTTCGACCGCGCCATATCGAAGTTCAAATCATGGCCGATAAACAGGGCACCACGCTGCACTTGTTCGAGCGTGATTGTTCGGTGCAGCGTCGCCACCAAAAAGTCATTGAAATCGCTCCGGCTCCAAACCTTGATGACTCCATTCGGCAGGCGATTCTTCGTGATGCCATTGCTTTTGCCCAGTCAATTGGCTATCAGAACGCCGGCACCGTGGAGTTCCTGGTGGACACCGCGGGGGAGCGATCAGGCCAGCACGTGTTCATCGAAATGAACCCCCGGATTCAGGTGGAACACACGGTGACCGAGGAAGTCACGGATGTAGATCTCGTCCATACGCAAATCCGAGTTGCCTCGGGTGAATCGTTGGAGTCGATTGGGCTCTCGCAAGAGTCGATTGTGCTGCGCGGTTTCGCGATGCAGTGTCGGATTACGACCGAGGACCCGGCAGCAGATTTTCGCCCTGACACCGGAAAAATCACCACCTATCGATCGCCGGGAGGGGCGGGTATTCGACTGGACGGCGGGACAGTCAACCAAGGCGCCCAGATTTCTCCTTACTTTGACTCCATGTTGGCGAAGATGACTACTCGAGGCAGGACTTTCGAGATTGCCGTCTCTCGTGCCCGACGGGGCCTCGCTGAGTTTCGGATTCGAGGAGTTTCGACCAACATTCCTTTTCTCCAAGCAGTCGTCGACGATGAAGCCTTCCTAGCGGGAGATGTCTCAACATCGTTCATCGATGAGCGGCCCCATCTTGTGCGTTCGCGCTCGAGTAAAGACCGCGGCACCAAGCTTCTGACCTGGATTGCGGACGTGAGCGTCAACAAACCTCACGGAGATGCCCCCTCCGTCGTCGATCCCGTCGCCAAGTTGCCAGAAATTTCGGGCACGACACCCCCCGTCGGATCAAAGCAACGCCTTATGGAGTTGGGTCCGGAAGGCTTTGCTAAAGACCTCCGTGCCGCTCGGGCGCTAGCCGTCACAGAAACGACGTTCCGTGATGCTCACCAGTCACTGTTGGCGACCAGGGTTCGAACTAAGGACCTCATTGAGGTGCTTCCTGCAGTGGCCGAGACAACCCCCGAGTTGCTCTCCATCGAAGCCTGGGGTGGGGCAACGTATGACGTTGCCCTGCGATTCCTTGGTGAAGACCCATGGGATCGTCTCCACGCGTTGCGAGAAGGATTGCCCAATGTGTGTATTCAGATGCTCTTGCGGGGCCGAAACACTGTGGGGTACACCCCTTACCCCACTCAGGTCACAGACGCTTTTGTTCAGGAAGCAACAGCGGTAGGCGTTGACATATTCCGCATCTTTGATGCCCTCAATGACGTCACCAACATGCGCCCGGCCATTGATGCTGTGCTCGACACCGGAACCGCGGTGGCTGAGGTCGGACTGTGCTATTCCGGAAACCTGCTCGATCCTGCTGAAGATTTGTACACCCTGGACTACTACCTGCGCTTGGCAGAAGAAATGGTCGAAGCGGGAGCCCACATCCTGGCCATCAAGGATATGGCCGGCTTATTGCGAGCGGAAGCTGCATCCCGGCTGGTCCTGGCCTTGCGAGAGCGATTCGACACTCCTGTTCACCTGCACACCCATGACACGGCCGGAGGGCAGCTGGCCACACTTCTAGCCGCGAGCGCAGCCGGAGTTGACGCTGTTGATGCGGCAAACGCGGCTATGGCGGGCACCACCAGCCAGCCATCTTTGTCCTCGCTCGTTGCCGCTCTCGAGAACACTGAGCGTGACACCGGACTGAGTCTGAGCGCCGTGTCTGCACTTGAGCCTTATTGGGAAGCGGTTCGGAAGACCTATCTTCCGTTTGAGTCAGGCCTTCCCGGACCCACCGGTCGGGTCTACCACCACGAAATTCCGGGTGGGCAGCTTTCCAACCTCCGTCAACAAGCGATTGCCCTAGGTCTTGCGGATCGATTCGAGGACATCGAAGACTGGTACGCACAAGCGAACCGAATGCTCGGTCGTCCTACCAAGGTCACACCGTCGAGCAAAGTGGTAGGTGACTTGGCGCTTCACCTCGTGGCGATGGATGTTGACCCGGCGGAATTCGAAGCCAACCCTGGCGCCTATGACATCCCCGACTCCGTTGTCGGCTTCATGGCCGGGGAGCTGGGTGACCTGCCGGGGGGTTGGCCCGAGCCTTTCCGCTCCAAAATACTGGAGGGGAAAACCAGAAAGCCCACCCTCACGGATCTCACGGACGAGCAAGAAGCTGCTCTTGCTGTACCCGGCAGGGATCGACAAGACATGCTCAACACCCTGCTGTTCCCTGGCCCCACTGCGGAGTATCGCGAAGTGCAGGAAGCCTTCGGCGACGTCTCCGTGATCAAGACCCGCGACTATCTCTACGGGCTCCCGCTGGGTGAAGAATCTGTGGTGGAGGTGGAGCCAGGTGTAAGTCTCTATGTCTCGCTGGAGTCAATCTCAGAGCCAGACGACCGAGGAATGCGGACTGTGGTGGCTGCGCTCAATGGGCAAATGCGACCGATCAGCATCCGCGACCGCTCCATCGATGTTCAGGTGACTCAGGCTGAGAAGGCTGATCCTCAGAACCCTCGCCACGTTGCGGCGCCCTTCTCTGGCGTTGTCACAGTCTCCGCCGACGTGGGAGACACCGTGGCAGAGGGTGACGTGGTGGCGACAATCGAAGCGATGAAGATGGAGGCGGGAATCAGCGCAAACGCCTCGGGGGTTGTCGCCCGTTGGGCAATCCCGAAGACTCAGCAGGTGGAAGCAGGAGACCTGATTCTGGAAATTGCCTCTGACTAAAGCACATTTGGTTATGCCCCCGAGCAGTTAGACTCGATTGTCCCCGACACTTGTGAGACAAGGATCCACTCCATGGTCAAAAAAGCAGACTCCACACCTTCGCCTGAGGACGCTCCTGAGGTAGTGGAAGTTTCTGTGGATGCAGAGACCGTTGATGCGGGGTCACCGGAAGTAGCGGGGGATGAGAGCATAACCCTCGCGGTAAAGCCGGGCGGAGATGAGCTGTATCACCGTCGCGCCGAGGAACGTGGCGACGCTCCTGAGCCTGCAGCAATGCTGACCGACGATCGTCTGATTGATTCCTCCGGGCGCTATCGGGAAGTACCCGAAGGATTTTGGCAAAGGTTCCTCTACGAAATCTCGTTCCACAGCATCAACGTGGGAGATTCTCGGGCTGTCCGTGAGCGGAAAGCAATGGATCGCCGGATTTCTCACCCCTTTGATCAGGGGACTCGATTTGTTCCGGTGCTCACCCGAAAAGGAGGAGTGGGGAAAACGACCGTCACCACCCTGTTAGGAATGGCGCTAGCCGAGGTGCGGGACGATCGTGTTCTCGGTATCGATGCGAACCCGGACCGGGGAACCTTGGCTGAGCGTGTAGCCAGATCCACCGGCGCCACGGTTCGCGATGTGGTGAATCTCGCCTCGGGTATCTCCTCTTTTACCGATTTTGCAGAGCTGGTGTCAAAGGACAAGACGCGTTTCCATGTTTTGGCTTCTGACACTGACCCTCTCCTGTCCGAAGCGTTCGATGAGGATGACTACAACGTGGTGGCCGACCAGGCCGCCCGCTTCTACTCCATCGTTCTTACGGACTGTGGAACAGGTGTCGTTCACTCGGTGATGCGCCCCACGTTGGAGCGCGCCGATGGACTGGTCGTTGTCTCGGGTGGAAGCGTCGATGAGGCGAGACTCGCGTCGGAAACCCTGACCTGGTTGGAAGCAAACGGCTATGGAGATCTCGTCCGGAGGGCTGTTGTGGCGTTGAACACGGCAACGCAGGGCACCAACGTCGTGAAACTTGACGAAATCGAACAGCACTTTGTGTCTCGGGTGCGGGACGTCGTTCGCATACCTTACGATCCTTTCCTTGCCGCGGGTTCCATCGTGGATTGGTCCCGCTTGAGCCCTTACACGCGAGAGGCCGCGCGTGAGTTGGCGGCGCTTGTAGTCGAGGGAGTGGCTGAGGACTCTTCGGTCCGCTAATGCCCGAGCGTCCCATTCGGCTGTTTGGCGACCCTATCCTGACGAGCCCCGCGGACCCTGTTGACATGTCGTCTCCTCGCGTTCGGGAGTTGGTTGCTGACCTCGTGGATACTGTCAAAATCCCCGGAAGAGCTGGAGTTGCTGCCAATCAGATTGGGGTAGGTCTTCGGGCGTTTAGCTACAACATTGATGGGGCAGTCGGTTATTTACTGAATCCGCGCCTGGTGAAAGTTTGGGGGGAGCCCGAAGACATGTCAGAGGGGTGTTTGTCCGTACCCGGACTTACCTATCCCCGCCAGCGTTTCCCTCATGCTCTGGCCGAGGGCTTCACCGTTGATGGAGAGCGAGTCGAGGTGGAGGGTGAAGGTCTTATGGCCCAGGCCCTCCAGCACGAGCTTGACCATCTCGACGGGATTCTCTACTTTCAGGGGCTAGCCCCGGAGCATAAGAAGCGCGCACTGCAGGCCATTCGTGATTCAGAGTGGTTTGGAAAGGGATAGCCCAGACGCAAGAGCACCCGGTAAGGAGCGCCTAGACTTATCGGCTGTGGATGCGCTGGGATTAGACATTGGTGGCACGAAAATCGCGGGAGCTCGGGTATCTCCGGACGGGAAGGTTTTGTCGCACGCCTCACGCCCGACCACACCGGATAATCCGGAGGGCATTTTGGACGCGCTGTCCGAGATTTTCCAGGAGCTGGGTGGTCACGAAGCGTTATCCGCCGTCGGAGTTGCGGTGGCCGCTTTTCTCAACGCTGAGCGCGACACTATCTTTTTTTCCCCCAATATTGCGTGGCGCGATTTTCCTCTGAGAGCAGCGGTCGCCGAGCGACTGGGCGTTCCTGTTGTTCTCGAAAACGATGCGAATGCTGCGGGTTGGGGTGAGTTTCGATTCGG
>CAYGLJ010000031.1:0-11292 GCA_964350865.1 uncultured Microbacteriaceae bacterium
GGGCGTTGCCGTCATGGTCATTCCCACCAACGAAGAGCTCGAGATTGCCCTTCAGAGCGCTGAAGTGCTCGGGGGAGCGAGGTAGGCTCAAGGCGTGGTGGCTGCTCTCTATCGACGATATCGACCTGAGTCGTTTGCTGAGCTCATCGGTCAATCCCAGGTCACCGACCCCCTGATGCAGGCACTGACGGCCGACCGGGTCAACCATGCCTATTTGTTCAGCGGGCCCAGAGGCTGTGGCAAAACAACCTCCGCCAGAATTTTGGCCCGCTGCTTGAACTGTCACCAGGGTCCAACAGACACTCCGTGTGGAACCTGCCCGAGTTGTGTCGAGTTATCCCGCGATGGTGGCGGATCACTCGATGTTGTCGAGATCGACGCTGCCAGCCACAACGGAGTGGACGACGCGCGAGACCTTCGTGAGCGCGCTGTGTATGCGCCGGCGCGCGATCGCTACAAGATTTTCATCCTGGATGAGGCCCACATGGTCACCCAGCAAGGCTTCAACGCTCTACTCAAAATCGTCGAGGAGCCACCAGAGCACGTGAAGTTCATTTTTGCGACGACGGAGCCCGACAAAGTAATTGGCACCATTCGTTCAAGAACTCACCATTACCCGTTCCGACTCGTTCCTCCTGCTGATCTTCTTGCGTACATCGAGTCGGTCTGCTCGAGCGAGGGGGTCTCGGTAGAAGAGGGCGTGCTTCCCCTGGTGGTGCGAGCGGGTGGAGGATCTGTGCGAGACACCCTCTCGGTATTGGACCAGTTGATTGCTGGATCTACCGATTCTTCTGTCTCGTACGACCGCGCGGTGGGGCTCCTGGGTTACACCCACGGTGAGCTCTTGGCTGAAGTTGTGGGCGCGGTGGCCCAGGGAAACGGACCAGAGTCTTTTGTTGCTCTCGACAAAGTCATGCACACCGGACAGGATCCTCGCCGCTTTGGAGAAGACCTCCTCGAATACATGCGCGATCTGATAGTCGTGTTGGCAGCCGGCCAAGAGGCCGGCGCTCTTCTGCCGGGCATCAGCGCACCTGTGATCGAGCAAATGCGCTCCTTGGCCACCACCCTCGGGCCCCACAGGCTCTCGGGAATGGCCGATGTTGTGAGTGAAGCCTTGCAATCCATGACGGGAGCGACCTCTCCCAGGCTCCATCTGGAACTCCTGATGGCCCGTCTACTGCTGGATGGGTCACTCGCCCCTGCTGCTTCTCAGACCGCGGCAGCACCGGCACCGGTGTCCCCGCCCCCAGTAGAGTCCCCTGCGCCTGCGCCTGCACCTGTGACAGAGGCTCCTGCTGAACCCGCCAAGCCTCTCAGTCTTGAGCTCCTGACAGCGTCGTGGCCTGCCGTCATTGACTCGGTAGCAGAGAAGAAGCGCGCGGTATGGACTGCTCTGTTGGACACGGAAGCACTCGCCCTCGTTGAGGACGTGGTGACCATTGGGTTCCCCTCGCTGCAAGCAGCGGAGGTCCTAAAGAAACCGCAAGGACCGGGTCTCCCCGTGAATGCCGAGCTGGTTCGCGAAGCGATTCTTGCGGTGACGGGCCACCGTGTGAGGTTCAAGGTCCAAGAGATTGCTCGAGACGAGCCAGTGGTTGATCCCGTCCAGAGCGCGCCCGCACCTGAGCCGACCCCGCAGCCAGAACCGGAGCCTGACCCAGAGCCAACCTCATGGCCCACCGTTACTCCTCCAGGAACCGCAGAGCCAGAGGTTGCTGAGGTCGAAGTAGCGGATGAGCCCGGTGAGGTGCCGACCACAACGTCCTCCCAGGGGCAGATTGGTGAAGCTGTCATTCGTGAAGTACTGGGTGGTGAGCTCGTGGAAGAGCATCCAGTCTCTGAGCAGGATGAGCGCTAGCCATGTATGAGGGGATAGTCCAAGACCTCATCGATGAATTTGGGAAACTTCCAGGCGTTGGCCCGAAGTCTGCGCAGCGAATTGCCTTCTTCATCATTCAGAACCAGGGCTATGACCCGACAAAGCTTTCTGAGCTTCTCGACACAGTTCGCGAGAAGGTCAGGTTCTGTCACATCTGCGGAATGATTTCGGACAGTGACACCTGTGGTTTTTGCTCCGATGCGAAGCGGAACCCCGCACTGATTTGTGTGGTCGAGGAAGCCAAGGATGTTCTCGCTATTGAACGCACACGAGAGTACCGGGGGCTTTATCACGTGTTGGGAGGGGCGATCAGCCCCATTGATGGCGTCGGCCCCGATGATCTCAGAATCTCCGAGCTACTCGCGCGTCTCGCAGACTCCTCGGTGACGGAGGTCATCATTGCGACTGATCCCAATCTGGAGGGCGAAGCAACAGCTACCTACCTCAGTCGGCTCTTGGTTCAGCCAGGGCTCTCTGTGACTCGCCTTGCGAGTGGACTTCCCGTTGGTGGTGACCTGGAATACGCCGACGAGGTAACTCTGGGTCGCGCATTTGAGGGCCGTAGGTCTTTTTCCTAAACACCCATCGACAGGCCCAGGAATGAGGGCGATAGAATCGCCTGGTGCGCGACCGCTCTCGCGGTCTTTCTGGGGCTTGGAGTAAACCGTGAGTTTGATTGTGCAGAAGTATGGCGGCTCGTCTGTCGCTGATGCCGAAAGCATCAAGCGAGTGGCCTCCAAGATTGCTCAGACTAAAGAAGCGGGCTTCGACGTGGTTGTCACGGTCTCGGCGATGGGCGACACGACTGATGACCTCATTGACCTCGCTCAGCAAGTCAGCGGGCAACCTCACGCTCGTGAAATGGACATGCTGCTCACCACAGGAGAGCGCATCTCTATGGCGCTCCTCGCCATGGCGATTAGGGACCTAGGCTTCGATGCCCGTTCCTTTACCGGCAGCCAAGCCGGGATGATGACGGACGCTCAACACGGTCGCGCCCGCATTGTCGATGTGACTCCCACTCGTGTGCGCCAAGCCCTGGATGAGGGTGCCATCGCGATCGTCGCTGGGTTTCAAGGGTTCAACCATGATTCGAGAGACATCACGACTCTGGGTCGAGGAGGTTCTGACACCACGGCTGTTGCACTAGCAGCAGCCCTGGAGGCGGAGGTCTGTGAAATTTACACCGACGTTGATGGTGTGTTTAGCGCTGATCCTCGGGTTGTTCCCAAGGCGAGGAAGCTCAATCACGTTTCCTACGAAGAAATGCTCGAGCTAGCAGCTGCAGGAGCAAAGGTCATCAACATTCGTGCGGTGGAATTTGCCAGGCGCCATGGGGTCACCCTCCACGTGCGCTCGTCATTTACGGAAGAATCGGGAACCTGGGTGGGTTCCGCCAAAGAAGGGATGAACGTGGAAGAGCCAATAATCGCCGGTGTGGCCGGAGACACGAGTGAGGCCAAAATCACCGTCGTGGGTGTTCCCGACATTCCTGGAAAAGCGGCGGAGATCTTCACCATCGTCGCGGGTGCTGGCGCCAACATCGACATGATCGTGCAGAACGTCTCCGTTCATGACACCGGGCGTACCGATATTTCCTTCACGTTGCCCAAAGAAGATGGGCAGCGTGCTGTCGACGCCCTCACGGCCGCCCAGAAGGATTCAGGCTTTGAATCCCTGATTTATGACGATCACATTGGTCGTCTCTCTGTAGTTGGTGCCGGGATGCGCACTAACGCCGGTGTTTCCGCACAGCTTTTCACCGCTCTCTCCGCGGCGGGTATCAACATCGAAATGATTTCCACCAGTGAGATCCGAATCTCCGTCATCATGCGTGAAGAGATTCTGGCGGATGCGGTGCAGGCAGTCCACACTGCTTTTGGTCTCGACGGTGATGTCGATGCCACTGTGTATGCGGGGACTGGTCGCTAATGGTCTCTGTCGGTGTGGTGGGTGCCACCGGTCAAGTGGGTCAGGTCGTCAGGCAGCTTCTGCTCGAGCGTAACTTCCCGCTTGACTCTGTTCGTTTCTTCGCCTCCTCCAGGAGCGCAGGAACCACCTTGCCCTTTGGTGACACTGACGTTGTCGTCGAAGATGTCGCCACTGCTGACCCCAGAGGGTTGGATATCGCAATCTTTAGCGCTGGTGCCACCTTGTCCAAGGAGCAAGCTCCTCGTTTTGCCGAGGCTGGCGTCATCGTGGTCGACAACTCGAGCGGTTGGCGAATGGACCCCGAGGTTCCTCTCGTGGTGGCCGAGGTTAACCCGGAAGAGACGGTAAATCCTCCGAAGGGCATCATCGCCAACCCCAACTGCACCACCATGGCCGCCATGCCACCACTCAAGGCGCTGCATGATGAAGCGACTCTGACGCGTCTTATTGTGTCGACCTACCAGGCTGTGTCGGGGGCAGGACTGAAGGGTGGGGAAGAGCTCGCTGGCCAGGTCGCCTCAGTTGGAGACCAGGATGTCATGGGCCTTGTCCATGATGGCTCAGCTGTGTCACTTGCTGCTCCCCAGGTGTTTCCAGAGACCATCGCCTTCAACGTTGTTCCTCTTGCGGGAAGCCTTGTCGAGGATGGCTTGGGTGAGACTGATGAAGAGAAGAAGCTGCGCAACGAGAGTCGCAAGATCTTGGGGATTCCCAATCTGCTGGTGAGCGGAACGTGCGTCCGTGTTCCCGTCTTTACCGGGCACTCTTTGCAAGTGAATGCGGAGTTTGAGAAACCCCTAACCGCGGCACGGGCGAGGGAGATTCTTGCTGCAACACCCGGTGTTGAACTGGTCGATGTCCCGACTCCCTTGAAAGCTGCTGGAGCTGATCCAAGCCTGGTGGGGCGTATCCGTCAGGACGAGGGCGTTCCCGATAATCGAGGACTCGCGATGTTCATCAGCAATGACAACCTGCGAAAAGGTGCTGCTCTCAACGCGGTCCAGATTGCCGAGATTGTGGCAGCAAGGCTCTAGTTATTCTTGCGGTCCTTGAGAGCGCGATAGATCAAGCTGGTTGCAACGAAGAGCGTCAGAGCTCCAAACAGGATTGCAGCAGCTTGCGGGGTGAGCCCAAACGCAACAATCGCCCCCACCGGGGTTGTGACAATTGCGCCGAGGGATACCCAGGCACCATCACGAAGTGAAGCCGTCTCATATCGAAGGTGCGACAAGCTTCCACTCAGTGACCCAGGTGCCATAGCTAAGAGGGACACACTCTTGGCCACCAGGTCACTTTGCCCCAGGAACAACATGAGGGCGGGGATCACGATGACCCCTCCACCAATTCCAAAGAGTCCAGCGGCAATACCCATGAATAGTCCGAGGACAATCAACAGCGCAGCAGTCAGGGCGGAGAGCTCAAAGAGAGCATCTCGATTGGGCACGGTGATAAACAACATGGCGCCGGAGAGCAGGACGAAGGCGATAAAGCTCCATCGCAAAGGTTCGAGCGGAATTCTCTTCAATATCCATGCGCCGAGCTGTGCCCCCGTGATGCTTCCTGCTGCAACAAAGACCGCAGGAAGCCATGCGAAGACTCCCCCAACCCCGTAGGAGATTGCCCCGATGATGGCGGCCGGGGTAATGGCGAGGAGTGAGGTGGCACTCGCTCGCCGTTGGTCCATGTGCGTCCACCACAGAAGCAGGGGGACCATGAGTAGGCCACCGCCCACTCCGAACACTCCGGCAAAGAACCCACCGACGAGACCAACCGCCGCAAGTCGAGCCCATCCTGGCCTGGCGGGGGACTCGGGCTGGCTCACTTCCTCAGTCTAAGCGCCAACCTTGCTGTCCTAGACTGGGCAGTGTGAACGAACGATTTGATGCTGTGTTGGTCGGAGGCGGCATCATGAGTGCGACGCTCGGCACTCTCCTTTCTGAGCTTGAACCGGACTGGAAAATTCTCCTCGTTGAGAAGCTTTCGGAAGTCGGTGAAGAGAGCTCGAATGCCTGGAATAACGCAGGTACTGGGCACTCGGCTCTGTGTGAACTGAATTACACCCCGGAGCGGCCCGATGGAACACTCGCGACCGAGAGTGCTATCAAAGTCAACGAGCAGTTCCAGGTGTCGAGACAGTTTTGGTCGTGGCTTGTCTCCAGCAAGGTAATTCCCGACCCGCAATCCTTCATCCACCCCTCACCTCACCTCAGCTTTGTGTGGGGGGCTGAGAACGTTGAGTATCTGAGGAAGCGCTACGAGGTCCTCAAAGACCACCCCCTCTTCCCCAACATGGAATACACCGAAGACCCGCTCACCATCGCGCGGTGGGCGCCACTGTTGATTGATGGCCGGAAGAAGGGCGAGCCACTAGCCGCCACCCGTTTCCTCTCCGGCAGTGATGTTGATTTTGGCTCCCTCACCAGGATGCTGGTGGAGCGACTCGAGTCCAGAGGACTTCGTACTCTTACCGAGCACAAAGTTGTGGGGTTGAAGAGAAACTCAGAGGGCTGGACTCTCAAAGTTCATTCCGAGATTGGAAATACACCCTCCTGGGTCGACGCATCATTTGTCTTTGTGGGTGCCGGGGGAATGTCACTGAACCTGTTGCAGGCCTCTGGGATCCCAGAAATTCGGGGCTATGGCGGATTCCCCGTGAGCGGAGTGTGGCTTCGCTGCGATAACCCTGAGGTTGCCACCCTGCACAAAGCGAAGGTGTATGGAAAGGCAAGTGTGGGCGCGCCCCCGATGTCTGTGCCTCACCTCGATACTCGAGTTGTCGAGGGCCAGACCAGTTTGCTCTTTGGTCCCTACGCCGGCTTTACGCCGAAGTTTCTCAAGCAGGGATCCTGGTTGGACTTCTTCCAGTCAATTCGATGGCACAACATCATCCCGCTGCTCGGCGTCGCTGTAGGGAATTTCTCACTCGTGACGTATCTGATCAAAGAGGTTCTCGCGACACGATCACAGCGACTCCAGGCACTTTGGGATTTCTATCCCTCCGCTGATCCGGATGATTGGTATGAACTGACCGCAGGTCAACGAGTGCAGGTGATTAAGCCTGACCCCCAGAAGGGTGGTGTGCTCCAGTTTGGGACAGAGGTAGTGGCGAGTGCCGATGGCAGTATCGCCGGCCTTTTAGGAGCATCGCCAGGAGCTTCCACGGCAGCCCCCATCATGATTGATGTGTTGGAGACATGTTTTCCCCAGAAGATTGACCAGTGGCGGGCCACCCTGAAAAAGATGGTCCCAAGTTATGACTCAGCTCTCTCGGCTGACCCCGACAAGGCGCTCAAATCCCTCACCACGACGGCTAAAAAGCTCGGCCTTAGTGTCTAAGGGCGCCTCTCGAGGGTCCGACAACATAGGTCGCTGGGGCCTGGAAACCGTGTTCTGAGAAAGCGCCATCGAGTCCGACCAAAACTCTTGAAATTGTGCTCTCATCGAGAAGCGCATAGACGGTTCCCGAGTTGCCAAGCCCAATCATGCGAGCACCGAGCGCCCCGTTGGTCAGAGCAGTCTCGATAGCGAGGTCGATTTCGGAACAGGATGCGTCATAGTCGTCTCGCAACGAGCTCTGTGATGCCTGAATAATGTCCCCGAGGGCATAGACCCCGTCATTCCGGAGAGCCTTCACCGCATCGAGGACTCGGTGATTCTCGTTCACAATGTGTTGAGCCCGTCGGTAGACGGTGTCGGAGAGCGAATCTCGGTGCTCCGGCAAGCTCTTGGGGGACAGATCCCGTAGTGAGGGAACTCCGATGGCATCCACCGCTTGCTCGCGTTCGCTAAACCGGAGGGTGTCGAGAGGCTCTGCGCGTTCAATGCCGGTGTCAATGACAAGAATGGCGAGCTCAGCATCAGCCATGTGGAGTTTTACCGGGTCGTAATCGAGGGAACGACTATCAAACAGGATGGCGCTGTCATCTTCGGCAACAAACGAGGGGATGTGGTCACCCAAGCCGGTCGTTCGTCCCACGACAGACTTTTCCGCACGCTGGGTGACACGGGCAAGGGTGGTGGTGTCGAGTGATAACTGCCATGCATCATTGAGGGCAACGGCAATGGCTGTTTCCAGAGCGGCGGATGAGCCAAGCCCCACCCCTACCGGAACGTCGGAGTCAACGAACAGGTCAAGACCGGGAACTCCCGCAATGTCTGCACCAAACTGGCCAAGGGCCCAAGCCACACCTAAGGGATACGCAGCCCACCCGTGCACGGCATCGGGCTCGAGAGAATCCAGCGAGATTTCTGCAATCTCGTCGGCCTCCGTGCTGGCAACGCGCAGTTTTCGATCTTTTCTGACTCCGGCTGCGACGGCGGTCCGACGGTTTATTGCAATCGAGAGGACATAACCATCGGCATAGTCAGAATCATCGCCGAGAAGGCTCAACTCTCCAGGGGCAGACCACAGCCCGTGAGCTTCGTAACCAAAAATCTGCTGAAAACCAGAGAGGGTGTCATCGCGAATATCGCTCATGGAAACACTGTGCCTCACGGAAATCTGGGGAATCAGGGAGTCTCCATTCTGTCCTAGATTGCTGGGCGCTTCTGACCGAGCCTGGTCCTCAGGGTTTGTTGCGACAATGAGGTCATGAGACGGCGCACCAGCTCCACGCTTCCCCGGTATACGACACCAACTCCCATCCGGGGATGGCGATGGTTCCTGGGAACCATCGTGATTCTTCTGCTCTGGCTCGTCGGTGGTTCTCTGCTGGGACTCGTATTCCTCCCCTACACGGGGGTCAACCCCTCAGTATTGGTCGACGGGGGAGATGTCCTCGGCGCGATGCCCGGGTGGGGTTTCCTGTTCTTTGCCCTGATTACCTTTGTTCCCCTGTTTGTGGGAGTTCTCCTTGCCTACCGCTGGATTCTGGGAGTGAAGCTTCGCTACCTTTTCTCAACAGTGCAGGATTTCCGCTGGTGGCGAGTGGGACTGGGTTTTTGGGTGTGGTTGATTCTTATTGGCGGCCCTGTCGTGATCAGCCTGATTGCCACTCCTGACCAATATCGCTTCAACTACCAACCAGAGACCTTCATCCCCTTCGCCATCATCGGTCTGTTGCTGTTACCCATCCAAACCACGGCAGAGGAGCTCTTCTTCCGAGGTTGGGTTCTCCAATGGGCGGGTAAGCGCATCGGCAACATCCTCGTGCTCTCCATCATCAGTGGTGTTGCATTCTCTCTGCCGCATCTTCTGAACCCTGAAGTCGCAGGAGATTTTCTCGGAGCCTTCCTTGGATACTTCTCTGTCGGGTTCGCCCTGGCCTGGGTCACTGTCCGAGACCGATCGCTTGAGGTCGCCATCGGGGCTCACCTCTCGAACAATCTTTTTGCCGCTTTAGTGGTCGGGTATGAGGGTGGCGCGCTGCCAGCGGATGCCTTGTTTGTGGCTGGCCCGATTGAGTGGGGTACCAACAACATTGTCGGGCTCCTGGTTGTCCCCCTGTTCATACTGTTGACGCGGGCTGGTCGACCTAAGGCGCCCAAGATGACGTTTTCTGACGACGCACTCCAGGCGGGCAGTTAGGCTAGGGGGACCGGAGCCCCGGATGAGTCTCATCTCCGGAGGATAAAGAAATGCGCTCTTCTGCTCTCGCTCTCACAGCATCATCCCTCTTGGTTCTTGCGGGGTGTGCAGCCTCTCCTGCGGAGGCTTTCACTTTGGGTGACCCTGAAGCGTGTGAGGGTGTCACTGTCATGGTGAACTACGGCATTCTCTCGAGTGACCGCGATGTCACCTGTGTGGAGTTTTCTGACCCGAGCGCAGTGGCCACAGATGTTCTTCGTTTTGCTGGCATCACCACCGAAGGAACGGACACCTATGGCGATCAGGTCGTCTGTCGGGTGAACGGGTTGCCCTCCGAGGACGAAGCTTTCGTCGTGGAGGGAGAAGACCCTCACCTGGAGAGCTGTGCGGATATGCCCCCTGCCTTTGCGTATTGGGCTCTGTGGGTCAAGAGCGATAGTGACGCAGAGTGGTCGTATGCCGAGGAAGGTGTCGCAACTCTGCCTTTGGAGACAGGAATGTCCGTTGGCTTGGCCTTCTCCACGGGGGGAGAGACTCCCGTCCCTTCTGATCCCTAGCCCATGACTCGACCCACACCACCCTTTCTCATCGCGATAGCGATGCTGGCTGCCCTCGGGTTTGTGCTGATGAGAATGGTCTATCGGGCGGCATTGGGTGGCGCCACATCGGGAGAGACGGTGTTGTGGGTTCTTCCCAGGCTCCGCCTGTCTGGACCCTTCAGTCATATTGTGCTTTTTGGCCCGGTCACCGTGGAAGGGCTTGTCGCCGCAGCGTGGTCTGCACTTCCTTTTGCAGCAGTGATCCTTGTCACAGGAGCCCTTGTCGCTCTGGTCGATCTCCGGTCTGTGGTCTTTCTCATCCCTCGCCTTCGATGGGGCAAAGCCACTGTCGTCGCCTTTGTTATTGCTGTGGCGACCCTCCCACTGTTGGTCGAGAGTGCGCGTCGAACCCGATACTTTGCCACGGTTCGAGGAATCGCCACACGGCGAGTGCTTTTTGTCCCGTTCTTGGAGAAAACGCTTGAGCGGGCTGTGGGAATCGCCAAGGCTCTTCATGCCAGGGGCGTTGTAGCAAGCCGGGAGGAGACTCGACCGGAGCGGAAGGACCTCTTTCAGCTGGATGCGTTCTCGATTCCCTCCCGAGGGGTGTCGGAGATTTCCTGGACTGTTCCGCCCGGTTCCATGGTTCTGCTTACCGGAGAAACAGGAGCAGGCAAGTCCTCAGTCATGGACGCGCTTGCTGGAGTACTGGATTTCCCCCACTCGGTGCCCACAACCGGATCGCTCGTATCGTCGCTCAGCCCGTCATCAGTGGGCTATGTCCCTCACGATCCCCGCAGTCTTTTCCTGGCAGGAAGCGTTCGGGACGAGATTGCGTTCGGTCTTGTTGTGCAGGGTGTCTCCCGGCTGGACGCGCGTGTTCGCTCTGAGGAACTCCTGGGTGAGTGGGAGCTTGGCTACCTGGCCGCTCGTCACCCCGGAGATATTTCCGAGGGTGAGGCGGTTCTCGTGGGAATCCTTGCGGCATTGGTGCGAAAGCCTCAGCTACTTCTTCTCGATGAACCCCTAGGAGTCTTGGACCGTGTGAGGCGAGGCCAGGTCCTGACGGCGCTTAGTGCTTATGTCACCAGTTCTGGTGGCGCAGTACTGATGACGGATCACAGTCATGTTTCATTGACAAACTGGCCCGGGGATGTTGTTCAGCTGGGCTCGTCAGGAATTGTTCCAGGGCCTTTTGTTCCTCCCCAGAGCGCGCTGCCTGCCCGCACGGACGTTCCTCGACCCGAGTCTGACGTCGTATTCCAGATTGACTCTTTGCGGGCCGCCAAAGGACAGAGAGTCATTCTTGACGATGTGAGTTTGGACATTCGTCGAGGAGAATCGGTCATTGTTATCGGTGACAACGGTGTGGGTAAAACCACCCTGTTGGAGGAGATGTTCACCCACAGCGA
>CAYGLJ010000032.1:0-10616 GCA_964350865.1 uncultured Microbacteriaceae bacterium
GTGGTGAACTCTTGTTCCGTGTTTGCCATGCGAACGCTGTATCTCCCGTAATGAAACCTGCTTAAGCCTCCCCGTAGTGTAGCTCTTAGGGGCCAGGTCAAACCAACCCGGTATCGGTTACCCTGGAGAGTCGCCCAGGGGCTCTGGGCCCCAATGGTTCGCGGGGAGAGGGAAACGAGTGCGCCTGATAGTTGCCATCGTTCTTCTTGCGGTGTCGACGGTGACCCTGTCGATCGGTATTGCTCAACGCACCGTCTTCGATGCCCCTGAGACCATTGACCTCGCGGTTAGCGTGGAAGCACGAGCGCCGGCCGCCATCATCCACGGATCAGACTTACTCGCGTTCCCCGGGCGTCAAACCATCACCGTGGAGGGTGGCACCAGTGGGCTGGTCCCCGCTGAGAGCGGCGAGGGTTTCGAGACCCGGAGCACCGATCGTGTGTTCGTCGCCTACGGGCGGACCATTGATGTGATGGCGTGGCTCTCGCCGGCCAGGCATACCTTGCTGGGGGTTGACCCAGTGGCGAATGTCATGACCGCACTACCCCGTTCGGGTGAGCTCTATCTTCCGGAACCGGCAGGTTCGGACCTGTGGTTTGCCGAGTATTCCGAGACGGGGTCTGTCTCGATTTCGATTGCAGCTCCCGAAGACGTCACGGTGCTCATCATGAGCGATGGTGTGCTCCCTGCGCCCCAGAACATCAGTGTGTCCTGGCCTGTGACGAACGAGGCTCCCTGGATTCTTGCCCTCATTGTGGTTGGCCTGCTCACCATGGTTGCCGGTTTTGCCGCATTGATTGCGTCGTGGATTCACTGGCGTCGAACCAAAGGCCCCAGACGACGCAAGACAAAGCGACCCAAGCTGAAGGCTCCCCGCGCTCCACGAGTGAAGCGACCATCGTCGGTGCGACCTCGTGGCCGACGCGCAGCACGCTTTGTCGCGATTCCCCTGGCCGGAGTCCTGGCGCTCGGAGCCTGCTCCCCGAGCGCTCCAGCCCCCGTCGAAGAGTCCAGTGAGCCCGTGAACACTCAGTCGGTGGCGCCGTACCCAGCTGTTACGGAGTTGCAGTTCTCCAGAATCATGTCTCGGGTGGCAGATCAGATTCAGCTTGCTGACGAAGAGCTCTCCGTCAACACGCTGGGTCCGCGCGTGGAGGAACCCACTCTGACAGCGCGGCGAGCGGCCTACATCGTGCAGCGGGCGGATCCAGAGTCAGGTGCGGTTGTGCCGATTCCCGCATCGCCGATTCGCCTGGTCGTGCCCCAACAAACCACCACCTGGCCTCGGAGCGTGTTTGGCATCATTCAAGATGAGGCCGACCTCGAGTCGCCATCACTGGGTGTTGTCCTCAAGCAGGTTGACCCTCGCTCACCCTATGAGCTCACGTACGCCATCGTGTTGAACCCCCAAGTCCAACTGCCTGACCTGCCCTCTGCCTCGTTGGGCGCGCCAAAGTTATCGGCGGATAGCAAACTGACCAGGATTCCACCTCGCGACATCATCGAGCACTATGCCGATGTTCTGCGTAACGGACCGAGTAGCCCCTTCTCCCGCGAATTTGCCCTCGCGAACGATCCTCTGTATGCCCAGGCGGGTCCCGACGCCGAAGCACTACGCCAAGAATCCTTTGGTGAAACCGTTCAAGTGACCTGGGAGTCCACCCCCGGCGACAGTGAAGTGGTGGCCTTTTCTACCGCGGACTCGGGAGCAATCGTCATGGGCACCATCATCGAGCGAGAGTTGGTCGAACCCATCCAATCGGGTGCGGCCGTTAACTCCAGTATCGCCGTGCGCGCGCTGACATCGTTGTCGCAATCCACGGAAGGATTCGATGTTCAGTCCCAACTGCAAATACTCTGGTACGTGCCCCCGGTGGGGTCAGAGGACTCCATCAGGGTTCTCGGTTTCACCTACAGTTTGATTGGCGCCAAGGAGGTAGGCAGTGAGTGATCCGAGGCTTGGCCCCGCGCTCGCGGGCGCCGTTGATCTCTCCGGCTTGGTGAAGAAGAACCAGGCGCCCACACCGCCAGCCGGTTCGGCTCCGCAGAATGCGCTCGTGCGGGACGTCGACGACCGCAGTGTCGCGGAACTGGTAGAGCTTTCGAAGAGTGTCCCCGTGATTCTCGAGGTCTACGGGGGAGAGGTGACTCCCGTCCTCGGTCCGATTATTGAGAGCTACCAGGGTCGCTTTGTCCTGGGAACCGTGCGCGGAGAATCAGCACCCGAACTCGTGCGCGCACTCCAGGTGGAGGGAATTCCCACAGTCCTCGCGCTCATTGCCGGACAACCCGTCCCGTTGTTCAAAGGCATTCCCTCGGAGCCGGAAGTCCGGTCAATTCTCGACCAGGTCCTCAGCTTTGCAAAAGAAAATGGCGTCACCGGCCAGGTGGATGCCACCGTTGCTGACGACTCAGACAGCGCGGAGGCGGAGGCGCCCTTGCCGCCACTGCACCAAGAAGCCTTCGATGCGCTCTCGCGCAACGACCTCCCGGCAGCAAAGGCCGCCTATCAGAAGGCTCTCGCGGAGGCTCCCGCAGACGCCGATGCCGCCGCAGGTCTGGCTCAGGTTGAGTTGCTCGAGCGGGTCTACGCGATGGACGCGGATGCGACCAGGCGGAATGCTGCGGATCACCCTGAGAACATTGACCACGCGCTCGCGGTGGCGGACTTGGACCTCTCCGGAGGTCACACGGAGGATGCCTTTGTCAGACTATTGGGGATTTTTGCCTCCGCCAGCGAGGATGACAAGGAGAGGATTCGCGAGCGCTTGCTCACCTATTTCACGCTCGTCGGTCAGGCTGCCCCCGAAGTCAAGAAGGCGCGCACACAGCTTGCGTCCCTGATGTTTTAGGCCGCGATGGGCGTCTATCTTGACTACCAGGCGACCAGCCCCATGCCCGAGTCCGTGCGGGAGGTTTACGTTGACGCACTCGCGGGCGTGGGAAACCCTTCGTCGATTCACCAAGCAGGTCAGCGCCAGCGCGCCCTGCTCGAGGATGCCAAGGAGCGCATAGCGCGGATACTGGGCTGCGAGCCCATCGAAATAATTCTGACGTCCGGGGGCACCGAAGCGATCAACACAGCACTGAAGGGCGCAGTCTGGGCGTGGCAGGCCGAGCGCGGACCCACCACGCCGACCACGGTTGTCTCCTCGCGGGCTGAGCATCACGCCACCCTGGATGCGCTGGCGTGGTTGGAGTCGAGTGAGGGCACTGAGATTGCGTGGGTCCCCGTGGATGGTGACGCCGTGCTCGACACCGACTCTCTGGAGGTCATCCTCGCTGATCACCCCGCGACCATGGTGACCACTCTCCTGGCTAACAACGAGGTGGGCTCCCTTCAACCTGTGGAAGAAATCGCCAGGTTGTCCCGGGAAGCCGGAGTGCCGGTCCATGTCGATGCGATCGCGGCACTCGGGTACATCCCGGTGAATTTTTCCCAGCTCGGGGTCACCGCCATGAGTGTCTCTGCCCACAAAGTTGGCGGACCAGTCGGAGTAGGTGCCCTAGTGCTCTCTCGTAACGCCCCCGAGCTCAGCGCGCTGGTTCATGGAGGCGATCAGCAGCGAGGCAGGTCGGGAACCCTCGACACGGCCGGTGTCGTCGCTTTTGCCGCGGCACTTGAGCTGCGCGAACAGCTGCGCCTGGAGCGTTCGGAAGGATTGCGTTCCCTTCGGGATTCTCTGCGCACCCAGCTGAGCGCAGCTGTGCCAGAGATTGTGGTGCGGGGATCTCTCGATGCGCGGTTGCCGGGAAACCTCCACATCACCGTGCCTGGGTGTGAAGGAGATGTTCTGCTCTACCTCCTGGACCAACACGGAATCCAAGTTTCCACGGGCTCTGCCTGCCAGGCTGGTGTTCCCGAGGCCTCGCACGTTCTCTTGGCCATGGGTCTGCCGGAGGACACCGCCCGCGGAGCGCTCCGCTTTAGCCTCGGGTATCACACGACTGCCGAGGACATCGATGCAGTTGTCTCGGTGTTCCCCGGGGTCGTGGAGCAGGCGCGCCTGGCCGGGATGGCCTCTGGTCACTCACCACTCGGGCGCTAAGCACCCTCGAAGTGCCAGTGCCTACACTGGTGGGCGTGAAAGTTTTGGCAGCGATGAGTGGTGGCGTTGACAGCGCTGTCGCTGCTGCGCGCGCGGTGGAGGCTGGCCACGAGGTTATTGGCGTTCATTTGGCCCTCTCTCGCATGCCAGGGACCCTGCGCACGGGATCTCGAGGGTGCTGCACCATCGAGGATTCTATGGACGCAAGGCGGGTCGCCGACATGCTCGGCATTCCTTTTTATGTGTGGGATTTCTCCGAGCGCTTCGCCCAGGACGTCGTCCAAGACTTCATTGATGAATATTCAGAGGGTCGAACCCCCAACCCCTGCATGCGGTGTAACCAGCACATCAAGTTCCAAGCAGTTCTGGAGCGCGGTCTAGCCCTCGGTTTCGATGCGATCGCCACCGGCCACTACGCCTCCGTGGTGGAGGGACCCCAGGGCAAGGAGCTTCACCGAGCAGCGACCTGGGCAAAGGATCAGTCCTACGTGCTGGGCGTTCTCACCACCGAGCAACTTGAGCATTGCTATTTCCCGCTCGCCACGACGCCGTCCAAAGATGAGGTGCGTGCTGAGGCGGCGGAACGCGGCTTCATTGTTGCGAACAAGCCCGACAGTCACGACATTTGCTTTATCCCTGATGGGGACACTCGCGGTTGGCTTGCCGAGCGCGTGGGGGAAAAAGAGGGGCCAGTGCTCACCTCCGAAGGAGAGGTCGTGGGGTCCCATCAGGGAGCTCACGCGTACACGGTGGGTCAGCGGAAAGGTCTTCAGCTGGGCTATCCAGCACCAGATGGGAAACCTCGTTATGTCTTGGAGGTCCGACCCAAAACCAATGAGGTCATCGTGGGGCCCAAAGAAGCACTCGCGATTAGTGAGCTAGCCGGGTCCATGATGAGCTTTGCTGGGGCTGATCCGGTTGCCTCGGGACTCGCGCAGGATGCGAGCGATGAGCACGGTTTTGGCTGTGAATCCTTCGAATGTCACGTTCAGGTGCGGGCGCACGCTGACCCTGTTCCCGCGAATGCGCGAGTGGAAGCGGGCGAGCTTATTGTGAGCCTGCACGAACCGTTGCTCGGTGTGGCACCAGGCCAAAGCGCCGTCATCTACGTCGGCACGCGAGTGCTCGGTCAATGCACCATTGATCGCACGGTGAGCGCTCTCCAGGAGACCGCCCGTGTCTGAGGCCCCGCGCCGACGCATCATCATCCTGGGTTCCACCGGGTCGATTGGAACTCAAGCCCTCGACGTTATTCACCGCAACCGCGATCGATTCGATGTTGTGGGGTTGGCTGCCGGGTCCAACCGCGACCTCGCGTATGCGCAGGCTGAGCAGCTGGGACTTGGTCACGACCGGGTTGTCTTCGGTGCAGAGGATGCGGTCTCCCTGGTCCAGGAGGTGAGCTGCGATGTGGTGCTGAACGGGATTACCGGTTCGGTAGGGCTTTTGCCCACCCTTGCCGCCCTCGAGAGCGGAGCCACTCTCGCTCTGGCCAACAAGGAAAGCTTGATTGTCGGAGGTCAGCTGGTCCTGGACGCCCGGGTACGAGCGGACCAGATTGTCCCCGTGGATTCAGAGCACTCTGCCCTGGCCCAGGCGTTGATGGCGGGAGCGCCCTCCGAGGTGGCAAAGCTGATTGTCACGGCCAGCGGTGGACCTCTCCGGGGACGAAGCGCTGACTCGCTTGCCAGCGTGACCCCCGCGGAAGCCCTCGCGCACCCGACCTGGGATATGGGACTAGTGGTGACCACCAACTCCGCCACCCTGGTCAACAAGGGGCTTGAAGTAATTGAGGCACACCTGCTGTTTGATATTCCGTTTGATCGGATTGAGGTGACCGTGCACCCGCAGTCGGTGGTGCACTCGCTCGTCGAATTCCACGACGGTTCCACCCTTGCCCAAGCGTCACCTCCCGATATGCGCGTGCCCATCGCGTGGGGGCTCTCCTGGCCGGACAGAGTACCGGGAGTGATGCCGGGAATCGATTGGTCGCAGGCGCACACCTGGACGTTTGAGCCTCTCGACGAGGACGCATTCCCCGCAGTCTCCATGGCGAAGGCCGCGGGGGAGCGCGGGGGGACTTTCCCCGCTGTGTTCAATGCGGCAAACGAGCAGGCGGTGTATGCGTTCCACCGGGGTGAGATATCTCTCCCCACCATCATCGACGTGATCTCTCACGCGCTCGAGAACCACGACTCGGGGGAGATGTCGGTCGAGGCAGTCCTGGAGGCCGAGAGGGTGGCGCGGGAACGCGCTGACCGGTTCATCGCCTCCCAGGGTTCCTAAAGCTTTCCCGGGCGCTGCGTCAGTGGGCTCCAATAGAGTGTGCGCGTGGACACCGTAATCCTTTTCATCGTGGGCGTCCTGGTGATTGCCCTGGGACTCTTGGTCTCCATTGCGCTGCATGAGTGGGGGCACTATTACCCCGCGAAGAAGTTTGGCGTCTACATCTCTCAGTTCATGATTGGCTTCGGGCCAACCCTTTTCTCCAGGACCAAGGGCGACACCGAGTACGGCATCAAAGCGATTCCCCTAGGCGGTTACGTGGCGATGGCGGGGATGTATGCGCCCGCTCAACCCGGGGGTAAGCCCGAAGCGTCCACGACGGGATTCTTTGATCAGGTTGTCGGAGAATCTGCGGCTCCGCAGACAGCCACTGAGCTCGACATCGACACCCGCAGCTTCTATCGTTTGCCGCTCTATCGACGGATCATCATCATGCTGGGTGGCCCGGTGATGAACCTCCTCATCGCGATTGTTCTGTACGCCGTTGTGTTGATGGGGTTCGGGGTTCCCTCTTTGTCCTTGACGGTGGGTTCCGTCTCAGAGTGTGTTGTGCCGGCTACTGAATCACGCAGTGAATGTCTACCCGATGACCCAGCAGCACCCGGAGCTGCGGCCGGGATTCTTCCGGGTGATCGCATCCTCAGCGTTGCCGGTGAGCCGGTGGACGAATGGTTCCGCGTCACCGAAATCATTAGAACCTCGCCCGGTCGCCCGGTCGCTCTCGTCGTTGATCGTGAGGGTGCCCAGGTGCAGCTGAGCGTCACACCGCTGTTGAGCGAGCGCTATGCCTTTGATGAGTCAGGGGAGATCCTCGTGGATGAGTCGGGCAACCCGGTCGTGGAATACGTCGGATTTGTCGGCATCGGCTCGTCGTTTGTCAACGAGCGCCAAAATGTGACCACTGTTCTTCCGGCGGTGTGGGACAACGTGGTGGGTGTTGTTCGCATCATCGTCACGTTGCCCGAAAGACTCGTTGACGTTGCTCAGGCGGCTTTTGGCACGCAGGAGCGTGATCCGAATGGACCCCTCAGTGTGGTGGGAGTCGGTCGCATTGCCGGGGAGATAGCCTCGGTCGATTCGCTTGCCGTGCGCGACAGAGTCTCCAGCCTCATCGGCATTCTTGCCTCACTGAATGTTGCCCTCTTTGTTTTCAACCTGATTCCACTCCTGCCTCTCGATGGCGGTCATGTGGCGGTCGGGCTGTATGAGGGGGCAAAACGTCGGATCTATCGAGCGCTGGGAAAGAGTGATCCGGGACCGGTCAACGCGAGCAAGCTCATTCCGGTGACACTGGTGGTTGTCGCCATTTTGGGAAGCATGAGTTTGTTGTTGATGTATGCCGACATTGTCAATCCGATTCGGCTTTTTGGGTAGGACTCGCGCCCGGCACCTGTGAGCCGTGGTTCAGATTCACGCCTTAAGCTAAGGGGGCACGTTCGAGATTTTCTCGGGCTGTTCATCACGGAAGGATGGGGTGAGAGTGCCCGCAGTCAACCTGGGATTACCCAAAGTCCCGGAAACCCTCAGTCCTCGTCGTAAGACCCGTCAGATCAAGGTCGGGAAGGTGATGGTCGGCAGTGAGCACCAAATTAGTGTGCAGTCGATGACGACCACTCAGACCACCGACATCAACGGAACACTGCAGCAGATCGCAGAGCTCACTGCCACTGGCTGTGACATTGTGCGTGTTGCTGTTCCGACCGGAGATGATGCTGATGCGCTCCCCATCATCGCGAAGAAGAGCCAAATTCCTGTCATTGCGGATATCCACTTCCAGCCGAAATATGTCTTCCAAGCCATTGACGCCGGCTGCGCTGCGGTGCGCGTGAACCCGGGGAACATCAAAAAGTTTGACGACAGAGTCGGCGAGATCGCTCAGGCCGCGAAGGACGCAGGGGTGAGCTTGCGTATCGGTGTGAACGCCGGATCCTTGGATCCCCGCTTGCTCGAGAAATACGGCAAGCCCACGGCGGAAGCCCTCGTCGAGAGTGCCGTCTGGGAGGCAAGCCTCTTTGAAGAGCACGACTTCCACGATTTCAAGATCTCCGTCAAGCACAACGACCCCATCGTGATGGTAAAGGCTTACCGTCAGCTCGCCGAGCGAGGTGACTGGCCCTTGCACCTCGGTGTGACGGAAGCGGGACCCGCTTTCCAAGGGACAATTAAGTCTTCTGTTGCCTTTGGCATTCTGCTGAGTGAAGGCATTGGTGACACCATTCGTGTGTCGCTGTCTGCGCCTCCCGCCGAAGAGGTGAAGGTGGGTCTCAAGATTCTGGAGTCGTTGAACCTTCGGGAGCGGAAGCTGGAGATTGTGTCCTGCCCCAGTTGTGGTCGCGCGCAGGTCGATGTCTACACGCTCGCGGAAGACGTCACCAAGGGCCTCGAAGGCATGACAGTTCCGCTGCGAGTCGCCGTCATGGGGTGTGTGGTGAATGGTCCCGGTGAGGCCAGAGAAGCTGACCTGGGTGTCGCTAGTGGTAATGGCAAGGGCCAAATCTTTGTGAAAGGTGAAGTCATCAAGACTGTCCCCGAGTCAGAGATCGTCCAAACCTTGATTGAGGAAGCCAATCGTCTTGCGGCCGAAATGCCGGACGCCCCCCAGGGCTCGCCCGAGGTTGTCACGGTCTGAGCCCGGGTAGTCTGTTCGGGTGCCCACACTTCTCTCCCAGCTGTTTGTCCGAACCCTTCGTGAAGACCCGAGTGACGCGGACGTTGCCAGCCATAAATGGCTGGTGAGAGCTGGATACATTCGTCGACAAGCTCCAGGAATCTTTGCGTGGCTACCGCTGGGCCTCCGGGTTCGACAGAACGTCGAGCGCATTGTCCATGAGGAAATGCAAGCCGCTGGCGCGCAGCACGTGCATTTCCCTGCTTTGTTGCCCAAGGAACCCTACGAGGCCACGGGTCGCTGGGACGAGTACGGCGAGGGAATTTTTCGCCTCAAGGATCGCAAAGGCGCCGACTATCTCCTAGCGCCCACCCATGAGGAAGTGTTTACCCTCACGGTTAAGGACCTCTACTCCAGTTACAAAGATTTACCCCTGATGATTTACCAGATTCAGGACAAGTACCGCGACGAAGCCCGACCACGGGCTGGCCTGTTGCGCGGGCGCGAGTTCTCCATGAAGGACGCCTACTCCTTTGATTACACCGATGAGGGTTTGGAGAAGTCCTACCAGGCTCAGCGTGACGCCTATGAGCGAATCTTCCAGCGCTTAGGGCTCGAGTATGTGATTGTCCAGGCTGACGCGGGCGCGATGGGTGGTTCTCGTAGTGAAGAGTTCCTTCACCCCACGGAGGTGGGTGAGGACACGTTTGTTCGCACCGACGGCGGCTACGCGGCAAACGTTGAGGCTTACCGGGTGACGCCCCCGGCTCCGCTTCCCTACGACCAGATTCCTGCTCCGGTGGTTTTTGACTCTCCCAATACACCCACTATTGACACCTTGGTCGCACTAGCTAACGAACGGCACCCTCGCGAAGGAGCCGCTTGGGAGGCTGCTGACACGCTCAAGAACGTCGTGTTGAAACTCATCCAGCCCGATGGTGACTCAGAACTGGTGATTGTGGGAATTCCGGGTGACCGGGACGTTGACATGAAGCGCGCGGAAGCATTTTTTGGCCCCGCGAGCGTCGAACAGGCCGAGGACGCTGATTTTCTGAAGCACCCTGCCCTCGTGAAGGGCTATATCGGTCCGTGGTCCGCGAGTGGGCCCGTGCTCGGTGAGAGCTCGACCACCGGTATTCGGTTCCTGGTGGACCCCCGGGTTGTCGAGGGGACCAGCTGGGTAACGGGAGCGAACGAGCATGAAAAGCATGTCTTCAACCTGGTGTGTGGCCGAGATTTCACTCCCGACGGGGTGGCCGATATTGCTTCGGTCAGAGAAGGGGATGAAGCTCCGGATGGCTCGGGACCTCTGAAAGCCGCCCGAGGCATGGAGATTGGGCACGTCTTCCAGTTGGGTCGGAAATATGCCGAAGCGTTAGGTCTCCAGGTGTTGGACGAAAACGGTTCGCTGGTGACCGTCACGATGGGTTCTTATGGCATTGGGGTTACCCGACTGGTCGCTGTCCTCGCTGAAGCGAACCACGACGACAAAGGTTTGATCTGGCCCGAAGCGGTCGCACCATTTGACGTCCACATCGTCGCGGCCGGAAAAGACGAGGCGATTTTCGACGTGGCTGCCGGTCTAGCTGCCACGCTCGAGGGTGCCGGGCATGAGGTCCTCTATGACGATCGCCCCAAGCTTTCCCCCGGGGTGAAGTTTGCTGATGCGGAAA
>CAYGLJ010000033.1:0-10575 GCA_964350865.1 uncultured Microbacteriaceae bacterium
TCGCCCACGAGAGCAGCCTCATCGTCAATTCCCTGGTTGTTGATACTGACCCCGCCCTGACCAATCGCGCGTCGAGCCTCGGAGAGGCTCTGACATAGCTTCGTGCTCACAAGGGCCTCGGCAACGCTGGTCTGTGGCGTGACGGTCGCATGGGGCAACTCACGCAGGGCACTCTCGAAGGTTGCAGGATCAAGGCCATCTAGCTCGCCTTTACCGAACAGAGCCTCCGACGCCGCTTTCACTGCTGCTGTCTGATCCGGACCATGAACCAGAGTGGTGACATCCTCCGCGAGGCGCTTTTGCGCCGCTCTCAGGTGCGGAGTGTCCTGGACTGTCCTTTCGAGCTCTTCGATCTCAGCGCGAGTGAGGAAGGTAAAGACTTTGAGGCGGTCGATCACGTCCCGATCATCGGTGTTGAGCCAAAACTGGTATAGCGCGTAGGGACTGGTGAGGTCCGCGTCAAGCCAAATGGCATTGCCCTCTGACTTTCCGAATTTGGTGCCATCAGAGTTGGTGATCAGTGGTGTTCCTAATGCATGAACTGAGACTCCCAGGGCCTTGTGAACGAGGTCGGTCCCACTGGTGAGGTTTCCCCATTGGTCTGAACCTCCGGTTTGCAAGACACATCCGTATTTCTCATACAGACGGAGGAAGTCCATACCCTGGAGGATTTGGTAGGAAAATTCGGTGTAGGAGATGCCGGCATCGGAATTCAAGCGCGCAGCGACGGCATCTTTCTTAAGCATGGTGCCGACTCGGTAGTACTTCCCAATGTCGCGCAGGAAATCAATCGCGGAAAGATCCTTGGTCCAGTCCAGATTGTTGACCAGAGTGGCAGAGGACTTTCCGTCAAAGGACAGGAAACGTGCGACCTGCTCCCCCAATTTTCCCACCCATTCCGCCACGACCGCGGGCTCATTCAATACCCGCTCCGCTGTCGGTTTTGGATCTCCGATGAGTCCGGTGGAGCCTCCCACGAGCGCTAACGGCTTATGTCCCGCGAGTTGCAAGCGCCGCATCACCAGCAGCTGCACAAGGTTTCCCAGATGGAGGCTCGGAGCGGTGGGATCGAATCCGCAATAAAACGTGATCGGCCCTGCGTCCAGAGTCTCCTTGAGTTTCTGCTCATCCGTGGAGACATGGATGAGTCCACGCCAGACAAGCTCGTCATGGAGGGAGCTGAACGAGGAATCGTTGCTCTGCTCGCTCAACCAGGGACCACCAGACACGTCAACAACCTAGCAGTGTCGTAACAGGGAGACACGGAGGCAGGGCTTCCAGAAAACGTGGGCCAGAATAGGGACGTTCATATTTCCGTTTCACTTCAGATTCAAGGAGAAACATGTCTGCTTCACAGCGTCTGCGCCGCCTCGGCGCTCTCGTCGGTGCAAGCGCGCTGTTAGTGTCCCTGGCTGCCTGCTCGTCAGCCACCGAGGACTCAGCATCCGCGACCATCACCGAAGGAAAACTCACCATCGCAACAGGTGAGCCCGCCTACTACCCCTACGTCATCGATGATGCTCCCGAAAGCGGAGAAGGATTCGAAGCAGCCGTCGCCTACGCCATTGCTGAAGAGCTTGGCTACGACGCTGCAGATGTTGTCTGGGTCCGCACCACCTTCGAAGCCGCTATTCAGCCTGGCCCGAAGGACTTTGATTTCAACCTGCAGCAGTACACGATCACCGAGGAGCGCGCACAAAACGTTGACTTCTCCACCCCGTACTACTCCACACCTCAAGCGGTCATTACCGTGGAGACCTCTCCCGCTGCAAGCGCCACCAGCCTCGCGGACCTCCAAGGTCTGCTGATTGGTGCCGCCAGTGGAACTACCTCGTTCGAAGCCATCGAGGAGACCATTCAGCCCACCGCTGGTGCACAGGCGTTCAACAACAACGATGACGCCAAGCTGGCTCTCGAGACCGGTCAGATTGACGCCCTCGTGGTTGACCTCCCGACCGCCTTCTACCTCAGCGCTGTGGAGCTGACCGGCGGAAAGATTGTGGGCCAGTTGCCGCAGTCCGCTGGCATCTCCGATGAGTGGGGCTTGGTCCTCACCAAGGACAGCCCCCTGACTGACGCCGTCAACGAGGCACTCCAGCGCCTCATTGACTCCGGCCGTCTCCAGGAGATCACCAACGCCTGGCTTGGCTCCGACCAGGGCGCGCCGGTTCTTCAGTAGAAGGCCCGCTAACCCCGGCATGTCAGCCCACGAAGCCCGGCGCCCGAGTTCTATTGAGCTCGAGCGCCGGGCCTTCCGGAAGAGCCAGAGCGCGAAGTCTGTCGCGATCTCGTTTGTGAGCACTCTCGTGTTCGCCTTCGTGCTCTGGTTTTTTGTCGTGAACACTCCCGGGTGGGCACTTGTTCAAAACAGCTTCTTCAACCTCGAGGTAATGGCTGGCGCCTGGCCTCGGGTGATTGAAGGCTTGTGGCTCAATGTTCGCGTGTTGCTCTTCGCTGCGGTGGGTGTGCTCATCCTTGCTCTGCTGATTGCAACCTTGCGGACACTGCGAGGGCCAGTGTTCTTCCCGCTACGCGCTTTGGCTGCCGGCTACACCGACTTGTTCAGAGGCATGCCGCTGATCATCGTGCTCTACATCGTCGGCTTTGGGGTTCCAGGCCTCGGAGCTCTCCCCCGCATGCCCCTCGAGTTTTGGGGAACTATCGCGTTGATCCTGACCTACTCTGCCTATGTGGCGGAGGTTTTTCGCGCCGGCATCGAGTCCGTCCACCCCTCCCAACGGCTGGCAGCACGCTCCCTGGGGCTGGGCTATGGGAAGACACTGCGACTTGTCGTGCTCCCCCAGGCAGTTCGTAAGGTGACCCCGGCGCTGATGAATGATTTCATCGCCATGCAAAAAGACGTCGGCCTGATTTCGGTGTTGGGCGCTGTCGACGCCGTGCGGGCGGCACAAATCGAGACCGCTCAGGCCTTCAACTTCACCCCCTATGTCCTAGCGGGACTCTTGTTCGTTCTTTTGGCTCTCCCCATGATCAGACTCACCGACTGGTATTCCGCCAGGCTTCGCTCGAGAGAGCAGGCAGGGTCGCTCGTATGACGACTGTTTTGCGACTCGAGAACATCCATAAGAGCTTTGGGGACACCACCGTCCTCCAGGGGATCTCTCTCGAGGTCTCCCACGGCGAGGTTGTCGCCCTCATCGGGGCGAGTGGATCAGGGAAATCAACCCTGTTGCGATGCGTCAACCTCCTGGAACAAATTGATGATGGCCAAATATGGCTGAGCGGTGATGACATCTCTGACCCCAGGGTGAACCCCGACGCAATCCGTGCGCGCATCGGGGTTGTGTTTCAGCAGTTCAACCTCTTCCCACACCTCTCCGTGGAGAAGAACATCACCCTCTCGCTCACCCACGTCTTCGGAATGTCTCAGGCCGACGCTTTGACCCGCGCAACAGAGCTCTTGGAGCGTGTCGGCCTGGCGGAAAAAGCGCGGTGGTATCCCGATCGGCTTTCCGGAGGTCAACAGCAGCGCGTCGCTCTCGCTCGCGCTATTGCCTGCCAGCCTGAGGTTTTACTGTTGGACGAGATCACCTCAGCGCTTGACCCGGAGCTAGTCGGCGAAGTTCTCGAGTTGGTTCACTCCCTCAAAGATGATGGCACCACGATCGTGATGGCCACACACGAAATGGCCTTTGCCAGGGACGTCGCTGACCGAGTGTTCTTTCTCGATAAAGGCGTCATCGCAGAATCAGGTCCCGCCCACGAGGTCTTCGGGAAACCTCGCGATGACCGAACGAAGGCCTTCTTGCAGCGCTTCCTCGGTCCGGACCTTTAGGTTTTATCAAGCCTGTCGACAAGCGCGGCAAGCTCAGCGCGTTGCTTCGCAACCTGCTCTGGTGCGGTTCCCCCACGCCCCGCTTTAGCGCCCAGAGACGCTTCCAGAGTCATCGCCGAGCGGACGCCTGGGCTCAAGTGGGGAGACAGTGCGGTGAGGTCCTCATCAGTAGCCTCATGGAGCTCAATTCCTCGCTGTTCACAGTGCGACACCAGCGCACCCACAATTTCATGGGCTTCACGGAACGGAACTCCCTGGCGCACGAGGAAGTCCGCAACATCAGTGGCGAGAGAGTACCCTGCAGTCGCATTCCTCTGCATGGTCTCGAGGTTGAACGTGAGTGAAGAGAGCAGACCCGCCATCGCCGGCAGCACCGTAAGAAGGGTGTCAACCGAGTCAAACAAGGGCTCCTTGTCCTCTTGGAGATCACGGTTATACGCCAGCGGTAATCCTTTGAGGGTCGTCAGCAAACCCGTGAGATTCCCCACCAAACGCCCACTCTTACCCCGAGCAAGTTCAGCGATATCGGGGTTCTTCTTTTGAGGCATCATCGACGACCCCGTCGCGAACGCATCGCTCAGGCTGAAGTAGGAGAACTCTGCTGAGGAGTAGACGATGATTTCCTCGGCAAGGCGAGAGATATCGAGTCCGATCTGAGTCGTGATGTAGAGGAACTCGGCCACCACATCCCTCGATGATGTCCCATCCAGTGAATTCGGCTGAACACTGTCAAACCCCAACTCGGTGGCGATCGCCTGAGGGTCTAGTCCAAGGCCTCCACCCGCGAGCGCACCCCCGCCATAGGGAGACACATTATTCCTCGCCGACCAGTCATCGAGTCGCTGGATGTTACGGATTAGGGGCCAGGCGTGTGCGAGCAGATAGTGCGCCACCAGGACCGGTTGGGCGTGCTGGAAGTGGGTTCGACCTGGCATGGCGTGGTCACCAACGTCTTCGGAACGCTGGATCAGAATCCGCACACACTCCAGAAGAATGTTTCGCAGAGCACTCGAGGAATCTCTGGCATACATCCGCACGAAAGTGGCAATCTGATCGTTGCGGCTGCGCCCTGCTCGAAGGGATCCCCCGAGGGTCTCCCCCACCCGCTCAATCAGGATGCGCTCGAGTGCACCATGGACATCCTCATCAGATTCCCGGGGGTGCACTCGGTCCGCGAGGTAGTCCTCCCGGATTGTCTCGAGCGCGGCGATCACCGTCTCGAGGTCCTCAGGTTTCAGGTGCCCAGCTCCAGCCAAGGCGCGGGCGTGCGCAATCGTGGCATCGAGGTCGTAGGAGACCAAGCGCCAGTCAAAGTGAGTGGACTTACTGAGCCTCTGCATCGTGTAGTCAGGGCCAGAGGAGAAGCGGCCGCCCCACAGGGCGCCCTCTTCCGTCTGACCAGCCACGATCCGCTCTACTTCCCTTGGTTCCGCTTCGCAGAAATCTTGCTCGGCAGCGACCACAGCTCGATGAAGCCCTTAGCGTGAGATTGGTCGAAGGTGTCACCGGTGTCATAGGTAGCGAGGTCGAAGTCGTAGAGACTCTCCGTTGACTTACGACCCGTCACCATGGCGACACCGGACTGCAAGCGCACCCGAACATCTCCGGAGACGTGCTCCTGGGTGTGGTCCATGAAGGCATCCATGCTGCGCTTGAGGTCGGAGTACCAGAGGCCGTCATAAATCAGGTTGGCCCAATCGGCTTCGACCTTGCGCTTGTACCGGCCGAGGTCACGCTCGAGAACCAAGTTCTCGAGCTCCTCGTGGGCGTTGATCAACGTCTGAGCCGCGGGCACCTCGTACACCTCGCGTGACTTGATACCGACGAGTCGGTCTTCGATGATGTCGACCCGGCCAACACCGTGGGCTCCAGCCCTGGTGTTCAAGATTTGAATGGCCTCAAGTGGGCTCACCCGTGCGCCATCGATGGCAACGGGGATGCCCCGCTCGAAGGTGATGGTGACGTCCTCGGCCGGCAGACCCTTGGCGGGGTCATCGGTGTATTCCCAGACGTCATCACCGGGGGCATTCCACGGGTCTTCCAAGGCGCCGGTCTCCACGGTGCGACCCCAGACGTTCTTGTCAATCGAGTAGGGGTTCTTCTTACTCTGTTTGATGGGCAAGCCATGCTCTTCGGCATAGATGATGGCTTTGTCACGAGTCAACGCAAGGTCGCGAATCGGGGCAATGCTCGTCAAAGAGGGAGCAAGAGCTGCCACGGCCGCCTCAAAGCGCACCTGGTCGTTACCTTTACCGGTGCACCCGTGGGACACCGTGTCCGCTCCCAACTCGAGGGCAACCCTCGCCAAATGCTTGGCGATGACCGGACGAGAGAGGGCAGAAACCAGAGGGTAGCGCTTCTGATAGAGAGCGTTGGCCTTGAGCGCGGGCATCACAAAATCGTTGGCGAACTCGTCTTTAGCGTCCACCACGACCGCTTCCACAGCACCGCAATCGAGCGCACGCTGGCGAATATCGTCCATGTCCTCGCCACCCTGACCGACGTCCACAGCGAGTGCGATGACCTCTTTGCCAGTGGCGTCTTTCAACCAGCCGATACCGACGGAGGTGTCGAGACCACCGGAATACGCAAGAACAACACGATCAGACAACGACGACGCTTCTTTCTGCCACACCCGTGGCCACTTGGAGGTAGAGGCTCAGTCTACTGGGATGCCCTCTGACCTAGGCCCGCTGCAAAAGCCAGACCAAGAGTGCTTTTTGCGCATGGAGACGATTCTCCGACTCGTCCCAAATCACACTCTGGGGACCATCAATAACCTCGGGAGCGACCTCAAACCCTCGGTCTGCTGGCAAACAGTGCAAGAAGATTGCGGCACTATCTGCTTTAGCCATGGCTAGACCATCAACCTGATAGCGACCAAAGGTCGCCACGCGCTCGGCCTTCTCAGCCTCTTTACCCATCGACACCCAGGTGTCGGTGACCACAACGTCGGCGCCCTGGAGTGCCTCACTGGGCTCGCTGGTCACCACGACCGACCCGCCCGTGGACTCAGCAATCGCTCGTGCATCACCCACAACACTCTGTGCGGGAGCGAACTCGGGCGGGCAGGCCACACGAACGTGCATTCCCGCCGTCGCACCGGCGAGCAGATAACTCTGGGCCATGTTGGAGCCACCATCACCCAAGAATGCAACTGTCAGACCAGCCAACGATCCTTTGTGCTCACGAATGGTCAACAGATCGGCCAAGAGTTGGCAGGGGTGAAAGTCATCGCTCAGTGCGTTCACCACCGGGACAGTGGTGTTCTTGGCCATCTCTTCCAGCCCGTCCTGCCCATAGGTGCGCCACACGATAGCGGCCACCATGCGCTCCAATACGCGAGCCGTGTCGGAGGGTGTCTCTTTACCGCCCAACTGCGAGTTAGCCGTCGAAATGATCAGGGGTTGACCACCAAGGTCCGCGATCCCGACAGCAAAAGACACCCTGGTTCTCGTCGAGGACTTATCAAAAATGACCGCCACGGTCTGAGGGCCAGCCAATGGCCGTTCACGCCAACGATCGGCTTTCATCGAGGCGGCAAGCTCAAGAATCTCGTGCTGCTCTGCAGGCGTGATGTCATCATCTCGCAGGAAATGCCGGGTCATGATGCCACTACCTCAGTTCCAATTCCGGAGGTGGTGAAAGCCTCCAACAACAGTGAATGCGCCAGTCTGCCATCAATAATGGCTGCTTTGGGTACTCCCCCGTTTACAGCATCGAGGCACGCGGACATTTTGGGAATCATCCCGCTCTCGAGGCGGGGCAACAAGTCGGTCAACTCCTCCACCGTGATGGTCGAAATGAGGGAGTCGGTCTCCGGCCAGTTCGCATAGAGACCTGCCACATCAGTCATCAGAACAAGCTTCTCGGCGCGGAGCGCCACAGCGAGAGCCGCGGCGGCGGCATCCGCGTTCACATTCAACAGACCAGAGCCATCCCTGTTGGGCGCAATCGAGGACACCACGGGTATTTTTCCCTGCTCGAGCAAAGCCACAATCTCAGCGGGATTGACCTGCACCACTTCGCCAACATGGCCAAGGTCCACTGACACACCATCGACGAGTGCTCCCCGACGGTCAGCCACGAAGAGACCATCGTCCTCGCCGTTTCGCACGACCGCTAAGTCACTGTGTCGATTGATGCGCTGCTGCAAGTCAGCGCTGATTTCTTCCCTCAACACATCCCGAATGATGGGGATAGCTTCGGTGGAGGTGACCCGGTATCCGCCCTGAAACTCGCTCGGAATGCCTTTATCGGTCAACGCTCGGGAAATTTGGGGTCCACCACCGTGGACCACGACGGGTTTCACCCCCACCGTGGCGAGAAAAACCATGTCATCGGCAAAGGCCTGGAGAAGATCTCCATCGACCATGGCGTTTCCCCCCAGCTTGATCACAAAGATGCTGCCCTGGAATCTCCGAATCCAGGGCAAAGCCTCGGTCAGGGTTCCCGCTTTGAGGAGAGCATCCGCGTGGGAAAGAGATGTGGTGTCCATTGCTAACTCGAGTAGGCGCTGTTCTCGTGGACGTAATCGTGGGTCAGGTCATTTGTCCAGATTGTCGCGGAGGCGTCCCCGGCATTCAGCTCCAGCAGAACGTGGGTATCCCTCGGCGTCAGATCAACCTCAGTCCGCGGTCGATCGGGTCGACCCTGGTGGCAGACCCGCACAGAATTCATCAGGACATCAACGTTGTAGGGATCAAAATCTGCATCCACAGTGCCAATCGCCGCCAAAACCCGGCCCCAGTTGGGGTCGTTGCCAAAAATTGCGGCCTTGAACAAGTTATTCCTCGCAATCGAGCGCCCCACGGCAAGCGCGTCAGATTCACTCATCGCTCCGCGAACCTCGATCGTGATGTCGTGTGAGGCGCCTTCGGCGTCCCTCATGAGTTGTTGGGCGAGATCCCGACAGAGTTCCGTCAGGGAAGCAGTAAAGGCCCCGTGTTCCGGTGCGATACCACTCGCTCCTGATGCCATCAGGGTGACTTGATCGTTGGTGGACATGCAGCCATCAGAGTCCAGTCGGTCAAAGCTGAGCCTGGTCGCCTCCCGAAGTGCTGCATCGAGAGCTTCGGCGGGGAGTGCTGCGTCCGTGGTGATCACCACCAGCATCGTGGCGAGGCCAGGCGCCAACATGCCAGCCCCCTTTGCCATTCCCCCGATCGTGACGTCTCCCTCTGGGGTGGAGAGCGTCACCTGTGACATTTTGGGAACAGAGTCAGTCGTCATAATCGCTCGGGCGGATTCTTCACCAGCATCCGGGGAGCTATCTCTCCTGGCAAGTGCGAGCTCGAGGCCATTGATGATGGCGCCCGCGGGCAACAATTCACCAATCAAGCCGGTGGAGCACACTTGAATCTCAGTAGCTCCTGTGTCCTCCAGGAGGCTTGCCGCTTTTTCCGCAGTCGCGTGGGTGAGCTGAAAACCTTCAGGACCCGTGAAACAGTTAGCGCCACCGGAATTGAGCACGATGGCTTTGATCGCACCCGAGCTGATGGCCTGCTGGGACCAAAGAATAGGGTTTGCTTTGGCACGATTAGTGGTGAACACCGCGGCACCGGCAAAGTGGGGTCCTTCATTGACAACGACCGTGAGGTCGGCTCCCCCTGATGTTTTCAATCCGGCCGCGACACTTCCTGCGGTGAAGCCCATGGCGGCGGTCACGCTCACGGAGCTACCCCATTGTGAACCAGGCCCAGTGTTTCCTCGAAGCCCAGAGCGAGATTCAACGACTGAAGCGCTGCTCCTGCGGTTCCCTTCACCAGGTTGTCAATCGCAGAAATCACCACTACCCGATTCACGCTCTCATCGAGCGCCACCCCCAGGTGGACTTGATTACTCCCCACCACATCGCCGGAGCGAGGGAAGCGACCCAGAGGCAATACCGTCACGAAGGGCTCAGAGGCGTAAGCATCCTGCAGGTGCGCATGAATATCGGCGGCGCTGTGGCTCTCCGCTCTGACTCCACTGCAGGTGGCGAGGATCCCGCGCGACATGGGAACGAGCACGGGCGTCATGGACAGACTGATATCGAGCCCCGTCGACACGCGAACATTCTGGGCAATCTCGGGAAGGTGGCGATGAATTCCGCCGACGGCATACGGGTTGGCCGACCCGTGTAGCTCGGAGGCCATCAGGTCACCCCGCGGAGATTTTCCTGCCCCTGATGATCCGACTGCCAACACGGCACTGAGATCCTGGGGCACGACAATGCCCCTAGCAAGCAAGGGCACCAGCGCCAGGGTGATGGCAGTGGCATTGCAACCCGGCGCCGCCAGAGCCTTGGCCTGGGAAATGAGCTCGCGTGAGGAAGGACCGCTCACCCGAGGAAGCTCTGGCATTGCATAGATAAAGGGGTCGTAATGGGTGCCGCCATAGAAGGCATCCCAATCCGTCGCGCTCTCCAGGCGACGATCCGCTCCCAGATCAACGAGAACCTTCTGTCCTCCCTCAGCCAGGAGTGTCTCTCCCAGCTCACCAGAGTCCCCGTGAGGGAGCGCCACAACGACGACATCGTGGTCGGCGAGAACATCAGTGGTTGTGGGCTGGAAAACCTGTCCATGCAGCGAGGAAAGATGCGGATGCACCTGCTCGACGCTCTGGCCCACCAGGGAGTGCGCGGTAAGCGTGCTCACCTCAAATTCGGGATGACCCGCAAGCAGGCGCGCCACTTCTCCTCCGGCATAGCCACTGGCGCCAGCGATCGCCACCCGCAAAGTCATAGGACAACCTTAGACCAGTTATTGAAGGTCAGAACAGTGGCTCTAGGCCCGCAA
>CAYGLJ010000034.1:0-10556 GCA_964350865.1 uncultured Microbacteriaceae bacterium
CTCTCCATCGCCCTGTGGGTGACGATTCGGGAGCAAGCATTCGAGGCTGATCCTTTTCTTGCCTCCATCGCCACAGTGCTTCTGCTGGGTTACGGACTTTTCGGGGTGTTCTCCTCTCTGCGCAAGAAGCCGGACCAGAAGTAGAGATGTCTCTTCTCGCCCACCTCGTGTGGTTAGCGGTGATTCTGGTGCTCGGAACGCTCGCCATCCTCTCGATCTGGTCGGATGTTTGGGAGCTCTATGTCAGCGCGTTCCTGATTGCCGCCGTGATCTATGGCGTTACCTGGTGGCGAAAGCGCCCCCAATAGAGCTCTAGGTGCGCTGGTGGAGGTGGTTGATTCCCACGGCACCGGTGATGGCCGCCAGGAAAATCCCCGTGATTCCGATGATGTAGGCGGTAACTCCTCCCCACCCGAGTGACCCGGTGGGGTCGAGGAAGAAGTAGGGGTACCAGTCCACGAACTGGCCTCGAACAAGGGTTATTAATGCCCATGCGAGTGGGTAAGACGCCCCTATCCAGACCGTGTTCCAGCCAATCCGGGGCCGCCTCGCGCGAATGACCCAGTCGGCGAGGAGATAGATCGGGATGGCAACGTGGGTGACCTCGTTATGGAAATCAAAATGGTCAGGTTCTCGCAACAACCAGTTGTAAACCAAGCCCACCACCACGGCGTAGACCGTGAAGTTCGCTCGAACCGTCGCGTACAGCACGGTATCGACCGCTTTGCTCCAGGCGAGGATGCCCCCAGCAATCAGCACCACAATGTTGGAATAGCTGGTTTGGTTTGTCAGATAGGCGAAGTGGGTACCAGGAGTAAACGTTCCCTCCGCCACTTGCCCGGAAATCAGGTCAATGTAGGCGGCAATAATGAGCAACCCCATAGCGATATCGAGGCTCCCGCGCAGTTTGCGCGACCCAGGAATGACGGCACCATTGCTCATGTCTCCCTAACTTACCGCCCCTGTGGGCAATCCTGGGGTGGCGTTCAGAGTCCCGAAAGTTTTCCTTTCTACACTCAAGGCATGGTGCTCGCCCCCGCCTCCACTGGTCCCTTTGATCTGATCACCGGCCTACCGGTCCACGTGTTTATCACCCACGCGGTCGTGATTGTTCTTCCCCTGGCAGTTCTGAGCTTGATACTGGTGATTGCCATCCCCAGGCTTCGCGCGCACTACCGCTACCCGGCTGTAGCCCTCGCCATCGTCGGAGCCATCTCGGCGATCATCGCTGAGCAGTCAGGGGAAGCTCTGGAGGCTCGGGTGGGATCTGCCGGTCAGCACTCCGAGTGGGGTGAGATGCTGCCACCGGTTGCCGTGGCTCTCGCAGTTCTTTCAGTTATCTGGCTTATCGTGGCGCGCATGGCATCCTCTCGTGGAAAAATTCTGGCCGCCGTCATCGGTGGCGTCATCGTCGTTGTGGGCATTATCGCGGTGGTCATCACCGTTCTCGCCGGTCATTCCGGTGCTGAGGAGACGTGGTCGGAGCGTATTGAAGGCACCGACTCTGCGGTCACCGAGATGGACACTGACGACGAGATGATTCCGGTGGAGCCAGATGGCGGCACTGGGGCCAGTGGCGCCAGCGACGTGTTGGGCCTTGAGACAGTAAGCCTCAACAACACTGCGGAGAGTTGCTGGGCGATTATCGACGACAACGTGTACGACCTCACCGAGTGGATCGACTCACACCCGGGTGGCGCTAGTCGCATTGTGGGCCTGTGTGGCACCGATGGCACCAGCCAGTTCCAAGGCCAGCACGGGGGATCCTCCTCTGCCCAGGGAACGCTGGAGCGTTATCTTCTCGGCGCTCTGGGAGACCCGGTTCCCTAAGCTTCGTAGGTTTCCAGCCTCTCCACGGGCAGCACCACAGCGTCGGCCAGTTCGGCTTTTAGCCGAAGAATGGGCGCGGCCTCAAAGTGCGCCTGCCATTGCTCACGCGTGGTGAAACGCTCGTAGAGCATCAGGTCACCATCAACGGCGTCGAAGAGTCGATACTCCTCGCACCCCTCCAGGGCCTGAATCTCGGGGATGAGTTCGAGGATGAGCGCGCGGGTGAACGCGCGCTTGCCGGGCAGTGGTGTCAGACGCACAAAGACAGTACAGGGAGCGCTCATGCCCGGAAGTGTAGGGGCCTATCCTGTGGGAGTGGATCTGCAACTACTGGGCTTGATGGCGATCTACTCCTTTGTTACCTCGGTAAGCCCCGGGCCCAACAACACGGTGTTGCTCACTCTTTCCGCAAGATTTGGCCAGAAGGGCGCACTACCTCACCTGGTCGGGATGGTGATCGGCCTCTCAGTGATGGTCATCGCCATGAGCGCGGGGTTGGGAGCGTTTTTCACTGCCTACCCCGCTGTGTACGAGGTGATGAAGTACGTGGGCTTTGCCTACGTCCTCTACATGGCCTGGCGCATCTATCGAGCCGCTGTTCCCCAACCGGGGGAGGATGGCGGCTCACCCACCACTATCTGGCGGGCAACTCTGTTCCAGTGGGTGAATCCCAAAGCATGGATCGTCATTGCCACGTTTGTCACTGCGTATGTGCCGGTCGAGCTGGGGGTTCTCAGCGTGCTGATCGCTCTGGCCATGTTCATCGGTTTCACGATGCCAGGCGCCATCGTGTGGGTGTTCGTGGGAACCCTTCTCGCTCGGTGGCTTCGCACTGCGCGTTCCCAGAAAATTTTCACGACGGTCATGGCGCTGGCGCTCGTGGCCTCCATGCTGCCGGTGTTGTTTCTCTAACGCTTGATGATGCGAACCGGTTCTGTATCGGCAAGCGGCATGGCATCACGACCTCGGAGGTCGGGGTGAGCGCTCTTGAACAGTGTGGGCACCAGGAAACCCAGGAACGCGAAGATACTGGCGGCGACGAAACCACCGAGAGACCCAAACCCATCGATGGCAAACCCCGCCACCGCTGATCCCAGGGCAGCGCCCACCAACTGACCTGACCCCATCCAGCCATAGGCCTCCGCAGTGTCGGAGAACTTCACACTGGAGGAGACGATGGCAAACATGACGGCGAGAGCCGGGGCGATCCCTGCCCCCGCGATCAGCAGCGCCAGCGCAATCCACCAGAAGTCGAGGATGGCTCCAGCCATCGCAATGCCGATGAAGACCACGAGCATCCGGGCGGCCAGCGCCCACGGCCCGATCGCGAGGCCTCCGAGCGCCAACCCGCCGATGATGGACCCGATCGCCCAGATGGAGAGAACAATGCCGGCTTCAGGGCCACCATGACCGAACACGGACACGACCGCTACCTCCACTGCGGCGGCGGCACCGATGAGTAGGAAGCCCACAACAGTGGCGAGCACGACAGGCGGTTTGCGCAGGACAACGCCCATCTTGTTTTTGCTCTGCGGGATGCTCACCTCACCGAGCTCGCGACAGGAGAGGAACCAGAGCCCCCCGAGGATGAGGAATCCTCCCGCCACAATGATGGCGAGCTGGGTCGAGATTTGGGTCGCAATAAATGTCGTCACCACGGGACCGGCGATCCAGATGATCTCTTGAGCAGAGGCATCGAGGGAAAACAGCGGGGTCAGTTGCTTCGAGGTCACCATGGTGGGGTAGATGGTGCGAACAGCGGGCTGAATCGGAGGGGTGGCGAGACCGCCGAGAAAGCCGACTGCGATGTAGGCACCGATCGGCATGACAACAAAGGCAATACCCGCCATCGCAATGGCGGAGACGATGATGGTGAGAGTGATGACAGGGCGCATTCCCCAGTAGCCCATCCACCGCGAGGTGAGGGGCCCTGCGAGCGCTTGGCCGAAGCTGGTCGCGGCGAGAACTAAACCGGCCAGACCATAGGAGTTGAAGATTTGCTCGATGTGGAGCAGATACGCCAGTGAAATCATTCCTGAGGGGAGCCTCGCGGTGAGCTGGGCAGAGATGATTCTGGCCACTCCGGGAGTTTTCAACAGGTCGGCGTATTTGTTCACAGCCCTGCAAGCTTACGCCCGCTGCCACAGTGTCAGTGGTCCCTGAAACAGTGGCTTCTGAGGGCACGGAAACTGTCCCCAGGGTTGTGGAAAACCGGCCAAAGTTGTCCACAGGTGTGGAGGACACGCCCACAACATGTGGGGTATGCAAATTGTCAGAAGTGCCATATATAGTGGTCAAGCTGTCGAAGGAAAAAGTGCCCTCTGAGCACCACCGGGGATAGAAAACCAACAGAAAATAACGTGATTTGTGGTCCCTGGGCCAAGGATTGAGGAGATAACAGTGAACATCACCGTGGTGAAGCGCAATGGCGATCGAGAGGCGTACGACGCAAACAAGATCAACCTGGCCATCGAGGAGGCAGCAAAGGGGCTCGACGACTCGATCACTTGGGTGACTCAAATCGCCAGTGAACTGGAATTGACGCTGTTCGATGGCATCACCACCCAGCAGCTCGATGAGGCCGTGATTCAGGTCGCACTGCAGAACGTCAAGGATGACCCTGCATTCGATGTGTTGGCTTCTCGTTTGCTCGTTAAGACCATTTACAAGCGCGTTCTCGGTGATTACGAATCTTCCGAAGAGCTCAAGCAGCTTCACGTTCAGCACTTCGAGGAAAACGTCCGTCGTGGCGTTGAGGAGGGTCTGCTCGATGAGCGCCTCACTCAGATGTTCGACTTTGACCGCCTCGCAGCCGCTCTGGAGCCCAGCCGCGACGAGCTGCTGAAGTACATCGGCGTTGTGACCCTGAATAACCGCTACGGCATCAAGGGACGCAACGGCGACCCCCTCGAGGTTCCCCAGTACTTCTGGATGCGTATCGCGATGGGTCTCTCCCTCAACGAGGAGAACCCCACCGAGCACGCACTCAAGTTCTACGAGAAGATGTCGAAGCTCGAGTACTTGGCTGCCGGCTCCACTCTCGTGAACGGTGGAACCAGCTACCCCCAGCTCGCTAACTGCTTCGTCATGGAAATGCAGGACGACATCGAGCACATCGCGAAGACCACCCGCGATGTTATGTGGCTCACCAAGGGAACCGGGGGAATCGGCCTCGCCGTCACCAAGCTCCGTGCTCAGGGATCCCCGATTCGTTCCAACAACACCACCTCGACTGGTCCTATCCCCTTTATGCACACCATCGACTCCGTGCTGCGCGCGGTGTCTCGCGGTGGCAAGAAGTTCGGTGCGCTGTGCTTCTACATGGAGAACTGGCACCTCGATTTCCCCGAGTTCCTCGACCTGCGCCAGAACTCCGGTGACCCCTACCGCCGCACCCGCACGGCCAACACCGCCGTATGGATTTCAGACGAGTTCATGAAGCGCGTCGAAAACGACGAGCCCTGGTACCTCTTTGACCCGCTCGAGGTTGCTGACCTCAACGAGCTCTACGGTGCTGAGTTCTCGAAGCGCTACGCGGAGTACGTAGAGATGGCCGAAGCCGGCAAGCTCAACATGTTCAAGAAGATCGGTGCCCGCGAGCAGTTCAAGGCCATCCTGATCTCCCTCCAGGCCACCAGCCACCCATGGCTGACCTGGAAGGACACGATCAACAACCGTGCCATCAACAACAACACCGGCACGATTCACCTCTCCAACCTCTGCACCGAGATCTGCTTGCCGCAGGATGTCGACAACGTCTCCGTGTGTAACCTCGCCTCCATCAACCTCTCCCAGCACGTTCTGGACGGAAAGATGGACTGGGCGAAGATTGACGAGAGCGCCCGTGTTGCCGTTCGTCAGCTGGACAACCTGATCGACATCACCCGCTCCAGCGTGAAGGAAGCCGACTACTCCAACGAGCAGAACCGTGCCGTGGGTCTGGGAGTCATGGGCTTCACCGACGTCATCGAGCGCTTCGGCTACAGCTACGAGAGCGAAGAGGCCTACGACCTCATCGACGAAATCATGGAGCACGTCTCCTATGCCGCCATCGATGAGTCCGCCAACCTCGCTCGCGAGCGCGGCTCCTACAACAACTTTGAGGGCTCACGGTGGTCTCAGGGAATTGTGCCCCTGGACACCATTGACCTGACTGAGGCCGACCGTGGTGTTCCCGTCGAGGTGAACCGCACCACGCGTCTGGACTGGGACGCTCTGCGCGAGAAGGTCAAGGGCGGTATGCGCAACGCCACCCTGATGGCCATCGCGCCGACGGCATCGATTGGTCTGGTTGCGGGAACGACTCCGGGTCTTGACCCTCAGTTCTCCCAGATCTTCAGCCGCTCGACTAGCTCCGGTAAGTTCCTCGAGGTCAACCGCAACCTGGTGAACGCGCTGCGTGAGCACGGTCTGTGGGAGTCCACTCGCGAAGACATCCTGCGCAGCCAGGGTGACATCCAGGACATTGCCTCGATTCCTCAGAGCCTGAAGGACACCTTCAAGACGAGCTTCCAGCTGTCTCCGTTTGCCTTCCTCGAAGTAGCAGCCCGGGCACAGAAGTGGATCGACCAGGCCATTAGCCGCAACATGTACCTGGAGACCAGGGACATGGACGACTTGATGTCGATCTACTCCGGTGCATGGAAGCGTGGCGTGAAGACCACGTACTACCTGCACATGAAGCCTCGCCACACCGCTGAGCAGTCAACGGTGAAGGTCAACAAGTCTGAGCAAATCAATAGCTCGGGTGGTTCAGGAGCGCCGAAGAAGGGCTTTGGTGCAGCAGCACCGGCCTCGGCCGAGCCTGTTGCCGCTAGTGCCGGTGCCCCCAAGAAGGGTTTCGGTTTTGGCGGAGCACCAAAGGCGGGTGAGTAATCACCATGACCTTTGATTCCACGACCATCGACGGCTACGCCGTCCCTACAGACCCCATGGACCTTCTGCAGTGCGATAGCTGCCAGTAGTTCCGACTCACACACAAACAACGATCTAGAGATAGGAAAAACAATGGGAATCCTCGGACAAGGAGTACAAGAAGGTCTGCTGCTCAAGCCTGTGAAATACAAGTGGGCTATGGACCTCTACGACCAGGCTGTTGCGAACACCTGGTTCCCCAACGAAATTCAGTTGGGTGAAGACATCGCTGACTTCAAGAAGATGACGGACGAAGAGCGTCACGCCATCACCTTCTTGATGAGCTACTTCAACCCCAGCGAGCTGTTGGTCAACAAGGCTCTGGCCTTTGGTGTGTACCCCTACATCAATGCCCCAGAAGCGCACCTCTACCTCGCCAAGCAGATGTGGGAAGAAGCAAACCACTGCATGAGCTTCGAGTATGTTCTCGAAACCTTCCCCATTGACCGCGAGCAGGCTTACGCCTCCCACGTCGATGTTCCCTCCATGGCACGCAAGGAAGACTTCGAAGTGAAGTTCATCCGTCGTATGACCGAGGACACCATCGACATCAACACCACCGAGGGTAAGCAAGACTTTGTGCGCAACCTGGTCGCGTACAACGTCATCCTCGAGGGCATCTGGTTCTACTCCGGCTTCATGGTTGCTCTGAGCTTCCGCCAGCGCAACCTGCTGCGTAACTTCGGTTCTTTGGTGGACTGGATCGTGCGCGATGAGAGCCTGCACCTGAAGTTCGGCATCAACCTGATCCTCACCGTGCTCGAGGAGAACCCTGACCTGCAGACTCCCGAGTTCGCAGCAGAGATTCGCCAGATGATCCTTGACGCTGTGGAAATGGAAGAGGCCTACAACCACGACCTCCTCCCGAACGGCATCCTCGGTCTCAACGCGAACTACATCAACCAGTACGTGAAGTACCTGGCTGACCGTCGCCTTGAGGAGCTCGGTTTCGAGACCGAATACAACGTCTCGAACCCTGCCAAGTGGATGGCCACAGCGAATGACACCTTGCAGTTGGTGAACTTCTTCGAGTCCACCAACACCTCATACGAGGTCAACGCAACATCGTCACGGTAGGGAAAAACCCTTACTAAACTAAGACGGGCAGGGGGAGGAGACAGCGACGGAGTCTCCTCCCCCTGCCTTTTCTTTACCCCGTCTCGCGTGTGAGGATGGAGCTATGAAGACCCCCGATGGCCAGCTCTCTCTGACTCTCAACACCGGTGACCCCATCCCCCAACTGGGTCTCGGTGTGTTCAAAGTTGACGACGATGTGTGTGAACAGATTGTTCTCGACGCTCTCGAGGTCGGCTACCGCCACATCGATACGGCCATGATTTATCGGAACGAAGCAGCGGTGGGTCGCGCTATCGCGAAGAGCGGTATTGCCCGGGATGAACTGTTCGTCACCACCAAGCTTTGGAACTCTGACCAGGGAACAGCTGCAACGCCCCAGGCGCTCTCCCTCAGCCTTGAGCTACTGGGGCTTGAGTATGTGGACCTGTATTTGATTCACTGGCCGGCTCCTCTGCGAGATGAATACGTGGAGACGTGGCTGGCCCTCGAGGAACTTCACCACCAGGGGCTCGCACACGCGATTGGTGTCTCCAATTTTGAACCTGAGCACCTCGAGCGGATTCTGGAAGAGGGAAGTGTTGTCCCGGCGATTAACCAGGTGGAACTTCACCCAGCTTTCCAGCAGCGGAAGCTCCGGGGATTCCAAGAACCACTCGGGATTATTACTGAAGCGTGGGGGCCGCTGGGACAAGGAAAATACGACCTGGCTGAGCTTCCGGGTCTCTCAGAGATTGCCGAGTCACACGGCAAGAGCATCCAACAGATTGTTCTCCGCTGGCACCTCCAAGAGGGTGTCGTCGTGTTCCCGAAGACAGTGCGCAAGGAGCGCATGATTGAAAACCTCTCGGTCTTTGATTTTGAGCTGAGCGGGGACGAGATGGCGGCAATCGCCGCCATGGATGCAGATCGCCGGGTGGGAACACACCCCATGGACGGCAACTGGTAATCGGTGTGAGTCGCCTTGATGGCGCCCTGAGTCCCTACCTCCTCTCTCATGCTCACCAGAGCGTGGACTGGTTCCCCTGGGGTCCCGAAGCTTTTGCGGAAGCGGCGAAGCGCAACTGCCCTGTGATGATCTCTATCGGCTACTCCACCTGCCACTGGTGTCATGTGATGTCCCGGGAAAGCTTCGATGACCCCGGGATGGCTGAGCTGCTCAACCAGAAACTGGTCGCCATCAAAGTAGATCGGGAAGAACATCCCGAAGTCGATGCGCTCTATATGGCACAGGCGCAAGCTTTCACGGACCACTTGGGGTGGCCCCTCACCGTGTTCACCACGCCTGAGGGTGCTGCGTTTTACGCCCAGACCTATCTGCCACCAGAGCCCAGGGGTGGTCAGCCTTCGCTGACCCAGGTGGTGGAGGCGGTCGCAACCGCGTGGGCAGAAAAGCAAGAGGACGTTCTGGAGAGCTCCAGAGCCCTCGTCGGAGCACTCGCGGATGCGGCTGGGGCTATCGACAAGGACTCACAGGATCAGGTGTTCCCCTCCCTCGAGCAACTGTCGGTCATTGTGGATGCTCTCATTGCCCAGGAGGACATCGAATTCGGTGGTTTCGGGGGCGCCCCCAAGTTCCCGGTGTCACCGGTGCTGTCGTTCTTGCAGGGCGAGGGGTTGGCCGGAAGCGAGCCTGCGGCCCAGCTCGTCTCCAGAACCGTGGAAACATACGCGCGCTCCGACCTGCGCGATTCGGTCGAGGGTGGGTTCTTTCGCTACGCAACGATGCGGGACTTCAGCGAGCCCCATTACGAGCGCATGCTCTATGACAATGCGGGGTTGTTGTCCCTGTATTCGAGAGAGGGCGACCTCGATACTGCCGCCGGCATCGTGTCGTTCCTGCGATCGACGCTGCTGGTGGAGGGAGGGTTTGGTTCCGCTCAAGACAGCGAGAGCATCATCGAGGGTCGCCCGAGTGAAGGTGGTTACTACCAGCTCGACGCAGCGGGCCGAGAAGGTCTCACTCCACCTGCGGTGGATGACAAGGTCATCACGGGCTGGAACGGTCTAGCCCTTCGCGGGCTCGCCGAGGCCCACCGCGCGGGTGTCCCCGGCAACCCCGGAGCACTGGGAGACCAGGTTGCGACGTGGTTGCTGGCTCATCACGTCCGGGAGGACGGCACACTTCTTCGACTTTCGAGGCGAGGAATTCCCGGCACAGCGCCGGCGACCCTGGAGGATTACGGAGCGTTCAGTCTCGGACTTCTCGAGTTGGGCATGGCTCTAGGCAAATCTCGCTTCGTGGCGGAGGCTTTCCGCCTCGTCGACTCCATTGTTGGAGCGGAGCTCACCGTGGGTCTCGACGAGGTGATGCTCGAGAAGGGCTTTACTCTTCGCCCTGATATTCACGAGGGCGCCTCACCGTCCGGTGTTGCCCTGTTCGCCCAGGCTCTCACCCTGACCTCGGTGTTGCGCGGTGATTACGCTCTGATGGAGCGGGCGCGAGCGCTGGTGGCCCCTCATGTGTCCCAGGCGATGCTGACGCCCTTGGGGGCGGGTGGGGTCCTTCAGGTGCTGGCAGCCCTTGCCCGTGAGGAGAGAGAAATTATTGTTGTCGCCGATCACCCCACCGACATGATCGAAATTGCCGGGCGACACCGAGCTCCTGGAACCTTGGTGCTCTGTGTGAGTGGGGAACAGGCCCAGCAGATGCTTGATGCGGGTGTGGAGATTCTGAGGGGTCGCACTGATGGGTCGACCGCTACAGGCTATGTCTGCCACCGCGGCATATGTCAGCT